>NZ_JBHVGL010000086.1:0-1032 GCF_042800875.1 Kitasatospora sp. NPDC057595 | reverse complement strand
GGCAGGTACTTCTTGATTTATCTGTATTCTTCATGATATAGCTAGATATACATGCATCTATGAATATATACGTGTATTTATAAGTATCTACACCTCCCTATATCACACAAATATACCTTATTGAGAACAAAAATATTTATTTTAGTTCATTTTCAAGAACGTATCTTCCATTTTTATGATATAATCATCACTGCTTATAGGCAGCCTTACTGCTTATTCGCCATATGGTATAGGAAAGAGGTTCTTTTAATGAATGTAAAACACTCTAATTGTTTCTTTTTTGTCAGGCTTTTTGCTGCGCTTTGTGTGTTGATTGATCACGCTACAAGAGATCTTAACATTTCTGTCTTTGGTTATACCCCAGAGAGTAAAGCAATATTTCACACCGGCATATCAATTTTCTTTTTTCTAAGCGCATTTTTTCTTTTCACTTCCTATGAAAGATCCAAGCTTAAAGGGAATAATGTAACTGATTTTTATTGGAGCCGAATTATCAGGATCGCACCCGCAATATACACCTATGCTCTTGCCTCCACTGTACTGCTAATTATTCTAGGAGCTCTTTCATTAACAGTATTCACTACTAAAGAGTACTGGACATGGCTTCTTAGCAATTTTGTGTTATATCCTCAATACTTCCCTGACATATTCCATCACATTGGCACAGGTCGCCTTAACGATTCACTTTGGACAATTCCTGTTCAGATTAGCTTTTACCTTGTGTTACCCGCAATTTATTGGTTTTATAAACGTTTCGGATTCAAAAAAATGATTCTTTGCTCTTTTGCTGTTTCCGCTTTCAGTGTGTTGGTTTCTTTTATAACATTGAAGTACTCGCCTGACAGTTTGATCGGTAACCTGTACTTACATTCTTTCCTGCCACAGATGTTTTATTTCACTTTGGGCATCTTCTGGGCTAAGGCATGGAGCAAGTCACCGCAGCATATCGTTTTATTTTTCTGCTCTATAATTTTATTTTTATTCTTTAAATTTGACCTTCTACATCTCAGTTCAATAAACAGTACACTATGG
>NZ_JBHVGL010000085.1:0-1032 GCF_042800875.1 Kitasatospora sp. NPDC057595 | reverse complement strand
CTGAGGACAAGCCCTCGGCCTATTAGTACCGGTCAACTCCACCCCTCACAGGGCTTCCATATCCGGCCTATCAACCCAGTCGTCTACTGGGAGCCTTACCCTCTCAAGGAGGTGGGAGTGCTCATCTCGAAGCAGGCTTCCCGCTTAGATGCTTTCAGCGGTTATCCCTCCCGAACGTAGCCAACCAGCCATGCCCTTGGCAGAACAACTGGCACACCAGAGGTTCGTCCGTCCCGGTCCTCTCGTACTAGGGACAGCCCTTCTCAACACTCCTACGCGCACAGCGGATAGGGACCGAACTGTCTCACGACGTTCTAAACCCAGCTCGCGTACCGCTTTAATGGGCGAACAGCCCAACCCTTGGGACCTACTCCAGCCCCAGGATGCGACGAGCCGACATCGAGGTGCCAAACCATCCCGTCGATATGGACTCTTGGGGAAGATCAGCCTGTTATCCCCGGGGTACCTTTTATCCGTTGAGCGACGGCGCTTCCACAAGCCACCGCCGGATCACTAGTCCCTACTTTCGTACCTGCTCGACCCGTCAGTCTCACAGTCAAGCTCCCTTGTGCACTTACACTCAACACCTGATTGCCAACCAGGCTGAGGGAACCTTTGGGCGCCTCCGTTACCCTTTAGGAGGCAACCGCCCCAGTTAAACTACCCACCAGACACTGTCCCTGATCCGGATCACGGACCCAGGTTAGACATCCAGCACGACCAGAGTGGTATTTCAACGACGACTCCACCATGACTGGCGTCACGGCTTCAAAGTCTCCCACCTATCCTACACAAGCCGAACCGAACACCAATATCAAGCTATAGTAAAGGTCCCGGGGTCTTTCCGTCCTGCTGCGCGAAACGAGCATCTTTACTCGTAATGCAATTTCACCGGGCCTATGGTTGAGACAGTCGAGAAGTCGTTACGCCATTCGTGCAGGTCGGAACTTACCCGACAAGGAATTTCGCTACCTTAGGATGGTTATAGTTACCACCGCCGTTTACTGGCGCTTAAGTTCTCAGCTTCGCCCC
>NZ_JBHVGL010000084.1:0-1046 GCF_042800875.1 Kitasatospora sp. NPDC057595 | reverse complement strand
GCCGTATTTCTGCCGCTTTAAGCCGATCCCCATTAATGATCCGAGAAGAGAGCGGTGGTCAATGCTGACGAATTTTTCAGCGTATTGAACGTCAAAAGCCCGAAGCTCAAAATCATCCTGTTCAGGTTCCATATATTCAGGGTATAAAATCGCGCGTTTGCGCTCAGCTCTGTCATATCCTCCGAAAAACGCAAGACCGCAGGCGTCGCCGATAACGGCTTTTACAATCACCTGTTCTCTGGGATCTAAGAAATCAGTCAGCTTCATCCGATACTGGTCCAGGACAATCTGTTTCCATTCAAGCGCCTGATCAATAAAAGGCCGCTCGTCTTGTCTGAAGTGCTGGTAAATATCGCTCATGTTCTTTCCTTTCTATGTAAAGAGGCTTGGCTGGTGCCAAGCCCGTATCAAACTGTCGCATTCAAGTATACATTGCGATCATGCGGTATAGGCCCCAAAGTCCCGTCGTGGCAAACCGAAGCACGATAATCGCTACAATCGGGGATATATCCAGCATGGCAATGGGCGGAATGATCCTTCTGAACGGCTCTAAATACGGTTCGCAAATCGCTGCGAGAAACCGTCCGACCGCCGTTTCTCTCGTACTCGGCACCCATGACATAAAGATATAGATGATCAGGGCAAACGAGTAGATGTAAATTAAATAACTCAGAACGGAAAAAATTTGATAAAGAATCATCCTGCTTTACCACCTCTGATGTTCGTCTTCATTTATAAGCTCCGAAATCGTGCCGGAAACGTCGACATTATCAGGCGTGCACAGAAAAATATCTGAACCGATTCTCTGAATGTCGCCGCCGATGGCGTAGACGGTACCGCTTAAAAAGTCGACGATTCTTTTCGCCTGATCATGCTGGATGCGCTGCAGATTGACGACAACCGCCCGCCTGTTCTTTAAATGATCGGCGATTTCCTGCGCTTCCGCATATACACGCGGTTCACTCAACACCACTTTAGAGGATTTCTGAACACTTTGCAAGCTTACTACGTTTTGCTTGCCCTGCGGCTTCTGAGCGTAAGCAGGC
>NZ_JBHVGL010000083.1:0-1085 GCF_042800875.1 Kitasatospora sp. NPDC057595 | reverse complement strand
CCTCTATGGTATCCGTTCAGAAAGACAGCTTGAAAAAGAAATTTACTACAATATGGCGTACAGATGGTTTCTCGGATTGAACATAAACGACCCGGTTCCACACCACTCCACCATCAGCTGGAACAGACGCACACGCTTTAAAGATACAACCATCTTCCAAGACATTTTTGATGAGATCGTTCTTCAGGCCATCAATCATGACATGGTGGGCGGACGAGTCCTATTCACCGACTCCACACACCTTAAAGCCAATGCCAACAAGCATAAATACACAAGAAAAACAATTGCGCAGGATACCCAAAACTATATCAAGGATTTAAATGAAGCCATTCAAGAGGATCGGGAGGAACACGGAAAAAAGCCATTAACAGCCAAAGAGGAGGTGAAAGCTGAAAAAGAGATCCGCCACAGTACAACCGATCCGGAAAGTGGCTATCTGTATCGTGAAAACAAACCAGAAGGTTTTTTCTATTTAGATCACCGCACAACAGATATGAAATACAACATTATCACCGATGCCTACGTCACACCTGGAAATGTCCATGATTCTGTGCCTTATCTTGACCGATTAGACCACCAAATCGCACGATTTGGTTTTCAAGTAGAAGCCGTCGCCCTTGATTCCGGATATTTAACGACTCCGATCTGTAAAGGATTATCTGACCGCCAAATCTTTGGTGTCATCGCACATAGACGTTATCACCCTATCCGAGGCTTGTTTCCAAAATGGAAATTTCATTATGACAGTGAACAAGACAGATACATTTGTCCAAATCACCAAACACTTACATACTCAACAACTGACCGAAAAGGCTACCGGTCATATAAATCAAATCCTGAAATATGTTCCTCATGCCCACTGCTTGAAAACTGTACAAAATCAAAGAATCGGCAGAAAGTGATTACTCGACATGTATGGGAAGAACATAAAGAAAAGGTCAGACAAAATCGCTTGTCTGTTTCAGGAAAAAACCTCTACAAAAAAAGAAAAGAAAAAATAGAGCGAAGCTTTGCAGATTCAAAACAGCTGCATGGGCTTCGCTATTGCAGGTTGAGGGGAAAACGAAATGTGAGTGAACAAGTTC
>NZ_JBHVGL010000082.1:0-1090 GCF_042800875.1 Kitasatospora sp. NPDC057595 | reverse complement strand
CGGTCGGTGCCTCGCGCGCCGCCGTCGACGCCGGCTGGTACCCGCACAGCAGCCAGGTCGGCCAGACCGGCAAGCAGGTCTCCCCGCAGCTGTACGTGGCCAACGGCATCTCCGGCGCCATCCAGCACCGGGCCGGCATGCAGACCTCGAAGACCATCGTGGCCGTCAACAAGGACCCCGAGGCCCCGATCTTCGAGCTGGTCGACTACGGCGTGGTCGGCGACCTCTTCGAGGTCCTGCCGCAGCTCACCGCCGAGGTGAAGGCCCGCAAGGCCTGACCCGTCCGGTCATCCACCGGTCACCGCGCAAGCGAGGGAGTGGCACCGAGTACCCCGGGTACTCGGTGCCACTCCCTTTTCTCCCTTTTCTCCCAGTCGCCCTGCCGCCCCGCCGCCCGCTACTCCGCGAAGGCCGCCAGGTGCTGGGTGAACCCGCCTTGCGTCGGCGGCAGCGGCCGCGGCTCGGCGGGCGGCACCCGGCCCGGTTCCTCCGGCGCCAGCACCGTCAGCTCCGGCTGCTCGGACCCGGCCGGCGCGGTGATCCGCACCCGGGTGCCCACCGGCACCGTGGACCGCAGGCCGTTGACGATGCACCAGACGTCGAACCCCTCGGCCATCCGGATCAGCGACTTCTGCCGGGCCAGCGGCGTGCGGGCCTGCTCGACGGCGCAGCGCCGCACCACCCCGGTGCCCTCGCTGCGCTCCAGCCGCAGGTCGGTGGAGCCGCAGGTCGGGCAGAGCAGCCGCTGGAAGGTCGGATTGTGGCACCAGGCGCAGCGCTGGAAGTACAGCGAGGCGCTCTCGGTGTGGGCGTCGATGGCTGCGTGGACCACGGTGTCATCTCCCTGCGCTCGTCCGTTCCGCCACAAAAAGGATAGGGAACTCAGTACCACCCTGTGAAGGCACTGAGTTCCCTTTTTGTTGTGCGCGTGCATAATGAAGGGTACTGAGTGCCGTCTTGAACGTCGTGAAACAGGAGTGGCCGACCATGAGCCAGGACTTCGATCTCTTCCGGATCTCCGAGGAGCACGAGATGCTCCGTGAGGCGGTGCGTTCGCTGGCCGAGGCGAAGATCGCTCCGTTCGCGGCGG
>NZ_JBHVGL010000081.1:0-1091 GCF_042800875.1 Kitasatospora sp. NPDC057595 | reverse complement strand
GGTTCAGCGTTGGCGCTTCAAAGCGGGTACGGGAATATCAACCCGTTGTCCATCGACTACGCCTGTCGGCCTCGCCTTAGGTCCCGACTTACCCTGGGCAGATCAGCTTGACCCAGGAACCCTTGGTCAATCGGCGCAAGAGTTTCCCACTCTTGTATCGCTACTCATGCCTGCATTCTCACTCGTATACCGTCCACGACTGGTTTCCACCGCCGCTTCACCCGGCACACGACGCTCCCCTACCCATCACAGCAGGCGTTGGCCCTATATGCTGCAATGACACGACTTCGGTGATGTGCTTGAGCCCCGCTACATTGTCGGCGCGGAATCACTTGACCAGTGAGCTATTACGCACTCTTTCAAGGGTGGCTGCTTCTAAGCCAACCTCCTGGTTGTCTCTGCGACTCCACATCCTTTCCCACTTAGCACACGCTTAGGGACCTTAGTCGGTGTTCTGGGCTGTTTCCCTCTCGACCATGGAGCTTATCCCCCACAGTCTCACTGCCACGCTCTCACTTACCGGCATTCGGAGTTTGGCTAAGGTCAGTAACCCGGTAAGGCCCATCGCCTATCCAGTGCTCTACCTCCGGCAAGAAACACGTGACGCTGCACCTAAATGCATTTCGGGGAGAACCAGCTATCACGGAGTTTGATTGGCCTTTCACCCCTAACCACAGGTCATCCCCCAGGTTTTCAACCCTGGTGGGTTCGGTCCTCCACGAAGTCTTACCTCCGCTTCAACCTGCCCATGGCTAGATCACTCCGCTTCGGGTCTTGGGCATGCAACTCAACCGCCCTATTCGGACTCGCTTTCGCTACGGCTACCCCACACGGGTTAACCTCGCTACACACCGCAAACTCGCAGGCTCATTCTTCAAAAGGCACGCAGTCACGGCCAGCCAGCAAGCTGACTGACGACGCTCCCACGGCTTGTAGGCACACGGTTTCAGGTACTATTTCACTCCGCTCCCGCGGTACTTTTCACCATTCCCTCACGGTACTATCCGCTATCGGTCACCAGGGAATATTTAGGCTTAGCGGGTGGTCCCGCCAGATTCACACGGGATTTCTCGGGCCCCGTGCTACTTGGG
>NZ_JBHVGL010000080.1:0-1142 GCF_042800875.1 Kitasatospora sp. NPDC057595 | reverse complement strand
GCCCCCGAGCGGCCGGCCATCCCGTCCACCGCGGAACTGATCGCAGCGTGGGAGCGACAGCAGACGGCCGCCGCCCTGGTGGCGTCCGGCGCCCTGCTCCCGCAGTCCGCGGCCCTGGCCGTCCCGGACACGGCCCCGATCGTGCCCCGTTGGGTGTGGCGCGCGTCCGCCGTGACCGCCTCCGTGTCGGCCATGGCCGGTGTGGTCGCGTTCGTCGTCTGGGGTGTGTCGCTCGCCCTGACCGCGGCCGTGTCGGCCCTGTCCGCCGCCGCCCCGTACCTCGGGGGAGCCGTGGTGCTGGCGGTCGCTCTGGCGCTTCTGTGCCGCAAGCGCACCGGAGAGGACACACTCTCGGTCAAGGTTGTTCAGAGCGTCGTCGTACAGAGCAAGAGGAAGTAGGTCCCCCAGATGCCGCGCATCTCCCGTACAAAGGCCGCGACACTGGGTCTCCTTGCCCCGGCCGCTCTGGCCCTCGGCATGTCCGCGGACACCTCTTACCGGTTCCTCGGGGCGGCCCTGGCCATCACGGACCAGACCGAGCGGGCCCTCCTGTGCGGTGTCGCAGAGGCGGCCATCGTGGCCCTGACCATCTACGCATGGGCCACCCGGACCAAGGGGCCGGCCTACCTCGCGTATGCCGCCGTGCTCGTCCAGGCCATCCCCGCATTCCAGGTCTCCGGCGCGGCGGGCGGCCCGATCCGGGTCGTCCTCGGGCCCGTCCTCCTGGCCGTGATGCTCCACCTCCTGCTCGGCCTGGAACTGCGCATGTCCGGCGGACAGGCAGACGGCATCCTCGGGGCCGCCCTGCGGGAGCTGCGGGAGCGCGTGACCGCCTCCCTCGGCATCGGCCGGCGGGGCGCCAACTCCGCAGCCATCGCCCGCAGCCGGGCCGCCGACCGCGCGGTGACCCTGGCGGACCGGGTGGCCGGCACTCGGGAGGGCACCCGGACACACTCCCGCCGCGCGGCCAAGTTGGCCGCCGCCATCGACGCGGCGCGACACGGCCTGTCCGGGGATGAGGCGGACGCAGCCGAGGCGGCCATCGTGTCGCGGGTTGTCCGCCGGAAGTCTGTCGCGGGTCTCGCGACCATCGCGACACGGCACGACTGGACCGCGACACTGCCCGGACAGCGACACGACAC
>NZ_JBHVGL010000079.1:0-1160 GCF_042800875.1 Kitasatospora sp. NPDC057595 | reverse complement strand
CTCTTGCTGATGAAATTTATCAAAAGGAGGTTACATACAAAGTCCGCCAGATACAATGCCACTTTGTTATTTCGGGAAATTATGATGATTTATTGGCGCATGATCGCGCTTTGCCCCATCTGCACAAGGCATTGGCTCTCTCTCAAGAGATTGATAATTGGACGATGATCACAAAAGCGTTATTGAACATGGGTCACTGTTATAGCAGAATTGGAAGCTTTCAGGCAGTGCCTTTTTATCATGAGGCCATTAAAGCAGCCAAAAAGGCAAAAGCTAAAGAAATCACAAGCGCTTATTATGATTTAGCTTTAATTCATTTCACCAAAGATGAAAAACCAGAAGGACAAGAATGTTTTGAAAAGGCCAAAGAATACGCTCATGAATTCCAGGATGACTTATGTTTGTATTTGCTGGGCGTTTTAGAAGCGTTGTTCCTCAAACAAGCGGACAGATCGAAAGTTCTGGAGGCTTTTGAACCACTTAAAGATGGCCGGGGTTATCCTTATCTGGAGGAGCTGGCTTTAGTTGCTGCGGAATTTTATACTAAAAATGGGCGTCTGGATGATTCTGTTTTTTTCTTCAAGCAGATGGTGGATGCTCAAAAACAAATTCAAAGGGGCGATTTCCTGTATGAAATGTAAGAGCCTTTTTTCCGTAGCCATCATCTTAGGGGTATTAACGCTAGGCGTAGCTGGTTTTTCTTATGTAGATCACGGCGATACGCACGTTGCTTCGAGAAATGCGACTTGATGAAAAAAGCAAAGTGAGGAGCGAATTTTCTGTATGAAATGTAAAAGCCTTTTGTCAGCAGCCATCATTTTGGGAGTGTTAACGCTGGGTGTGGTTGGATTTTCTTCTGAAGTTCAAAGCGATGCACAGATTGCGATACGAAATGCAACGTGATGACCAGCGGATTATGTTTTATTAGACGGACTCATGTGTTCCGTCTTTTTTTTGTGTGTCTATAAACGCTCAAAATCAATTCTGAGCGTTCCTGGGATAAAAATAGACTAATGATACCTGAGAGTTTAAAAACGGCTCATATGGCCATTAAAATGATTTTTAGGATATTCATTATTCGACACAATTCGACATGGACCATAAGACGAAGAAAAAGTGATATGGAGTGAGTGCCATCTATGCACCGAGAGGTGCTGAAT
>NZ_JBHVGL010000078.1:0-1162 GCF_042800875.1 Kitasatospora sp. NPDC057595 | reverse complement strand
GTCACAAGGGAGACTAATAGAAAGACCCCAATTGCAACCGACCCGATAATGACAATATTCTTTTTGTTTAATTGGAATTTCTTTTTACCCGGGGAATGACCCCCGGATTCATGACCGACTTGTTCAAATTCCGCCATACCAATATAAGCCTCCTATCGGATCACCGAAATAATGATTCTTAGGGAAGTTTTCTTCATCTACCTGATTTCCGTTTAGATCGACTGTCGCTTTCTCAATACTCATGTTTGTTACTTTGTCGATCAATGCTTCTTTCGGAACCATCGGGTAAATGAAGTTGGCATGTGTTGGGCGTAATTCTTCAGCGTCTCCAATACCTAGCTGCGCGTCAGGTAGCTCCACTGGACGTGAAAGCTCCTGAAGCGCATGAACCCGGTTTTGAAGGTGATAGCCTTCCATCATGCCGCCTTACCTCCCTTGTAATACTTTGATGCCTGAAATTGAATTGCTCGCGATTGTGCTGATAATGGAAGTCGTAGACTTGGCATTTTTCAGGAACAGATAAATACCAATGAGAATCCCGATACCCGCAATCACGTCAAAAAACTTGTTAACCATCCACAAGACCTCCCATGATTTGTTTTACCTTGTCAACGTTCAGGACTGCCATACTTGCGAGAACAAGTACCAAGAACGTGTACGTTATTTTTTCATTTGTGAACATACCCAGCAGGATAACGAAAAAGAGAAAGGTGATAATAAACCGCATAGACTTTGTAAACTCTTGCATAGAATCACCCCTTTACTTCAAGCCAAAACCGCGTTTAAGACCGTTCCAAAACCCATCTATGAAACTGTCTTTAGCGGCTTTTTTGACTTTCTTTTTCTGCTCCGGCTTCATCTTTTGATACTTTTTATACGTGTCGTATCCTGTCGCTTTTTCAACTGCCTTTTTCGCTGTCTTTCCGGCTTCGTCGACGGTTTCTTTTGTAGATTCCCAACCATCTTTTACAACGTCCATCGGTGTAGAAATGTCAGGCGTCATTTTCTGTGCCATCTTTGACAGGTGTTTGCCGCCATAAAAGTCATCAAGAATAATCCATATGGCTGTGAGCGCCAGCGTGAAAAACAAAAGACCTTTTTCCATGTGTTATCCCTTCTTTTTGCGGCGGATAAAGAAGAACCAAAACACGATGATAATAAC
>NZ_JBHVGL010000077.1:0-1163 GCF_042800875.1 Kitasatospora sp. NPDC057595 | reverse complement strand
ACGCAATATAAGGAACAACAAAAGAGAGCTTGCCACATTCGAAAAAATGAATGATGAAATTGGCGCGAAACGGGCACACAGGAAGGTTTTAGACGGTCAGGCAAGGCTAAGGGCCTTCCTAGAGGAAACAGGGCGTACACGGCGACGAGAGCGCGAGCAAATATACAATTAAGGCGGTGCAGCATGTTTGTATTGAAAAAAGATCACGAAAAGCTAGAAAAGAAGGTTGAGGAATTGGAAGCCATTGTTTTTAACATGGGTTTAGAACTGCGGAAAATTGAAGAAGCAAACAAGAAAGAAGAGCCAACGGTTTATCTATCGTAAGGCTCTTTTTTCTTGCCCGTTTATCTGTAGTGGGCGTTAAAGAAAACAGAAGTATTTTACCCATTCGGGAGGTTTTAACATGAGAGATAGACTTTTAAGACTAAATCTGCAGTTCTTCGCTGAACAGAGCGATCCGAACGCAGGCGCAGCAAATAACCCCGATCCGGCGGCTAACCCGGAAGGAAATCAGCAACAGGAACCACAACAGCAAGAGCCAACACAACAGCAACAAGAAAAGCTTTTGCCGCAGAGTGATGTAAACAACCTGATTGCTAAAGAAACGAAGAGAGCACAAGAAAAGCTTTTGAAACAGCTTGGCGTTGAGGACTTTAAGTCTGCAAAAGAAGGTCTTGCAAAGTTTCAAGAGTGGCAGGAATCGCAGAAAACGGAAGCCGAGAAGATGGCCGACAGCTTGAAAGATTATGAAACCAAATACAATACCGTTTCAAGCGAAAATGAATCATTAAAGGCACAAATTTCAGCTATGAAATTGGGTGTAAACGCTGATTCAGTGCCGGATGTAGTCGCATTAGCCAAAAACTATGTTTCTGATGAAGTGGATATGAACGCAGCTATGCAAATGGTTGTAGAAAAATATCCGCACTTCAAAGAACAGCAGCAGGAAGAAACACCACAGCCAAAATTTACAAACGGCGAACATAAAAAACAACCGTCATCCGAGTTAGAAGCTTGGGCGGCAGCGTTCAAATAATAGGAGGTAACGACATATGCCAAACTTAAACTATGCAGAGCTTTATTCACAGGGTTTACAACAAAGATTTGCACAAGGTCTTTATTTCACGGAGCTTTACAACACACCGAACAATTCCCGCATTAAA
>NZ_JBHVGL010000076.1:0-1176 GCF_042800875.1 Kitasatospora sp. NPDC057595 | reverse complement strand
CTCTAGTGCTTTGTTTTCCTGAATGAGAGAGCTGATCTTTTCAGCGCCTTCCTTGTCGAGACGGCCCTGCATTCGCTTGGCGGCAAGTCCGCGGATTTCTTCACGCTTTTGTTTTGGATTGCTTTTGTTAAAGAGACTGTCAAATATTCGTTCCAGAATGATGGAGCTGTAGACTGTCTCGAATGATGACTTTGCCGTGAGGTTAGCAATCCGTTCAACGGTTTGCTTTCCCATGTCTTGAACGCGTTTTTCAATCCTGTCGATCAAAGCTTGCTCGGTTGCGGACAGCAGCGAGCTTGCTTCGACAGGTTGGACTTTTCGAGCGTGATACGCCCTGATGGCGTTCTCGATCAAAAGGCCAAACTTCTTTTCAGACCCGAAATCTTGTTTCGCGAGCTTGCGACCGAGCGAAACAATTTCAGGGTCGAGTCGGACGGATTCTTTTTGCCGGGCGACCATGGTTTTTCGACCTCCTAAAATTGAGTGTTTAGCTCAATTTTAGAGTGTCGCACTGTGGGGGTCAAGGGGGAGGACGTGTCATCCCCTTTGCGGAGTGTGTCGGAAACATTGTGTCCGACACTTTTAGCTCCGCCTCTCACACCCCACAGGGGTGCTGGGATGCCATTTACCGCAAATCGGGCAGGCTCCGATTGAGGACAAATGGCTTGCTGAAGTGGAGGGCTGCGAGACAATCCGGCAGGGAGTCGCGCACCTGGAACGAGGCAAAAGATGCGGCTTTGAACAGGGAGGAGTAACGAGGCTCACCCTGTTCATTGCGCATCGGGGGCAGGCAATGGGCGACTTCATTCGCCCGCCTGCCCTGCTCTTGAAGTGATACAATTGGATAAAGGAGAGTAAGGATCATGACAAGGGAAATTGACTTCGAAAAAGCCATGAGACATGTACGAGCAACCCTTGATTTTGAAGGCTTAGTGCTTACAAAAGAAGAGGAAGAGCTTTTGAAAAGGCGGTTTCATGGAGAAATTACAGAAGAGGAATACATACAAAAAGCGCTCGAACTGGCAAGGTCTTGAGGAGGACTGGCTGCTGCAGGGAGAAAACAAGCGTTTATGCCGCGAAAGTCGATTTACAATGAGAGGCACTCTCATGCAAACTGCCGGAGGTGGCCCCGGAGGGCGGTTTTCGCCCTGCGGGGTTGCCTTTGGGAGTTTGAGG
>NZ_JBHVGL010000075.1:0-1187 GCF_042800875.1 Kitasatospora sp. NPDC057595 | reverse complement strand
CTCCTATGTTATACAGTATTTTCCGCACTGTTTTCACACTCCTTAAAGAATTTTGTTGTGAGGAGAATCCGAACAAAGCAGCTGCCCAGGAACCAGGAAAATTCATCAAAACACGAATAAAAAAAGATGGCCGGCTTTCTGATCCTCACTTATTCACGAACGAAGCAGAGAGCCGTTTTTTTGATAATCTGATAATGTCATGACAGCTCACTCATTTTTATCCATACGTTCCAGTATTTCTTGACGCAGCAGCGCCAAATAATTTTGTTCTTCTATCGTTCGAAATGGTTTTCGGTTAAAAGAGCTATATGCAAAAGAGCTATATGCCTCTAACAGCTCACCATTACCCATGTCTTTTGGGTTTTTCATATCATTCAAACTCATTGCAGTGCACTCCTTCGCTCTATGCTACCGCCCTCGCAAGCTCGGTTGCTGGAGGTCTGTGGTTGATAAAAGTCTAAAAAACAGACTTTTATCAATCCTCGACCTAATTATTCGCCGGCTCTCCGCCTACATTAGCGATAAATTCAACATTATCGACCTTCCACTCCCCATTCTCCAACGCAATAAGTTGGGTTTTGATTACGATTTTCTGTTCGCTTGCTGTGCCATTATAGCTTGTGCGTGCAGTGAACTCATTCATAAAAGAAACTTCTTGCTTGTCTGATTGATATTCATAGCTTTGCAATCCTGAAACAGAAGAAGATACATCCGATCCTTTCTTTGGAATACTGCTCCCGCTTGGATAAGTGGACTGGTAACCTTTTTCAGTCATTAATGGTTCAATGTCTTTATACCGCTGCTTCGTATTGCTGTAGGTGAAAAATTTATTAATAAACTCATTATTCAGCTCTGCAGCCTTTGTCTGATCTACTTTTTTCAATCGGTCAATTTGTGCTGAATAATTTTCCTTTTGCTTCGTGGCAGCTGCTAAATCCCTTTTTAAAGATTGGGTGTAAAGCAGCATCAAAGCTACGACAACAATCGAAACAATTATAATAATTCGTGTCCCGCGCCTTTTCTGCTGATCTTCCACATACTCACCCTCTCTATATTCTCCTGAACCCTAAATACGGATAAAGCTTTTTCCATGTCTCTACGCTCGAATATTCAAGGCCTGCGTCATTTGAATTAATGAATTTTCCATCACCGACATACATTCCAACATGAGTCGGCCCGGGCGCATA
>NZ_JBHVGL010000074.1:0-1191 GCF_042800875.1 Kitasatospora sp. NPDC057595 | reverse complement strand
CAAAACATCATTGAGCAAATTTATGATTTGCATGGGAAAGATGCTGTAAAAACCGAAGTTCTGAAAACTTTAGATGCGGTTATTGAGCGAAAAGCAAAGGGAGAAACCGTTGGGCTTATGCATGTTGTAGATCATCTAGCGAATAGTGAGGACCCAACAAT
This sequence comes from Kitasatospora sp. NPDC057595, assembly GCF_042800875.1. Lineage (NCBI taxonomy): Bacteria > Bacillati > Actinomycetota > Actinomycetes > Kitasatosporales > Streptomycetaceae > Kitasatospora > Kitasatospora sp. NPDC057595. The sequence continues at coordinate 1,030 of NZ_JBHVGL010000074.1, read as the reverse complement.
TAAGAGTGCAGGCGAGCTTCTTGTCCAAATGGTTCAGAATAGCATTCTTCAATTAGTTTTCAGCTATGGGGATGCTGATGCCATTAACTTGAATCGCAAAGTAACTATTTTAGAAATTGCCGGTTTAGACTTACCGAATGAAGATGATGACCCACGTTATTACAGTGACAGCGACAGGAAAAGCCTTAGCATTATGATTGGCCTTGCAAAATTCTGTGAAAAATTTGGTCGCCGCAGTCATGATGATCCGACAGCAATCATTTTCGATGAAGCTTGGACGTTGACTAAAGCCCGCGGCGGTAAGCGATTAGTTAAGGATATGAAGCGTGTAGGACGTTCCTTTAAAAATCAGCTATATCTTGTTTCTCAAAATATGGCCGACTCCGAAACAGATGATGATAAGGGGAATTTCGGTGCGCGTTTTGCTTTCGATAACGATGTTGACCGTCCAGACATTTTAAAGACGATGAACCTTCCGCAAACAAAACAAAATGAGGAGATGCTTGCGAATATGGTAAAAGGTCAGGCGTTGTTTATGGATTTTTACGGACGTGTTGGAAAGCTGTCGATAGATTGCTTATTCGAGGAATGGAGAGAAGCATTTAAGACAGTTGAAAAATCACACTCCGCTAGAGCAGAGGAGGAACTGGCATGATAAAAAAACTTGTTTTATCTTTTGCTCTTTTGGCAGCCATAACCGGCATGGCCGGTTGTGGCGGTACAAAGGCGAAATATGATGAAGCCATAGATCAAGTAGTAAGCATACAAAATCAAAGGTTACAGAAGGACGGAGTAGATAAAGACATAGATAAATTAAACCGTGAAGATGCCGAAATTCGTGTTTATCAAGATGGGAAGTATATTTCATTAGATTTTAAAATTCGAGATGGCGACACAATTAGAATGACTTATGAAAAACAAAAGAACGATGAATATGACTTGTATCCAGAAGGTGATGACGATCTTGGAAAGCCTGATTATACGGAAAATTTAAAAGAATAATCATGCATTTATACGTGTAGACATGTAG
>NZ_JBHVGL010000073.1:0-1208 GCF_042800875.1 Kitasatospora sp. NPDC057595 | reverse complement strand
TGCTCGGAGATCAGACCGGCGTGGCGCTCCAGGTAGGACGCCAGCGACGCCTCGTCGTACACGATCTCCATGCCCCGGCCGCCCAGCACGTAGGACGGGCGGGCCAGCACCGGGTAGCCGATCTCGTCGGCGATGGCCTTGGCCTCGGCGAAGGAGAACGCGGTGCCGTGCTTGGGGGCCGGCAGACCCGCCTCGCGCAGCACCCGGCCGAACGCGCCACGCTCCTCCGCCAGGTCGATCGCCTCGGGCTGGGTGCCCACCACCGGCACCCCGTTGTCCTTCAGCGCCTGCGCCAGACCCAGCGGCGTCTGCCCGCCCAGCTGGACGATCACGCCCGCCAGCGGACCGGCCTGCCGCTCCGCGTGGACGATCTCCAGCACGTCCTCCAGCGTCAGCGGCTCGAAGTACAGCCGGTCGGAGGTGTCGTAGTCGGTGGAGACGGTCTCCGGGTTGCAGTTGACCATCACCGTCTCGTACCCGGCGTCCGCGAGCGCGAACGAGGCGTGCACACACGAGTAGTCGAACTCGATGCCCTGCCCGATACGGTTCGGCCCGGAGCCGAGGATGATCACCGCCGGCTTCGTGCGCGGGGCGACCTCGCTCTCCTCGTCGTAGGAGGAGTAGAAGTACGGGGTCCTCGCCGCGAACTCCGCCGCACAGGTGTCCACCGTCTTGAAGACCGGGCGGATACCCAGCGCGTGCCGCACCTCCCGCACCACGTCCGACTTGAGGCCACGGATCTCGCCGACCTGCTGGTCGGAGAAACCGTGCCGCTTCGCGTGCCGCAGCAACTCCGGGGTCAGCTCGTCGGCCCCGGCCAGCTCACCCGCGATCTCGTCCAGCAGGAACAGCTGGTCCACGAACCACGGATCGATCTTCGTCGCCTCGAACACCTCGGCGGGCGTGGCACCCGCACGGATCGCCTCCATCACGGTGTTGACCCGCCCGTCGGTCGGCACCACCGCCTTCGCCAGCAGCTCCGCCTTGTCACCCACCGGACCGGCCCACGTGAACTGCGAGCCCTTCTTCTCCAGCGAACGCAGCGCCTTCTGCAGCGCCTCGGGGAAGTTACGGCCCAGCGCCATCGCCTCACCGACCGACTTCATGGTCGTGGTCAGCGTCGCGTCCGCGGACGGGAACTTCTCGAACGCGAACCGCGGGACCTTCACCACCACGTAGTCGAGGGTCGGCTCGAACGACGCCGGCGT
>NZ_JBHVGL010000072.1:0-1220 GCF_042800875.1 Kitasatospora sp. NPDC057595 | reverse complement strand
CCAGGCGCCGCCGCCGTGGACGTACAGCCATCGGCCGTCCCGGTTGTGCCACCCGAGGCGGCCGTACGCGGGGATGACCGGGTGCGGGGAGGCGAGCCGGATCGAGGTGGCGATGTCGTGCTTGGCCGTCTGGCCGCCGGACGCCATGACCGGCAGTTCCCGCAGCTCCGCGCGCTCGACCCATGCCACCTTGCCGAAGTCCTCGGCCGGGACGTCCGGGAGGTTCACCTCCCCTTCGTCGGGGCGGGACACGCGCAGGTCGTAATGGGTGATGACCGGCCGGAGCCGGTCGGCAACCTCGGTGGCCGCGATCGGGTACGGCTCCCCGGTGTCGTCGGCGTAGGCGGCGGTGATCTCGGTCCGGGCGTTCAGGATCTCTTTGCGCGAGACCCGTACGACCGGCTCGCCGGACGGGGTCTCGCCCTGCGAGCGGGTGACCCGGTAGTGGCCGTGTTCGTCTGCCTCGTAGCGGTCGGAGATTCGCTCGGTGGTGATCTCTTCGCGGACCCCGCCGGAGCCGTTGACCACCCGCAGAGGCTTGCGGGGGGCCGGGGTGCGGGCCGGCCGCTCGGTCGTCTGCTCGGTCACCGGTCCGCCCCCGCCTGCGACAGGAGGCGGTCCGCGTAGGACCGGGCGCGGGTGAGGGTCGGCCACCCCGAGGACAGGAGGTCACCGGCGGCGGTGTGGACCCCCCAGCCGCCGCGACCGCGCACGGTCCGGCAGACCAGATAGGCGGTCTCTCCGTTGGTGACGGTGGTCACCCGGCCGGAGCCGCCGACAGGGGTCACACGGGGATCTGTGGTCAGCACGGGTGCTGACTGGGTATTCTCGGAATGCACTTGGATTCCTCGCAATGGGATCTATGCCAAGCCTCGGGAGTGAGACCCCGGGGCTTTCGGCATTTCTGGGGTTGGGTGCCTGCGGCTCGTGACCCCCGCCGAAGCGGGGTGAGACGGTCACGGAGCGCGGGCCGGAGTGGTGCGGTGGCACCTCCTCTGAGGGGACAGAGCACGCGGTGCCGGAGCCGGGAGAGCTATCCCGGCCGGTCGAACGGAAACGACCCGCACCAGGGCGGCCAGAGCGACCGCTCCCGAGCGCGGGGCCAGGGAAGCGAAGAACCGACCGAGGCGGCGGCGGCCCGAGGGGGTACGCCCGCGGAGCATGCGCACGGCTGCGACCCGGGCGCCGGGGAAGTCCTCACGGCTCCCGAACCCTCCGAG
>NZ_JBHVGL010000071.1:0-1271 GCF_042800875.1 Kitasatospora sp. NPDC057595 | reverse complement strand
TGTTGCCCCCGGCGGGGACGAGCCGGCCCTCTCGACCGAGGCGGCCCAGCTCCCCGGCGACCCACGGCCGGGACCGGCCGATCCGGTCGCAGTGCTCCATGACGTCCTTGGTCTGGATGACCATCTGACCCTTGGACTCGAAGTGCCGGAGGATCTCCTCCATGGCCGCCTTCGGGTCGTCCGGGGTCGTCCCGGCCGCCGCCGCGAACATCGGTGCGTCGCTCGCCTCGGGGAGTTCGGCCTCGGGGTCGATTCCCTCGTCCTCGGGGTCCACGAGGGGTTCGGCCGTCGTCATGTCGTCGTCGTCCGTCTTCCGGGCGCCGTGCGGGCCGCCCTCGGTCGTGGCCTGCGTCGGGCCCTGGCGGTCGGTGTAGAGCTGTCCGGCGACTCCGGCCGCCGCCGTGGCGGTCACCTCGTCCACCGGCATGCGGATCGGGGCGAACTCCCGGGTGACCCACTCCAGCGTCACGGGGTTGTTCCGGAACGTCCGGGAGGGGGTGGACCACAGTTCCTCGTCCACTCCGGCCGACACGAGGTAGCAGTAACCGGGCCGCTTGTTGCCCCACGCCCCGGGGTTGGCGCCCGCGTCCAGCACTTCGGACGGGAGGGCGAAACCGGCGTCGCGCTCGTCCACGCCCATGCAGAGCGCGGCCGGGAGGGAGGCCCGGGTGTCGGTGCTGATCTGGTAGCCGCTCGCGCGCTGCATGGACACCACGAGGGAGGCGCCGGCGCTCCGGGCTTCCTGCGCGATGCCGGTGAACGCGTCGTCATCGACGGCCCGCAGGGTGTTCGCTGCTTCCTCGAACCAGCCCACGAGGTACGGCATACCGGGGCACCCGCACGCCGTGCCGTCCTCCCGGCAGGTGTGAGCCGGGTCGTCCTGGCGGACCGCGGCGGCAGGCTCCCACGACCGGTAGCCGTGCGAGCCGAGCCACAGTTGCCGGGCCGGGATGACCGCCTCGAACGCCGCGATCATCAGCGCGGCCCCGTCCTGCGTGGTCACCACCCAGTCGCACGCGCCGAACGCTTCCCCGAGATCCTGGCCCCGCTTCGGGTCGGACAGCCACACGGCCACGTCCCGCCGGGTGAGAACTTCCGCCATCACGTCCAGGGCCGCCTCGGTCTTGCCCGAGCCGGTCACGCCCATGACGAGCAGGTGGATTGCCTGCGGGAGCGTGAGCCGCAGCTCCCGGCCGTCGTCGTACACACCGATCACGAGGGGTTCCGCGATCGAACCGCCCGGAGCCGAGGGGCCCGGGTACCAAATGACC
>NZ_JBHVGL010000070.1:0-1339 GCF_042800875.1 Kitasatospora sp. NPDC057595 | reverse complement strand
CAACAATAAAATTCACAAAAGAGGAAATCCCATTCCTTGAAGAGTGTTTGAAGCAGCTGAAGGGGGAAGCGGACTGATCCAAAAGATGAAAGGAACCATCTGCAAAGTTAGAGGATACCACAAGATAAACGATTCCAATACGTGCGCCACATGCGGGCGCACACGAAAAAAATTCAAATGGTGGGAGCTGATATGAAAATGATTAAAAGAGAAGTAGTTTCACAGTATGGCGGCATGGTGAAGCGGGTACAGGAAGAAGAGTTTGTAACGCACAATGATAAATCGCTTATCCAGGAAACGCGAACGCTGTTCATCATGGGGCTTCCTGTGAAGTCAAAGACTACTTTGCGGCCGGCGGGTCTGAGAGATAGCATCAGAATGTCTTGGGGTGCTGTCTGATGATTAAAGCGGTGAAAAATAGCGGGATGACGTGGATAGATTTAGTGCGGAAATACTTTCCCGATGCGAACGATAAGCAATGTGATTTTATATTGTGGGAAAAAACTGCATACCCTTTAGTGCCTGCGGAAACTATTGAAAATCAGTTACGGGAATACCGAACAATCATGTTTGCAGATAGAAGGAGTAACCGGATCAATAAGGAGGATGCTGAATGAAAGCACTTCTACGTGAAATAGGTTTTATCGTCTTTATCAGCTTGATTCAAGGGCTGACGGTCGGGGTTGCTGCTTATATCATTCTGACTTTTTGGGAGGTTGCTAAATGATCAATTACGCAAACAGAGGAAAGGGCCTTCAGCTACTTGTAAACCAAACAAACGCCGTATATAAGCATAAGGGCTGGGCGCTAGTGGACGAAGTAGCAACGCCAACAAAGAATATACGCGGCCGGATCGTGTACGAGAAGAAAAGCACCGTTGACTATGTAGGGATAGCCCAGGGGCGTGGAATCGCGTTTGATGCGAAGGCAACACAAATAAACACACGGTTTGAATTGAAGAACGTCCATGATCACCAAGTCGAATACCTTAAACGGTTCATGGATCAAGGCGGCATATCATTCCTATTAATTGAATTTTCAAAATTGAGGGAATTTTACTTTGTGAGAATGCCGTTTTTCCTGAAGTATTGGGAAGCAGCCAAAGACAACGGCCCGAAGTCGATTCCATACCAGGACATCTATCTTAATTGCGATCCAATCAGAACAAGGCGGGGCGTTCCCCTTGATTACCTAGAATTATGCTTTCAGAATGTCGAAAAAAGTAAAGATTTGTCGAAAATAGGGGGCTGAGAAGATGGCGCGGCGTGTAGTTCAGTGGGAGGCAACTAATTATGATCGCGAAGAGCTGCAAGTCATTACGGTTTTTGAAGAAGGCATG
>NZ_JBHVGL010000069.1:0-1365 GCF_042800875.1 Kitasatospora sp. NPDC057595 | reverse complement strand
CTCCATGAAACCGCCTTTCTAAAAGCTTTTCCTCTCCTTCCGTCAACACTAAACCCTCAAAGCCAAGGGTTGCTCTTACATATTTCATCCCTGTTTCAAAATCAATCTCTTGCATTACTACCCCCTCCTCTTTATCAAAAGCCCCTGCGGGTCATTTCCGCCCGTACGCCCCAATTTATTTGGTGCGTATAACTGGGCACTCCGTGATCCATGAGTAACCACAGATATTTTTAGCCATATTATGAATAAGCCCGTTTTGATGCACACTCAAAGGATGGGTTCATTCTACACTTTCGTTTGGCTTACTTTTCTTGTCAGATTCAACCCCAAAAGAACTGACCAGGATTCCTCGGGTTTCCTTATCAGTTCTTTCTTTTTCTCCGCTCCAAAACAAACTCGAACTTAAAAAATCGCCTTTAACCCCTTGATATAACTGACTTTCTCCGTTCATTTAGTAACGCAGCGTTCCTTTTCAATTGCACCCTTTTACAAAACAACTCAAATAAAGGGTGCAGTACTTAAAGGGCTTTAGCCTCGCTATAGCGAACCCTTTTTAAGGGGTGATTCGTGATGGATATGGGAGTTAAATTATCGTCAAAAGACGTCGCAAAACATCTCGGTATAGAGCCTGTGACCGTCCGCAAGTATGCAAGTATGCTTGAAGAACAAGGGTATTCATTCAATAAGGACTCAAAAGGATGGCGACTCTATACCGAGGATGACGTAAAGACTTTAGAGTATCTATGTACAATGACTAAAATCAATGGACACTCACTCGACGAAACGGTAAAGCATATAGCCAGCCTATATCGTTCAAAACTGACCATATCGGATACCGCTACATCGCTACAAGACAATCCTTTGGTCGAATTCATGAAACGACAGGAAGAATTCAACCGCCACATGGCAGAACGGATGGAACGATTCGAAAAAAGACAGCAAGAAAGGCACGAGACACTCACCGCTGCATTACGTGAGTCCCTTGAGACACAAAAAATGATCGCAGCCACCAAACAAAAAAAGTGGTGGAAATTTTGGAAGGGCAATTGATTGCCCGTTTTCACCGCTCTAATTCATTGTCCTTGTATTTATTGGCTTCTCTAGGCATTCCAGCCGTACGGAAAAACGATGCCGCTAACTTCCGCATCTTTGGTAATTTTTCTTTAGCCCACTGAACCATTTTGTCTTTCCATTGTTCCAGTACGGCAACTCTCTCTTTTAGTGTCTTATTTTCTTTTTTTAACGCCTTGTTTTCTCCAGCCACTTTTTCAAGCGTTTGATTCTGCTTCTTGGCGAAACTCAAAACCTCAGCATACTGACCGTTTCTCTTATCAAGTTCCTGTTTTAGCTATAGGCTCTCCTCAG
>NZ_JBHVGL010000068.1:0-1431 GCF_042800875.1 Kitasatospora sp. NPDC057595 | reverse complement strand
CCGAGGGAGCCTCGGGGGCGGTGGTCGCGGTAGCGCTCACGTCTCCCACACTCCTTTCAATAATCGGTATCGATCATAGGGGCCGTCAGGTCCCTTACGCCACTACCGAATCGGGGGAATCTGGCGCGTCGCTCCCGGCCGGGACCGGGAGTTGCGTACGGAAGGCGGCCCAACTTCGTCACCTACCGGGAAGAAGCCGGGCCGCCTGGCCGTTCGGGGGTCACCGTACGGTCATGACCCCCGATACCGGAACGTATCGATACGCGGTCATGCCGCGATCGTCAGTCCCGATACCTCGAGGTAGGCGGACCCGATCCACTCGGTGTAGGCCGGGGGTATCGCCTCGGTCAGTTCCTCGCGCACGTCCGTCCAGTCGATGCCCATGGCCGCTTGCATCTCCGGCACGGTCGCCTTTCCGCCGCCCTTGCCGTACGCCGCGACGTAGGGGCCCTCGTGCCAGGCCCCGTGTCGGTACCCGCGTACCCGGCCCCGGTGGGGGACGTGCGGCGGGGCGAGGAACGGCCACCCGGACACCTCGAAATTGCGGTGTCGCAGGACCCCGAGGCCGAACATTTCCCCGCACAGCCGCAGGTCTTTGCGGACCGGCGCTTTCCCGTCCGGCTGCTCGATGACGTAGGGGAGGCCGGTCTCGTCCAGCAACTCCCGCAGGGCGGGGATGAGCTGGACGTGCTCCCGCCCCCAACCGCGGGCCGCGTTGGTCCCCACGGTCAAGGCGCAACCGGCCTGGCACGGCGGGGACGAGTGGACGAACGCGAAGCGCCGGATCTCCCCCGAGGCGATCAGGGCGGCCAGGTACTCCAGCGCGTCGGCCCGGACGAACCGGTGCGGGTACCGGGGGCGGTCCACGAGGTCCACCCCGGTCACCTCGAACCCTGCTCGCGCGTACCCGGCCCCGGCCCCGCCCGCACAGCAGAACAGGTCCAGGAGTTCGGGCCGGCCCCCCACGGCGGTCACCGCCCGGCGGTCGCGGGGGCGGTCGCCGGACGGGTCCGGCTCGCGCTCTCCCACGTGTCGTCACCGGGGGCGGCTCCGTTCGTCTTGGCCACCTTGGTCACGGTGGCCGTGGCGAACGTCAGGTCGGGGCCGACCGCGGACGCGTCGACCTCCCACGCGGAGCGCTTCTCGTTCGTCTTCTCGTCCGTCCACGTGCGCTGTCGCAGGTCGCCCACGACGACCACGCGCATGCCCTTGGCCAGGGTGCCGGCCACATTCTCCGCCAGGGACCGCCACACCGAGACCCGGTGGAAGTCCGTCCCCGACTCCCGCCACTCCCCGGCCTGCGCGTCGTACTGGCGGCGGTTGACGGCCACGGAGAACTTCGCGACCGCCACCCCGGCCGGGGTGAAGCGGAGTTCCGGGTCGTCGGTCAGGTTGCCCACGAGGGTGATCGGGGTGCCGTTGTTGCTGCTC
>NZ_JBHVGL010000067.1:0-1557 GCF_042800875.1 Kitasatospora sp. NPDC057595 | reverse complement strand
TAATATACCCCTCTATTTAATTTCTTGATATACGCGCCGGGAATGCCTTTAAATTTCATTGTCTCCGAACCTTTGACCAAACGATATTGTTTTACTTTGCTTTTTTCGGGATAATTAAATACATTCCGAGAAAAAGAGGATATTTCTTTTTCTATTTCTTCTGGTTTTATTTCATCAGCATATTTTTCATAATACGTTTTTGGTTGAATGAATAAACCTTCTTCAAGAATACCTTCCAGTTTCCATTTACCGTACTCTCTATCGTCAACCATGTCATCATCAAAAATAGCTTCACATGCTATTGAATCGGTATCACAATATGCCACATCGCCTTTTTCTAATTGTTTAATTAAACCTCTATATAATAAAATACGCGCGTATGACGTAACGTAGGCGGCTATATGCGGCTGAATATACGGCGCTTTGCTGGGGACGGCTGCTTCAATAAATTCTTGTCCATATACAGGGTTAAATAATTCAACATAAGGATAGCCTTTTTCTTCGCATGTCTCAATTTCTGTGACAGGTAAAATCGTTTGCCGAACCCTTTGCATACCGAATTTTCCGTACAGTGCATTTTGCATTAATTTTGCAAACGTCTTTTTTGCTCCATCACTTTTATTTTTAATCTCTTCAAAATAGGAGACAAAATCTTTAAATATATAATCGGTCTTTTCAAAATAAATACATTGATGAATTTCTTTTATTTTAGCACCCATTTCTAACGCCAATTCAATTTCTTCAAACGTCCATATCCCTGAAAGGTTACCGACCGGGAAACATAATTTTTTGTACATTCTGTGAGGTAGAGGCGGTATATGTAAAGTAGTCGGTATGTGAATATCACATTCTAAAAAACCGCCGCCCTGTCTATAGCTGTACCAATATTTAAATACGTTTCGGGCTTTGTCTCCTTTATGGTGACGCGGTTTCCCTATAGGTATTGGGTTCACTTTCATAACGTACGGATATAATGAATTTACATCATAATGAAAGCCGCCATTTAATTCACTTTGAAATACTTCTGTACGTCCACCATAATATGCCTTGCGTATAAAATCCTCTGTAAACTCGCCCCATTTGCTATAACCGTAATTCGTGGAAATAGCCTTTTCATAATCTTCAGGATAATTCATTTGATATACTTTCATTGCAAGACTTGCGGTAGTAGGACATTTTAAAAATTCATGAATCGGCAAGCCGGATATTTCAATAAGCATTGTAACAATTTCATATAATGCCACACAGTCCAACCGTAAATATTCATTTAATTCAGGTTCATACGGATCGACCTTCATAAAATAATTCCCTTGGGATTCCCGGTCATCATATTTACCCGGGTCATTTGTGGGGTTTCCGTCAGCGTCAAGCGCCCATCCCAATTTCAAAATATGGTCTTTTAAATCTATTTTTGCTTTTTCTTGCGAAATATTAAAATCCTCACATATCTTTTTTAATGAACCCATTACAAGCTTGCTGGAATCATGAAATGTAATAGGTTGCGAAATAATTTCATTTTCTTCAGTTATTTGGGATTCATTAAGACCTGTTTTAAAT
>NZ_JBHVGL010000066.1:0-1632 GCF_042800875.1 Kitasatospora sp. NPDC057595 | reverse complement strand
GTGTAGAATGTACCGCCGGATGGTGCGGCTCCTGATACCTTCAGGACTTGACCAACACGAATCATATTAACATCTTTAATACCGTTCACTTTCGCCAACTCCTTCACTGACGTATTATATTTCTTTGCAATTGCTGTCAATGTGTCACCCGCCTTAACGGTATATGTCGAGCCGGACGACTTGGCAGGTTTCGCCTTCACTGCGGCTTTGTTCCCGACCTTATCGTATTTCGTCAGCCCGTGGGCTTCGATTGTGGCGATAAGCTTCTTCGCATAGTTCGGGTCTGTCGCATATCCACCCTTTTGGATGGCGGCACAAGCTTGTACATAGTTCGTTTCCCCGACAACAGCCTTATAACGGTCAAGACGGTTATAGAGGTTCACAAGGTCTATGATAGAATCGCGAACAGACTTATACGCCCGGAACCCTGCTTTGATTGTTTTATCGACCCCGTTTAAAACCTCCCACGTGCCCATATGAACGGTTCCAGCGTTCCCGATACCTTTTATACCAAACAGGTTATTTGCACGCGTAGCAAGCCCGGATTTGCCCCAATTTGACTCATGTATGGCTTGTGCTGTGATAACTGAAGGTAAAACTCGACTTACACCGTATAATTTTTGTGCTTCACTTGCAACATTCTCCATGAAACTCATTCTTTTACACTCTCCCTCATTTGTTGTCTCATTTCATTTATTTGTTCGTCTGAAGCGGATTCAATCCATAGTTTTCTATCCTTCTGAAATTGCGCCCGCCAATATCCCGGCGGCTGTACGGTTGTCGCATTATCCGGTACGGAATCAGCCGGAACAATTTCAGGATAGTCGAAGATGAAATCCGAATCATATACGAATACTTGTATCATTTCCATTGCTCCAACCCTCCTAGTAAGGCACTGCCGCGTCTAATGACCAACTGGACACGGCGGACTGATTGTTTCCTGAAAAGCCGACAAACGCCAGTTTACCGTCAGTGTTGATATAAAATTTTGTGAAGCCTGTCGTTCCGTATGCTGTTGCCATGACCGCCTTTTTGTCTGACGGTGAATATGACGCGGGCAATTGTGCAAAGTCAACGCCGAGGTCACACGCCACGTCACCTTTTAGCATGAGGATGTTTCCCCAGCGGGTATACTGCGGTGTTCTTCCTGACGCCTTTGCTCCATTCAATAACGGAAGGTTATACCATGTGAGCGCCATAAAATCATTTTGTGTAAACAGCTGTCGCCAACCCCTGAATACATTGTCAGTGTGTATAACACCAATCCATGACGTATTATCATAGGAACGTGTCAGAACCAATTTCCGCAGACCGTTTGGCGCTGGTAGAATGTCGAGATAGTACCAAGAAGCGTCACCCGGTAACGGTAGTTGATTCCATCCTGTCCCATAATAAAAACCGGGTGGTGCGGTGAATATGCTGTCAGCTGAAGCCAACCGTTTCCGCATTCCTTCAGCATCCGTTAATGCATATTTCTGTGAGAAGTTTTGAACCCCGATAACATCCTGAAGCGATAGATTCGTTGTCTGTAAATCCTTTTGCAGCTGTGTCGCATCCGTAGCAGCTTGATTCCATTTCAAACGTTCAGAATCCGAGACGTGAGGTTTAGCATTTGCGATATGGTTCTTCAGG
>NZ_JBHVGL010000064.1:286-1851 GCF_042800875.1 Kitasatospora sp. NPDC057595 | reverse complement strand
CTCCAGAACATGCCTCAGCCGGTCGAACTCGTCGGCTTCCGTGTCGGCGTCACCCCGGCCGAGAAGCGGACCGACCGCAACGGCAACGAGAAGATCATGGGCGGTACGGCCTGGTACCAGGCGGACGAGATCCGCTCCCTGTCGGCGGTGCCGACCGGCCGCAAGTCTGCGGAGGCCTGACCGTGTCGAACGCGGACTCCCTCCGGCTCGCTCCCCTGGTCGTCGGCCTCGCCCTCGTGGCGCTGGCGGCCTGGGGGGCGGTCGCCCTCTTCCTCACCACCTACCGGTACATCCGCGCAACCCCGCTCCAGCGTCGCCGGATGCGCCACGCCTGGAAGATCGCCCGCCGCTGGCGTCGCCTCGCTCCGAACCTCGGCCTGGCTCGCGTCGACGAGAACACCAAGGGCGTCAAGGACCTGAACGGCAAGGTCAAGAAGCCCGTCACGGTCGTCCCCCGGCTCAAGGTCTTCCCCGAACCGTGGGGCATCCGGGCCGTACTCCAGACCATCCCCAAGGTCGGCATCGACGAGGTGGACAAGGCCGCTGGCTGGCTCGCCGACGCCTGGGACTGCCAGACGATCGAGGTCAAGCGGCTGGCTGCCGGACTCGTCGAGATCACCGGCATCGTCGGGAACCCCCTCGACGAACACCAGCCGTACGTCTGGCCCGAGACGGCTGACTGGGTCCTGCCGATGGGCCACAACCCCTGGATGCGCCAGGTCGGAATCCCGCTCAAACAGCTCTCCGGGATCAAGGTCGCGGGCATGCCCGGCTACGGCAAGACCATGCTCATGCTCGCCTGGATGGCCTCCCTCGCCAACCGAGCATCCGTCCAGTTCGCCGTGTTCGACGGCAAGACCGCCGACCCTCGATACGGCGACTGGGGAGAGGCCGGAGCACGCGCCATGTTCGTCGTCGGCGACAACCCCGAGACGGCCAACCAGCGCTTGACCGACCTCGTCCGACTGATCAAGGACCGCCCGGCCGCGCTGGTCGAGGAACGCGGCACCCACAAGTTCTGGAAGCAGGGCCCGACCGAGACCAACCCCTTGGTCCTGGTGCTCATGGACGAGTGCCACAACTACAGCGACACCAAGGGCCTGACCGGCAAAGACAAGCAAGTGATCGAGTCTAACCAACGCATGATGCAGACCATCTCGAAGGAAGGTCGCGGCCTCGGCGTCATCGGGATCTTCGGCACCCAGAAGCAGACCGGCGACGCCATCCCGACCGCCGTGCGCGACAACCTCGAAGTCGGTGTCTGCTTCCCGACCTTCACCATCGATGCCGCTGAGGCCGCGCTCGGTGCAGGCATCCGCAAGGACGACGCCAACGACCCGAGCGCCATGGTCGACAAGGAACGCTTCACCGGCGTCTGCGTCGTCACCGGTGTCCCCGGCCTGGGTGGTCACTACGACCGAATCCGCGTCGGCGACCTCGACGAAGACGGCCTTCCCGGCTGGATCGCCAACACGGCACACCTTCGACGCGACATCATCCCCGCGGCTGCCCCCGTCGTTCGCGACGTCTCGACCGCGCAGGCGGATGAATCCGCCGGCGCTTCC
>NZ_JBHVGL010000064.1:0-276 GCF_042800875.1 Kitasatospora sp. NPDC057595 | reverse complement strand
GTCCACCCGTAGGAGGAAGTCCGCATGACCGAGAAGCCCACCCCCGCCGACCGCATCGCCAAGGTCCGCCGTGCCACCGCGCCGACCGCCAGCGAGGCCGACCGTGCCCGGCTGCTGCTCGAAGACCTCTTGGCCGTCGCCGACCGACACGGCGTCACTCTCGAAGACTTCGACTGGGTGACCGACCTCCCCGGCGCCTGCGTCGACGCGGTCCGATCCCATGACCGGAGGAACCCGTGAACGCCCCTCACAGCCCCTCAGAGGCCACTACGCGGG
>NZ_JBHVGL010000063.1:0-1885 GCF_042800875.1 Kitasatospora sp. NPDC057595 | reverse complement strand
CGGACAGGGTCACGATCCACGTCCGCGACGGGGGGGCCTACGCCTCCGGGCTCTGCATCTGCGCGAACGGCTGGCTCTGCCCGGTGTGTTCGGCGAAGATCCGCGCCAAGAGGGCCAACGAAATTGCGGTCGGCGTCGCCAGCCTCATCATGTCCGGCGGCTCGGCCTGGATGGTCACCTTCACCGTTCGGCACGCCAAAGGTCACGCCCTGGCCGAACTCCTCGAAGCCCTCAACGACGCATTCCGCAAACTCGGAACCGGCGTTATGGCACAGCGGGAAAAGAAACTCACTGGAAAGATCGGCACCATCAATTCCCGTGAAATCACCTACGGAAAGAACGGTTGGCATCCGCACCTTCACGTGATCGTCTGCTTCGACTCGGAACCTGACGTCATGCAACTCACGTACATGATGGCTCGCTGGCAACGGCTCTGGATGGCCTGGACGAAGAAGCACGGCTTTCCCGCCGATAAGGCACACGGTGTCAAGTGGGACAAGGTCATGACTGCTGAGGGTGCCGGGGAATACATCGCCAAAGCCCAGGACTCCGGACGGCACATCGGGAACGAGGTTGCTCGCGGTGATCTCAAGAAAGGCAAGCTCGGCAGTCTCACGCCGTTCGAGATGATCGAGTACCTGCTTGCCACCGGAGACGCTGCGGTCGTCGACCTCTGGCGCGAGTACGAGCACGCGACCAAGGGCAAGTCATGGCTTCGCTGGTCACCCAGGCTCAAGGCCCGACTCGGCGTCGACGAGATGACCGACGAAGAGCACGCTGCCGAGGAAGTGGCCGGCGGGGAGGTGGCCGAGCTGGCGGAGTCCGCATGGAAGATGGTCGTCGCTCACGGCCTGGAAGCCCGAGTCCTCGAAGCAGTCGAACGCGGAGGCTTTCCCGCACTCGTCAAACTCCTGACGGCACATCAGATCTGGGCAGTCAAGAAACTCACTCCTGACGACTCGTCAGAAACTCCTGACGGACCGTCAGATTCGAATGCTGCTTAGGGTTGGAGAAGTGTTTGACCGTTGGTGATCAATGGGGCGAGAGCATGGAAGGGGGACTTTATACTTGTGCCAAAGGAGAGGGCAGGATGCCCTCACCCAGTAGTTAGCACTCGTCCCCCTTCCTTGCTCTCGGAGGGGCCCCGTTGATCAGCAACGGTTAAAGACTTCTTCAGCCCGGAACCCCAAAAAAACTTGACCGCCTCCGGCGGAAGGTCCGGCCCCCGCCGGGATACATCAAAGGCCCCCGCCGAATTCGGCAGGGGCCTTCAATGCGTCGTCACTTCTCCTCGGCAGCAATCCTCTTGTAGACAGCATTCCGGGTGATCCTCGCAGCTCGTGAAACCTCCGTGGGAGTAAGGGCCTTGGTCTTCACCGCGTTCACGGTCAACGACGTCTCCGCCTTCTGCGCGGCTTCCGCCAGGTCGGCCAACGCCCGGATCAAGTTCCGGTGCCACTCCGCCGGATCGCTCGCCATGGCCGCATCGGCATGTCCGAGGTAGCTGCAAAGCTCGGAGATCGATTGGAACTGTCGTTGCAGATCAGACCGGAAGACTGCTGCCTTGCTGCGGGTCATAACGCGACCTCTCGGGGGGAACGATGCGGATACTCGGTTGACAGATTCTGCGATGCGGGTCCATCGTAGAGCCCAGCACAGCCCGTAGTCATCAGTTCCGCAGATGACGATCCGTCAGAAGGAGTCACACCATGCCCGCGATCTTCCACGTCGACCAGGCCCGAACCTTCTCCATGGTCATGTTCCTCAGCTGCGCCGCGAAGATGCAGTTCGGCACGCAGACGCAGGACAAGACCAAGGACGGACTCCCCAAGTGGGAGGTTCAGGTGGTCGACAGCATCACCCAGTTCGGACTGACGGAGAACGA
>NZ_JBHVGL010000062.1:0-1952 GCF_042800875.1 Kitasatospora sp. NPDC057595 | reverse complement strand
AGGGTTATTTGTCAGAATGACAAACCGATTTCGAGCCGGCGAGAACCCATTGTCACACCACGATTTAGGGGGTGTGTATAAATGGGCACTCTCTGTGAAATTTGAAGCTTTGAAATTCCGAATGGCGCACTTATACACTCTGTCGAGTGAGTGCTAAAATGCTGAAGCATTTCCGTCAAGCGTGTGGAGGAATCTTGTAGAGAGATATAGCATAGATACCCGTATCTCTAGAGATATTTTGGTATATCCCTGCTATATCTATGGGGTATCTATGCTATATCTTTGGCTTCAAAAACGGCACCTGTTCTAAGAGCATAGAAACTCAACAGGCACAGCCTGTTTGACACCCTTTTTTTTAGGGTGGCACCGAGTTTCCTTATGCTCTTTTTCTCTGAAGCTAAACCTGTTTTATATGTCGTAGTCTTTTTATTGGGAGTGACCCCTTGCTGTACAATTTCCGGAGGTGCCGATAAGGGACGAATTTTCCCTTGTCGGTTGCCTTTGGGGATTGTAAGGGGTGGAGGCTCGGAATCAAAAGGAAACGAAATATCATTCCGAGTGTGCTTCTTTTTTCTGTTCTTGAATTCTATTATTTCCAATGTTAGAATTATGTTAACAACTTGTTAGGAGTGTGTTTGGATGGAAGAGAAAAAACAAATTGGACCTCGAATTACTGTTGAAACATTTAAAAAGCTAGAGTTATTAGCCGAACATTTTACAAAACACAATGAATTTGGAAGAGTTTCAAAAGATGCTGTAATTGAGTTTGCTATTAAGGAATTGTATAGGGACTATTTGGGAAAAGGACGCTAATTTTTGTTGAAAAACTGACTTCGGATTTGGGGTTCTTTATTATTAACTTGATTTTAATTAAACATTACAGGAAAAATTGAGGGGAAATGGATGGATAAACGCAATGGTGACGCGGTTTTCATAGCTCCAAATGATGTTGTAAAAGTGACCACTATGAATCACGTCATTGAAGTTCAGCATATGGAGAAGATGAACCGGAAAAATAATATCAAAAAATTGGACAAGGATAGGTTTGTAGACCTCTCTACTGGGGAGATCCGGGAGTTCGAGCATTCGGAAAATCGGCAGGAAAATTATAATTCTTTGAGACAAACCTTTAAGAAGCTGCGTTATTTGATAAATAACAATTTTATAGGACGGCCAAATGAATTACATATAACTTTGACATACAAGAAAAATATGACGGACACGAAAAAACTTTATAGTGATTTTCAAAATTTTATCGACAGGTTGCGTTATAAATACAAGAAAGAAAGTTCGATAGATTATTTATCGGTGGTAGAGCCACAAGGACGTGGAGCCTGGCATTGTCATGTTTTAATGCGCTTTAATGATTTGGATAAGATTTATATTAAAAATGCTGAATTAAGGAGTCTATGGGGTTTAGGATTTGTAACAATCAAGTCATTAAAGGATATAGACAACATAGGAGCCTATTTGAGCGCTTATTTGACTGATATAGACCTAGAAGATGTCCAAGACAGGGAAACAGCCTTAAAAGTGGCTTCAGAGGGCTGTGAGGTGCAAACAAAGATCGTAGAAGGTCGGGAAAAGAAATTTTTAAAAGGCGGACGGCTGCACATGTATCCTTCCGGAATGAATATGTATCGAAAATCAAAAGGGATTGTTAAGCCGGAACGGGAAGAAATGAAGTTCGGAGACATAAAAAAAGTAGTGGGTTCGGCAAAACCACACTACGAGAAAAGTTATCATGTCGAAAATGACAATTTTGAAAACACAATTTCGTTTCTCCAGTATAACACAAAACGTGATTTTTGAAGCAAAACGGTTCCTCTTTATGGAGCCGTTTTTTTTATTTCCCGAAGGGTTATTTGTCAGAATGACAAACCGATTTCGAGCCGGCGAGAACCCATTGTCACACCACGATTTAGGGGGTGTGTATAAATGGGCACTCTCTG
>NZ_JBHVGL010000061.1:0-1967 GCF_042800875.1 Kitasatospora sp. NPDC057595 | reverse complement strand
GCTTGTATTTCGTATCTAATTTCATATTAATAATATCTAATATTTCTAGATTTGGCATAAATTATTCATCTCCTTTAATGGAGAGAGTATATACACACTTATTTTAGTTTGTCAATAATAACCTGTTATAAACATTTATACTCAGTGCGAACATAAGAGATAGGACATTTCTATCCCTGATACCCAGTTATTTCATATATAATAGGACTTTACATTCAGGAACATGTGTTCTATTATTGGTACAGAAATATTTTCTTCTCCTACCAATATGTCGCATAATGTCGAATCCTTCCTGAAAAAATTCTGAAGAAATTTGTAAAAAGGGGTAGACATGATATATCCCTTGATGGTAAGATAAGGTCATCAAAGGGAACATAAAGGAATCTGAAGCCCTTTAAAGGAAGTGATACATATGTAGAGGGAGGTACGCTTTTTGTCTAGTGAAGAGGTTTTAACAGTTAAACAGGTAGCCGAGATATTAAAAATATCTGAAAAAACGGCTCGCAAAATGCTGAACAACGGAGAAATTAAAGGTTTCAAAGTCGGTCGAGAATGGCGCGTGTCAGCTGAAAAATTCAATGAATACTTAAAACAAAATTAATTCTTTGGGGGAATTTTAAAATGACAAACACTATTAAAAACACTGAAAACACTACTGACGTATTGGCAACTGAGGACATTGCAACAGCATCACCAAGTATTTTTGAACAAGGTACACAACAAATGTTTTCAACTATCCAGGCAACGGACAGAAAGAGCAGCATCAAACTTTACAACGCGGTAAGCAACGCTGAACACTCTCTATCAGACCATATCGGAGAAGTAATTGAAATTACAGACATGGTCGCCCATGCGGTTGAATTAGAGGATGAAGTCACGAAAGAGACAATTCAGGCAATGCGCGTTGTTCTTTTAACAGCAGACGGACAAGGCTATCACAGTGTATCTCAGGGCGTAGCAAGCTCCCTACAACGTATCATTGGGATTGTAGGGCAAGGTCCTTGGACGGACGAGCCATTAAAAGTTGTTCCAAAAGAAGTTAAAACCCGCCGCGGCTTTAAAACATTGACACTTGCGCTTGTGGACTAATTAAATAGTCGCTCCGATCGGGGCGGCTTTTCTTATATTAAATTACTATATACGGAGGTTGCTAGACTTGGATAAAAACGTAATGATTTTCGACAACGGAGAACGCCGCACAGAGATTAAAGAGGATAGAGTGGAGAATATGTATTGTTTCGCTCAAAAGCTTGATGACGATACACAACAGATTATTAGTTTCACTCGTTCAGAAATGCTTGCAATAGTCTCCTATTTTCATGCTGAAGCACAAGACGAACTGTCACGCGGTTCTGTTCGCTATATTCCGACACAAAAAGCAGAAGCCATTTAAATATTAAATTGACAGGGAAATTCGTTTCCCTGTGACTTTTGTGTTTAAAGGGGGTGTCACTGATTGGGAAGAAAAAGCGGCTGAAGAAGAAACAGCAGAAAAAACAAAATATAGCTGCCTTGAAAAAAGTCGGAATTACTGACAAAAAGGTTATAAAGGAATTAAAAAATAAACCTGCCACAGTAAATAAAATTGTTAAGAAAAAGAGTCGTAGTTTAATTGCAAATGAACGATCTGAATTAATTAAACGGTTAGGATTTAAAGTCTCCGAACATTCCGCAAAAAGGTATTGGAGCGAATCACGATTTAATGAATGGTATAACAAAGAATTAAATAAGCGGGCGAAGGCTGAAGAAAGAAAAAGAAAAGCGGCTGAAAGAAAAGCCCGACAAGCTACTGAACCCTATTTAATGATTTACTGGAAAGAAAAAACCGACACAATGATGGATGCAAATGTGATAGAGGACTTAAAACGGTCTTACAGACATGTGAGCGTTGATTATCTTATCGAATCTATAAGAGGTTTTTTAGGTGCTAAACTTCCCGCTGAAATAGGAACAATAAGTATGCATGT
>NZ_JBHVGL010000060.1:437-2008 GCF_042800875.1 Kitasatospora sp. NPDC057595 | reverse complement strand
TAGCAGTGAAGTGCAGGGGCTTATTATGAAAAGCGGAACGCTTTTCAATGATGAACGAGATATCGCACAAGGCGAAGAATTAGAGGGGTCTATCGCTCTCCTTCGTAATCAATACTTTGATATTGCTGTCTATAAGCCATATTTAAATATGAACTATGGCATGACAGACGAGAGTAAGATCACGAAGGATGATAAAGACAGGATCACTAAACTACTGGAATATAAGCTCAATGAAGATGGATATAAAGAAAGAAAAAAAATAGCTTCATCAGAAGCTAATGAGCTTAATAATACCATGATGGCGCAATCAGGAATTCCGAATAAAATCGGCGTGGCCATATTTTCGTTAGGCTTTGCTTGTGTGCTGGGTGTTCCTTTGTTGTTAGTGGCGTTTGTGAATTTTATAGTTCAAATTCTTGTCCTAGCAATAAGCGTCATACTCCCGATCAGCTTCATTATTTCCTTCTTGCCGAATTTCTCAAATAGCGCTTGGTACACACTTGGCAGGTTGGTTGGTGCATTTTTTATGAAAGCTTTTGTAGGGATCATTCTTCTGTTTACGTTTTTGATCATTGATATAACAGGTGAATTGATCCCGATGGATACACCCGGAAAATACATGCTGAATGCTTTTGTGACAGCTCTTGCTATCATCTTGATGATTAAGTATCGAGATAAAATCATTGAGTTTGTAACGGCCGGCAGGGTGGTTTCAGTGGATGGCGGAACAGCTAAGCACGCTTATGAAAAAGGGATTCGTCAGCCGGCAGAAAAAACAATTGGAGCTGCTAAGAATTTGGCCGGTGCAGCTGCGGCTGCTTATACTGGCGGAGCTTCAGCTGCAGCATTACAACAAGCTAAAGAACGAAATGAAAACCGTGAGACCGCAGACAGCGCGGGCGATGCCTCAGCTAATGCGATAAAAAGCAATTTGAATGATTCTCCTGACCGTTCCGAGGCGCGATCCTCACAAGGTAATTCAGCTGATAAAGTTGTTAATATGAGTGACTTTAAAGACGGTCGCAAAGACAGAACATTACAAGGCGAATCTCAGGAAGATTCAGATAGACAGGGGCAGCGACAGTCAGGGGGGACAGTTGACCTTCCGGCAGGTGTTTATTATGCAGGAAAACATGAAGAAATGGAACGGAATAAACAAGAGCGAGAACTTCAGACACAGAATGTGACGCCAAAGGCGGAGCCTTTAGATAGAGAGCGATACCGGACTCAACAGGCATCAATGGAAAGCTCTCCGAGTGAGAATACACGTCCGCATATTACATCATGGGATGACAACGCGAGATATGAAAGGAAACAGCAGCCGCAGCTATCGAAAAGTCAAAATGTACAAAGGAATGAGACGGCTCAACCAGTAGAGAGGCTGCGCTCAACTGGCGACACAACAAACCGTAAACCTGAAAGAAGGACTCAGCCCGCCGACAATGAATTGTCTAGCCTTGCGGCAATGGAGCCGCCAATAGAAGAAACTGAAAAACAAATGTCTCAAAATGTAAGACCTAATCGCGCTCAGCCAAAAGACCGAGGGGAGAGACAAGGCGAACGTCAAGCAC
>NZ_JBHVGL010000060.1:0-427 GCF_042800875.1 Kitasatospora sp. NPDC057595 | reverse complement strand
GAACGTCTCCGAGAAACATCTACCTGAAAACCCTAATCGGGCACGAGGTGAATAAAGCATGAAAAAGATTCTTGTCATCAGCCTCATCGTGGCTGCGGCAGGGTATGCCGCCCTTATGGGGTTTATCCTGCTGTTTGGTGACGGAGGAGACGAAGGCGGCCGAGGCGGTATAGACAGTAACATAGCAGGTAAAGCGAAAATCAGTCAGGATGTTGAACGTTATCGCCCCTTATTTGAAAAATATGCTGAAAAGTATGATCTCACAAAGCATATAGACGTAATTATGGCGCTTGTCATGCAAGAGAGCGGCGGCCGACACTTAGACGTCATGCAGTCATCAGAATCAATGGGATTGCCGCCTAACACAATTACTGATCCCGAGGTCAGTATAGATGTTGGAATGAAGCATTTTAAAAGCGTCTTAGAT
>NZ_JBHVGL010000059.1:0-2811 GCF_042800875.1 Kitasatospora sp. NPDC057595 | reverse complement strand
TATGTTGACAATAGCACCATTCTTTTGTTCCATCATATAGGGTGCAACATGCTTCATTCCAGCAAATGGGCCAAATCCATTAATTGATAGCATCTTTTGCCAATCATCCAGATTGATTTCTGTATAAGGCTTTTCTGATGAAATCCCAGCGTTGTTAATAAGAATGTCAATTTTTCCGAAACGGTCGTTTACTTCTTTGGTTAATGCTGCCCAGTCATCATCAGATGCAACATTTAGTTTCATTCCATAAACGTTTTCTTTTTGGCTTGCTTTTTCAAGTGCAGCTTCATTAATATCTGCGGCAATGACAATCGCACCTTCCTTGCTAAATAAATCTACCATCTTTTCGCCGATACCTGAAGCACCACCAGTAATAATTGCGACTTTATTTTCCAATTTCCCCATTACTCTTCACTCCTCAATATAAACTTTAATTCCAAAAACCTGCTTGTTCTAATTTCTTTTTCCCATTGAAGGAGATAAAGATACAAACAATATTAATAACCAACATCACGACAATAGCATATAAAGCCGGAGTATAACTTCCCGTATAATCAAAAATATATTCATAAGCAGGATGGGCGACGATGGAGGAAATCGCCAATCCTGGCATTTTTCGCGCCATCAGTATTATAATCGGCAATTACAACCTTTGCTCCTTCTTTCGCCAACAATGTCGCAGAGGACAACGCTATACCAGAAGCCCCACCAGTTACAAGGGCGATTTTCCCTTTTACTCTTCCCATTTTATTAACCACCTTTGTAAAAAATTATTGTTTACTAAGTTTGGTGATATGCTGAAACCACCTCCTTTGGTAGCATTTATTACATCTCTTTTTTTGTATGGGATACAATGATGTAACTTATTTTTTTACGATTAATACAGGGATTTGGGAACGGTGCAGTACACCATGTGCCACACTTCCCAATAGCGCTCGATCTATGGCTCCTCTTCCATGACTTCCTAATACAATAAGATCAACTTTTTCCGATTGAGCAACATTACAAATTGTTCGACTGGGATGCCCTGTTTGATGACTAAATAGAAGTCGTTCTTTCCAATTGGAAAGTACACCCTCTATGATTTGTTTTTCAATACGGCTACTAAGTTCTTCTTCAAATCGGTCAACTGCTTCCGGTGCTAAATCATAGGCGTAATTTTCCTTTGCCGAAACGTAAAGCACGATACATGTTGCATTTGGCCAAGCTTCTAAGAATTCCCCCGTCATTTTTGCGGCATGCTCGGAATAAGTCGAGCCATCTGTAGCAAATAAAATTTTTTCCATTTGTAAACCTCCTAATAATGATTAGTTACATCGTGAAATACGTAATGACTGATAGAAGAACGGATGTAATGGTCATGGCAAGAAGTGGTCGTAACGCCTTCGTGCGAAGATCCTTAAGGCTAACATTCAAACCTAATCCAATCATTGCCATTGTCAATATAAATGAAGTGAAGAAGGATACCCCATTCATGATATTAGTTGGAATCGTAATCATATTACCAAGTACATAGCTTCCGAATAGGCTCATGATAATAAACCCTATAAGAAACCATGGGAATTCAATTTTTGTATCGGAATCAGAATCTGATTTTCCTTTACGTTTCATCCAGTACATAAGAATAAAGCTTAGTGGAACAAGTAAGAATACCCGTCCTAGTTTGGCTAACAAAGCAATTGCAAGGCCATCTGGGCCCGCTGGTGCACCAGCTAGGGCTACGTGTGCAATCTCATGTAAACCAACGCCTGACCAAATACCGTATTGTAAATCAGTTAATGGTAGAAAAGGTCTTAAGATGGTGTATCCAATGGCAAAAATAGTACCAACTAGGGCGATAATACCTGCGCCTATTGCAGTATCTTCATCTTTTGCTTTCAAAATTGGTGAGACAGCGGCAATCGCTGCCGCACCACAAACTCCCGTTCCAATCCCTAGTAATAGGGATAATGAAGAGTCTGCTTTTAGCAATTTCCCAATCAATATGGTAAGAAATATTGCAAAGACAATGGAACCGACATCCCTAACAAGTAATCCTAACCCTTGGTGTAAAACAACGTCGATATTAAGTTTTAATCCAAAAAGTATAATTGCAAACCTTAAAAGCCTTTTGGCGGAAAATTGTATGCCTGTACGAAACTTCTCTGGATATCCCCGTATTTGTCGATAAATAACGGCGATAATGATGGCACAAGCAAGTTGCCCGATATGATCAAGTACAGGTAATTTGGATAATCCAAAACCCACCAATGCAATAATAAAAGTAAAGCCAATTCCTCCAAGCCAATTTCCTAATGAAAATGACTTTCGCTTAGCTAATGTGTCTGTCATATTAAAAACTCCTTTAAATGATTTCTTGTTTTTATAATAGGCTCTATTAAATGATAAGTAAAATCAGTTATAATGATTACTATGATAAGTAATTATTTATCATACTTTCTGAAGTGAAATTAAAGGTGGAGAAGAAATGGACCAATCATTACATGTTTTTGTCACGGTTGCAGAACAAAAAAATTTCACACGTGCTGCTGAAATTCTTCATATGACACAGCCAGCCGTCAGCAGTTATATACAGAACTTAGAGCGATCGATGGATATAAAATTATTAGAAAGAACCAATAAGTTTGTCAGGCTTAATAAAGCTGGCGAAATTGTTTATCACCATGCAAAGAATATTTTAGGTCTATATACCAGAATGGAAAATCTTTTGGTTGAACTAAAACATACTGCAAGTGGTATCCTATCTATTGGTTCTAGCTATACCTACGGGGAATACATTCTTCCCTATAAAATTGCCAACTTACTTAAGAT
>NZ_JBHVGL010000058.1:0-3045 GCF_042800875.1 Kitasatospora sp. NPDC057595 | reverse complement strand
TAGTCCTTACTACTGCGGTATTCTTCGATTACATCCTCTTTCGGCTTTACGATCTTTCCTTTGAAAAACTCATATACCGCCAGAGTTAACCGCGCAATAATAAGAGAAAGAGCCGCAACAGCAATATAGGACTGATAACTCGGATGGAACGGTTGACCGTTATTTATTAGCTGCTCAAAATAATCTAATCGACTACCCATACCGGCTATAGATAAAGAAACCGGTATGAATTGAAACAACTGCTGCCATCCTGCGAAATATAGCATCAAACCTAAAGCTATAACCGCCGGCCAAAATACAATTTTCAACTTGGAGGCCTGCTTTAGTGCGTACACAAAGCCAAAAATCAGCAATCCTAAAACAAGCGAAGGAAGAAACGCCAAACCTGCAGCCGCAGCCGCAGCTATGACAGCTCCATATCCAAGTAAAGAAGTGAAATCCGGCTTGCCATTGTTATCTGGCGGCCGATTCTTGTCACTCGAAAAGTTTAAATCCATTTAATCCTCCCCATTAGTTAAAAGATCATCTAGCATTATAAAAGAAATATTGACCCCAACCGATGAAGCAAACGCATGAATATGATTTTTGATTGCGTCCTCCTTACAGATATAAAAAACGCGATCATACAAGCCATTTTCAATGGACTTTTTATATTGATGCATCTTCTTTTCGATTCTCGCACTCGTTTTCCGGCTCAATTCCACTTCAAAAGCGAAACGCCGCTCACTATTCACCAGGATAAAGTCAGGGACTTCCTGTGCGATGTGTCTTAAAGCATTGGGCTTGCGAGCTTGCTCCACACTTAACGAAAGAATCAATTCACGCGTCAATTCTCTTTCTGTCTTGAAACCAAATTCAGTGCCTTTCGCTGCGTATCGCTCTAAGAGACTAAAAATCACATCATTCACTGTCAGATCATGCTGCAAAGTGGAATAGCTAAGACCGGCAGCAGTACCGATATGACCAATAAATTTTGATCCGCTTTTTGTGATGCAAAGAACCTTTCTGCGGCCAAATGCTTTCGTTTCTACAAAGCCCAATTCTTCGCCTTGTGCCCGAGCGCGGTAAATCGTCATGACTCCCATATCTTTTAGAAAGCGCTCAAGCTGAACACTCGTGATGACACCGAAACGATCAATAGCTTCAACCACTCTTCGCCTCTTTTCGCTTAAAATATAATCCATCTCAACAGACCCCCGAACTTCTAAAATGTTTACACCTCCTTTAGTGTAGCAAGCTTATTTTCAAAAATATATACCAATTTAGCACCACAAAATTACCACTATGTCGTCTCGTCAGGCTCCACTTGCGAAGCCTCTAGGACTCCATTCACAAAAGCAGCAATCAGCTCCAGTTGCAAAGGTTCTAAAAACATCAGCTCAAGCTCGTCAAATGGTTCACCGAATTGTTTTTCATAGTCTTTTTTAAAACAAGCATAAAGCGATGAAAAGGGTTCTTTATCAATGAAAATATCCTCAAACAAGCTGTATGATCCACCCTCTGCATATGATTCCAATTCATGAACAATTACCATTGCTCTTTGTACGGAAAGATCATCCTTATTTGCTAAGGGATACTCGCTAAATTTCCGAAACTGATCGTCATAAAATTTTACTTCTTCATTCTCAGGCTCGGGATCGAGCTCATAATCCTCATAATCGTTCATAAAAGAATCCCCCTTGTAACGATAAATGTTTGTTAAAATTTGTCCATTTTCTTTTTAATTTTTTCATATTCCTCTAGGATTTCTTTTATATGGCTAGTTACATGCTCAAATCCTTGACAATATTTTTCGGAATAAAGGGACGAGAGGTCAACTTGAAGTAAAGACTGTATTTCGTTTATAAACCACTGTTCAGGACTCTGTTCTTCTTTTTGTCTTATTTCATCTTTCGGTGGTATTAAGAGGTTTTTGAATCTTTTTGTAATGTCATCTTGCCGCGAATTTTCTTCTAAAAACTGCGAACAAAGATAACAGGCATTTACATACCTCTGGAATTCTTGCTTCAATAAAGAAGCATCATGTTTTTTTATTGCTCTCGGAAGGTTATGCGCTGCATCGCTTAAAATCCCTAATACTCCAGCAATATCCGCATAATATTCATTCATATCAACTACAAGAAAGTTTCGTGTTGCCAGAAAATAATGTTCTAACCAACTCGATGCAGCCCTAACCAAATCTTCACTCTTAGAAAATGACTCGATAAACGTTCTGACTTCCGGCAAAACTTCACCCGATAAATAAGTTTTTTTAAAATCGATCATTTTTTCATCAATGGGTTTTCCCATACATCCAGTTACCTCCTATATTAGTGTTTACGGTATTTTTTTAAAGCCCTTGACCTTGCATTACCCTTTGTTTTGGGGTGGAGGTTTGGCTCGTAGTGTGCGGACGAAACCGCACGCTCTTTGCGTCTCCCTAATCCATGTAAAAAAACTATTCCTGGCACGGCTGCGCTTAGCGTTTTTGCGCTATACACTAGATAGCCACAAGCTGATCCAAATTCCTTCGTTTTGGGTATGTCAGCTTGGCGACTTAGCCAACTAGCGCAAAATTGGTCTAGTCAAAAATGGCGTAGCCAAAGGTGGAGATTTTTATAAAATGAGCTTTTCAATTTTATAAAAATACTACCTGCTTTTTTACTCGACCAAAGTTTTTTCGCTTCCCGCTCTTTGTCAAAGACCACTTTCAAATTACCACCACTACACCCACCAACTCACTAAATCCCAACTCATAACAACTGGTATTCTCTACACAAAATACACCGTATCACCTTACCCCCGCCCACCACCACACAACCTTATAACCTCCTCTCTCCATCCTCCTGTACTTGACCTTGACCTTGTACTTGACCTTAATCTCTTGACCTTGATCTTACTCTCTTCTTCCTCACCACCCCCTCCTACCTCTTACTTACTGTACCAACCCCACCACCATCCTACATCTCTCTGCCCATCAATATTTATCGTTTCACTCGTGACTTCCCTCTTGCACACGTAGTAAGAGGGAAGTCACGAGTGAGTTCTTAGATAAATGTTGATGGG
>NZ_JBHVGL010000057.1:0-3521 GCF_042800875.1 Kitasatospora sp. NPDC057595 | reverse complement strand
CCTTCGAGCCGCTGGCGCCCGAGGAGCGCGCGCTGTTCGTCCGCACCATCGAGGCCTACGAGAACGGCGCCTCCGGCTCCCGCGACTGAACCACCACCGCGACCGAGCCACCCCCGCGGCCACCGCGCGGTTCGTCAGACGCGCTCCAGCAACGGGTCCTGGCGCAGGATGGCGCGGTGGACGCCGGCGAGCTCCGCCCCCGGCTCGATGCCGAGTTCGTCGACGAGCCGGCGGCGGGTCCGCTGGTAGAGCGCGAGCGCCTCCGCCTGCCGGCCGGTGCGGTAGAGCGCCCGCATCAGCAGGGCCTGCGGCTGCTCCCACAGCGGCTGTCCGGTGGCCAGCCGCCGCAGCCGGGCGACCGCCTCCTCCGACCGGCCGAGCGCCAGGTCCGCCTCGGCCACCAACTGCTCGGCGCCGAGCCGGACCTCGTCCAGCCGGGCGGCCTCCCACTGGAACGCCGGCAGGTCCTGGAGCTCGCCCAGCGTCGGACCCCGCCAGAGCCCCAGTGCCTCCCGGGCCGAGGTGCGGGCGGCGGCCGGGTCGCCGGCGGCGAGCGCGGCCCGGGCGGCGTCGAGCCGCCGCTCGGCGCGCCGGTGGTCGAGCTGCTCGTCCAGGACGGTGAGCCGGTAGCCGGACGGGCCGCCGAGCAGACGCGGAGCCGATCCGCCGTCCGCTGATCGCGCTGTCACAGGTGGCCGGGACGGCCGCCGCCGTCGTCCGGCTGGGCGACCGCGCGCTCTCGGGGGATCTGCGCGCGGACCAGCAGACCCTGATGGACGCGCTGGACCTCGGGGGCAATCTGACCGGCGCGGTCGGCAAGGGCGCGAAGGTCCTGCGGATCACCGGGGGAAGCGGGGCGCTGGACTTCGTCGCCCGGGTGGACGGCGTGCTCGGAACCACCCAACTGGTGGTCGCCAACGCCGATCTGGCGTACCGGCTGAACGAGGCCGTGGCCCGCGGCGAGCAGCGGGAGGTCCTGGCCATACTGGGGGAGGCGGCCGTGTCGGGCGCCCTGCTGAAGCTGGGCGCGGCGGCCGAGCGGGCCGGGGAGGAAGGGGAGGGCGCGGAGGGCGCGGAGGCCGGGAGTGCCGCCGCCACCGGCGCCCCGGTCGTGCTGCGGCACGCCACCGTCGACCCGCGCTTCGTCGCGGCGCTGCCGGTCGAACTGCGGGACTCCGTCGAGGTGCTGGAGGGCGGCGGGCGCACCGTCCAGGTCCGGCACGCATTCGACGCGCTGGGCCGGGCCCGGATGTGGATCGCCGCCGGTCCGGACGCCACCGCCGAGGACGCCGCGCACCACCTGGCCGCCATTCGCGAGGTCCAGGACGCCCGGAGCCTGCGCGGGGGCCTGCGGACGCTCGGCGAGCAGGCCGGCGTCCTGTTCGGCGGCGCGTACGTGCCGGTGCCCGGCACCCGGGCCTGGGACGCCGCGCGGGAGATCGAGAAGCTGACGTCGATGATCGCGGCCGAACGGGGCGCGAGCCGTCCGGACCGGGCCAGGATCGCCGATCTCAAGCAGCAACTCGCCGAGCACCGCAGGACCTTGGCGCAGCGGAGTACCGAGCAGGGCGGGGTGATCGCCGCCGAGGACCGGCGCGGCCGCAAGCGCGGCGAGGGCCCGGTCCGGCTGGACCCGGCCGGCCAGGCCCGGGCGGCGGAGAAGGTGCAGCGCACGGACCGGGCGCTCGCCCGCTCGGCGAGTGCCACCGCGGAGCAGACGGCCGCCGCCGGTGCGGCGGGCCACGGCCTGGCCGTCCAGGCCGGGTTCCGCCCGCCCCGCCCCGCCGCGTTGGACGGCTGGTTCGGCCGGGTCGGCCGGCTGCCGCACGAGCAGCGCATCGCCGAACTCGATGCCCTGGTGGCACTGGGCGGCCGTTCGGCGCGGGAACTGGACTACCTGGTCTGGCTGCGGCGTTCCTGGGTGCTGCGGCAGGAGGCGGAGGAGGCCGGCGGCGCGGTCCGGGCCGGCGGGGGAGAGGAGGCCAACCTCCGGACCCTTCGCGAGGCCGGGGCCGAGGAGGTGCGCGAGAAGAGCCGGCCGCTGATCGAGGTGATGCGCGCGAAGGGGCCGAACTACCGCGACCGGAGCCGGATCGACTTCGACGAGGTGACGGGCCGCGAGGCCTGGCAGGCCAGAGTGGCCCGGGCGGTCGCGGAGAAGACGAACCCGCCGACGCTGGACACCGACCACCTGGTGGCCCTCGACCGGATCACCAAGCTGGACGAACTCGTCCCGGTGCTGCGGCTCTACCTGGCGGCGTCGCGCGGGGTCCGGGCGGAGCTGTACGAGCACCTCAAGGGCCTCGGCGACCACGAGGACAACCTCCGTCGGATGGACGGTCCCGCCAACCGCAGCAAGAACAACCGCAGTTGGTACGAGTTCAGCTACGACGACGCGGCCCGCTACGGCTACACCCCGAAGCAGGTGAACGAGATGCGGGCGCTGGAGGACAAGGCGCTGGCCGCCCTCCTGCGCCGGATCGAGAAGCTGCGGGCGGACTACGCGCCCCGGGTGCACGGCGGCGGCGCCGGGCGCTGACCTCGGGCCCACCGCCCGTCCCCCGAACACCCGCGCCCTGCACGCCCGCCGCACGTCCGTTGCACGCGGGCTGCATGCGGCGGGCGGCACGCTCCGAGCAGCACGGACGCGGGCCCAGGGACGGCCCGCGCGGAACGGAACCAACAGGGAGACACGGCCATGAAGTTCGTCAGTCGCGCCGAGTGGGGCGCCCGGGCGGCCCGCAACGGCCATCCGGCGGTGCCGGCCAACCGGGGCGTCAAGATCCACTACCTGGGCGGCCCGTACAGCGCCGACGAGCACGGCACCTGCGCGGGGTACCTGCGCAAGGTCCAGAACAGCCACATGGACGGCAACGGCTGGTCGGACTTCGCCTACAACCTCGCCGTCTGCGAGCACGGTTACGTCTTCGAGGGCCGCGGCCGCAACACGCAGAACGCCGCCAACGGCAACACCACGCTCAACCGCGACCACTTCGCCGTCCTCGCCCTCGTCGGCGACAGCGGGCACACCGCCCCGAGCGCCGACCAGGTCACGGGACTGCGGGACGCCGTCGCCTACCTGCGCGCCAACGGCGCCGGCCGGGAGATCCGCGGCCACCGGGACGGCTACGCCACCGAGTGCCCGGGCGCGCCGCTCTACCACCTGGTCACCTCCGGCGCGCTGGAGCCGGGCGGGGGCGGCACGACGACGCCCGCGGGCGGCGGCTGGGCGCCGTTCCCGGGATCGGAGTGGTTCCGCACCGGCCCGAGCAGCCCACTGGTCACCGCCATGGGCCGCCGTCTGGTGGAGGAGGGCTGCGGCGCCTACCAGCAGGGCCCCGGCCCGCAGTGGAGCGAGGCCGACCGCCGGAGCTACGCCCGCTGGCAGCAGAAGCTCGGCTACGCGGGCACCGACGCGGACGGCTGGCCCGGCGCCTCCTCCTGGGCGCGCCTGCACGTCCCGCAGTCCTGACCCCCGTTCGCCACGCGGCGGCGCCCGCCACCCGCACCCCGGGTGGCGG
>NZ_JBHVGL010000056.1:0-3540 GCF_042800875.1 Kitasatospora sp. NPDC057595 | reverse complement strand
GGCTAAAACCTGTTGAAAGGCGCAAAATCATTTATTTTCGCAATCCAATGAATGGGTTGAACGAAAAAAAAGAGGCGCTTGCTGCACCGTCTAAACAGAAAATGCAATCCGACCGCCCCAAGTTGACGGCGCAATTTATTGAAAGGGGGAGACAAATGGGATTAGGCGGTTTGAAAGAAAAAGTGTCCGACATTTTTTCAGACAATAAGATCAAGCGGAGCAAAAAAGAAAGCCGTAAATTGCCAAAGGCACGAAATGGTAAAGGCGCTGTCATATTTATTTGGCTGCTGATCGGTGTTGTTGGATTGTCTGGAATATTAGCTTTTGGTCGTTCGCAAAATGCACTGAATCGGTCTAAAGCTACTGCAACGGCACTCGCTGCTGTTACGGCTGGTCAGGATGAAAACGGATATGATGTTTACCGCAGTCCGAAAATGGAGATTTTCGCTAATCAAGTGGTCGATGAATACATGAATATTCCGCGCGATAGTGACCAAAAGAAGGCTCGTGAAGAAGCGCTCAAAAGTTATTATGCAGAAGGTTTAACGGTTGATCTAACTGGTGATGTAGGCGGATATAGGAAGTTGAATAATAAAACGCTGTATGATGTGCAGTTTGCCGATGATAAAGCGATCTTACAGTACCGTGTAGATTATGATAATGTCGCCGTTCAGGAAAAAGAGCGAGAGGTCGAGAAGAAAAAAGGCAAGAAAAAAGAAAAAGTGAAAGAGAAATACGAGGAGGAGAAAAAAACAGGCCGTTCTATGCTGCTGAATGTACCTGTAAAAGCTTCTAAAGGCGGTTATGCGGTTGTTTCTAACCTGTATTTTACGCCGTTGCCAGATGTGAAAACAAAAGGCGTACAAAGCGAAACTAACCCATTAGAAGATGAATCTGAAATTCAGGATGCACAGAAACAGCAGATTCAAAATTGGCTTAATGATTTCTTCAAAAAATATGCTGACGGAACGACAGATGATCTCACTTATATGATGGAGAAGCCGCAGGCTTTAAATTGGAAGCGTTCATTTGTCAGCTTATAAAATCTCAAAGTCTATGCTTCAGGGAAAAATGGTTATATCGTAAAAACCAATGCGAAATTCCAAGAAAAAGACCTTGGAATTGAGAATACAGAAAGCTTCACAATGCACTTAAGTAAACGTGATGGTAAGTATTTTGTTGAAAAAATGGAAAACACACTAGGAGGAAAATAACTATGATGAATTTTTTTGCAAATCCTGTTTTAGCTGCTAGCCTTCCGTCTCTCGGTAATTTAGCGGATTGGGTACAAACTGAAGGCGGAAATGCTGTTGCAATTGTTTTGGTTTGTTTCGGTGTCTTTTACCTATTTAGACAGGACATTAGTAAATTGATCGGATTTGTAATTGCCGCCGGATTCGTATTTTTCGCGGTAGGTAATCCAGAGAGACTTTTAAAGCAAATAGGTGACCTTGCTTACACTGTATTTGGGGGGTAAGGAATGAGGTCATACAACTATAAAAAAACAATGAATCACCCTATAACGCTGTATAAACTGGGGCCTTTGAATATGAATTTTGGACTCAGTTTGGTACGAGGAGCATTGTTCGCAGCAATACTCCTCGTAATGATTGCTTTTCGTAAGTTCTTTAATAGTATCGGCTCAATCATGCCAGGATTAACCCTCGTATTGTATGCTGGCATTCCTTGGCTGTTAAGCGGATTCCTTGTCAAACAGAAATATAACGGTAAGAAGATCCATCGTTTTCTGTTTGACTTTTCGAATTACTTTTTCATCGTATACCTGCCAAAGCGCAGATATGCCAATGACCAAGAGGTTTTATACTCAAATATTAAACAAGTAACCTTCGAAGATACAATTATTCGCAGGAAGGACGGTGATAACGGTGAAATTAAAGACGCCAATCAAAACCGTACACGACAATCTTATGCTGACCAAATCAGGTGAAATTTATGCTTATTACCGTATTAGCCCCGTTGTTGTGCCTCAGAGCAACAAAGAGAAACTGGAGGATCACAAAGCGGAGTTTAGGATACTGTTTAAAGAATTAGAAAAGTACAAGGATATTCACTTAGAAATGTACCCGCAGCACATGGACTTAGAGCAGCGTTTTGAGTATTTGGAGAAAGACTTTCATCCGAGCACCTTAGAGATCGGGCGATATTATAATCGTGAAACGATAAATATTTTAGAAAATGAGCTTGGCAGCGTCACGCAGCCAGATTTCATTCTCGGTGTACGCTTGAAAGGAAACCTCTTAGAAGGGTCAGAAGATATCAAAGGAGTTGTGAGGAATGCCTTTACGTCTGTTTCAGACGTATTGGTAAACCTTTTGGGATTGGAAAGAGAAATGACCGCAGAGTTTTTCCAACGATTTGAAGGGCTTGAAAAAGACCTTTTTCAACTGGTGGCAAGCGTTGGCGGTCGCCGGCTTACAGAAGATCAATTGATCTATATAAACCGATACAATTTCTTAAGAGATATACACCATAGTGTGGTTGAAGAACAAAAAAAGCGCGGTCAAACCAATATAACCGACGCTATCATTGATCCAACGGAACCCGGGTTTCTAAAGCTTCAGACAACTGAAGGGGAATGCTATACAAGTTTTGTCGTAGTCGATGACTTTCCCGAGGACATGGAATACTCCCACATTTTTCAAAAGGCGCAAAATTTAAATTTCCCCGTAGAGCTGCACATAAAAGCGCAATACCAGTCAAAAGAATCAACATTGAACAAAATTGCTTTAACAAAACAACGTTTCAAGCAAACGCAGCGGGATATGAGCGAGGTTGAAGAAATAGATGACAGGCTCCTATCTGGCCGTGAATTGCTTACCGATTTAAACAATAAAATCCGTAATCACAATTCACCATATTTGAAGTGGGTAGCGACTTTTGTTGTCAGCGGAAAGACTAAAAAGGAATGTAAGCACAGAGCAAGCGAAGTCATTAGGATCATGAAGCATTCACAAATCTATTGTGTGCGTCCTATCGCCGATCAGTTGCAGCTTTTCTATAAATTTTTGCATGGTGCACCGATGCAATTCGAAAAAAACTGGGTGCAGTCAACAACACATGAAGGCTTTGCAGAAAATCTTTTTGCCGTATCAAGCCGGCTTGGTTCGAATGTGGGGTTTTATTTCGGAAGAGTAGACAAATTTACAGAAAAAGTCCCGATCGACCAATCTATAGCCAGCAGTCGAGATATTGTGCTTTACCATCCGTTTATGGCTAATGAGGGAATCGCCGGTGCTTCTACCGACAGCCCACATGTAAATATTACAGGAGCAACTGGAAAAGGTAAGTCCTTTTTAGTGAAAATGATCCTGCTATATCTCTCTTTCTTGGATTGTCAGGTATTAATGACTGACCCAAAGGTGGAGGTACGAAAGTGGTTTACGAAAGCGATTAGTGATCCAGATGTACGGGTTAAGTATCCGATGTTTGTAGAATTGATTCGCTCATTCCACTACGTCACGCTTGATGCCTCTGATAAAAAGAATTTTGGCGTTTTAGACCCAATTATCTTCCTTGATG
>NZ_JBHVGL010000055.1:0-4082 GCF_042800875.1 Kitasatospora sp. NPDC057595 | reverse complement strand
CACGCCCTCCCGGTCGGTGGTGTGATCGTCCGAGAAACGACGGTCACCCGTCGCGTCCGGCACGTACTTCACACAGACAACGATCCTCAAGCTCACGGCCTGTCTCCTGTACTGGTCTCGTCCGGCGGCTGCGGCAGTGCACGTGGGCGCGCACACGGCTCGCACCCACTCCCGGCAGCGTGTTCCCGTGCCGGTCCGGAACTTGCTGGCAGCATACCCGCCAGTA
Organism: Kitasatospora sp. NPDC057595; assembly: GCF_042800875.1. NCBI lineage: Bacteria > Bacillati > Actinomycetota > Actinomycetes > Kitasatosporales > Streptomycetaceae > Kitasatospora > Kitasatospora sp. NPDC057595. Next base: position 3,856 of record NZ_JBHVGL010000055.1, on the reverse strand, counting down.
GCCCGACGGTCACTACTCACCAGTAGCTTACGCCGGACCCCCGGCCGGGGTGCCCCGTCAGGGCCATCCTGCCCCAGGCCGGCCCGGGCTCCACCAGACGGGGCTGCCCTCGTGCCGCCGGATTCACCTCGGCAGCATCCCGCACGCCCCCGCCCGCGCCCCGGCGCCCACCGTCCTGGCCGCCCCGAACACCCCGGACACCCCGGCCGGGCTCAGACCGCCGCGCCCAGCGCCGCGATCACATCCGCCTTCCGCGGCTGCCCGGCCGCCCGCCGCACCACCCGGCCACCGGCGTCCAGCACCAGCACGGTCGGCGTCCGGACGATCTCCAGCCGCCGCACCAGCTCCAACCGCTCCTCGGCGTCCAGTTCGACGTGCGCCACCCCGCCGACCATCCCCGCCACCTCCGCCAGCACCCGCCGGGTGGCCCGGCACGGCTGGCAGAACGCGGTGGAGAACTGCACCAGCGTCGCCCGCTCGCCGAGCGCCTCCCCCAGCTCCGCCGCCGACAGCCGCACCGCCCCGTCCCGCTCCCGCACCCTCAGCCTCCCGTCACGCTTCGCTCGGATCAGCCCGAACGCGCTCGCGGCCACGAGCACGACAACACACACCACCAATCCGGTCATCCCCCCAGTCTGCTCCGCCCCGTACCACGCCGGCGACGGGGGCCGGCTCTCCCGCAACCCCCCTCGACCCGTGTCACCGGCCCCGCGTACCATCGGCCCGTGGACTCCGACCGCCCCGCACAGCCGCTGCTGACCATCCGCCGGGTGGTCGACCTGTGCCGGGCCACGGCCTCGCGCTGTCGCTGACGCGCGCCCCGGCCCTCCCGGGTGCCCGCGCGACCCCGTCGCCGCGCGCCCCGTCGCCCCTCCCCGCCCCGGAGTCCCCGTGCAGATCGACCCCCGCGGCCCGCGTTTCGCCGCCGCCCTCACCACCCTCGTCCTGATCGCCGTCCTGCTCACCGGCAGCGGTGCGCTGCTCGCGGCCCAGACCCTCGTCTTCGCCCTCGGCGCCCTCGGCGGCCTGCGCTTCTCCCCCTACTCCTGGCTCTACCGCACCCTGGTCCGGCCCCGGCTGGCGCCACCCGCCGAGACCGAGGACGAACGCCCGCCGCGGTTCGCCCAGGGGGTCGGCCTGGTCTTCGCCGCCGTCGGCACGGCCGCCCTCCTGACCGGAGTCGGCTGGCTCGGCCTGCTCGCCACCGGGTTCGCGCTGGCCGCCGCCTTCCTCAACGCCGCGTTCGGCTACTGCCTCGGCTGCGAGGCGTACCTCCTGGTCCTGCGCGCCCGCACCCGGACCGACCTGGCCGCCTGAGCCGCCCCGGGCGGGAGAAAACCGACCGGACGCCCGGCCGGGAAAAGTTCCCGGCCGGGCTCATCACGCACATCACACCTCCCGATCGGGTCCCACGGGCTCGGCTCAGGTGACAGCGGGTACCCGTTCGGGGGATCATCTCCGTGTATCGCCCGTGGCCGCCGCGGTGTGCCGCGCCCCCGGTCGGCCCCCACCTACGGCACGCGGGTCCCCGTCGTACCGGGCCCCAGGCCCGTCGAAGTCAGGACTGACCGTGGCAGAGCTCGTGTACCCGCCGGTGATCGGCGCCGCGCTGACCGTCTTCCGCGCACTCGACGTGCGCATCAGGATCGTCGGCGCCGAACACATCCCCGCCAAGGGCGGGGCGGTGCTCGTGAGCAACCACATCAGCTACCTCGACTTCCTCTTCGCCGGCCTCGGCGCCTACCGCGGCGGCAAGCGCAAGACCCGCTTCATGGCCAAGGACGACGTCTTCAAGCACGCCGTCTCCGGCCCGCTGATGCGCGGCATGAAGCACATCCCCGTCGACCGCACCGACGGCCAGCCCGCCTACGAGGCCGCCGTCCGCGCCCTGCGGGCCGGCGAGGTGGTCGGTGTCTTCCCCGAGGCGACCATCAGCCGCTCCTTCATGCTGAAGAAGTTCAAGACCGGCGCCGCCCGGATGGCCGCCGACTCCGGCGCCCCGCTGCTGCCTGTCGTCCTCTGGGGCACCCAGCAGCTGTGGACCAAGGGCCGTCCGAAGACCCTCACCAAGCGGCACGTCCCGGTCACCATCATGATCGGCGAACCGATCGTGCTGACGCCCGAGGACAAGCCCGTCATGGTCACCCGCCGACTGCGCGCCGCAATGTCCGAGATGCTCGACCGGGCCCAGCGCGAGTACCCCGGCAAGCCCGCCGGACCCGACGACACCTGGTGGCTGCCCGTCCACCTCGGCGGCACCGCGCCCACCCTGGAGACCGCCGAGGCCGAGGACGAGGCGGAGGCCGTCGCCAAGGCCGAACGCCGCGCCGCCCGGGGCTGACAGCCAGGTCCTACCGCGCCCACCCGGTCCGACCGCGCCCCGCGAACGGATGACTCCCCGTCCCCGGGCGGACGCGGACCGTTGCGTGTCTCCCCGCCCGCCCCTCTCCGATCTGACACAGTGACAGCTCCTTCGGGGGGCTCACGCCCGGCCGCGCCGGGCGGATCGAAGACGGAGATGAGACGCGGATGACCCGCACACGGACACGGCTCTCCCCCACCACCCCCGCCCCCCATCGCTCCGGCCCCTCCACGGCCCGCACCCGCCACCGCACCGGTGCGGGCCTCCTGCTCGCCGGGACCCTGCTCACCGGCTGCGGCGCCCAGCCCGGCGACATCCCGCTCAGCGAGATCCGCGCCGAATCCCCCACCCCGACCCCGGCCGCCGAACCCGCCGTCGCCGACGCCACCGCGGGCGTGGTCGGCGCCGCCGCGGCCACCCCCACCGCCCCACCGGCGCACAACGGCCTCATCGCCGCTCGGGCCTTCCTCGACCAGGACCGCCTCACCAGCGCCATCTTCGCCGTCACCCCCGACGGCAAGACCCGCCGGCAAGTCACCCAGCCGGCCGACCGGACCCTCGACGACCACCCCGCCTGGTCCCCCGACGGCACCACCCTCGCCTTCGACCGCACCGGCGGCGACTCCCCCGGCCGGATCTGGACCACCGGCACCGACGGACAGAACGTCCACCAACTGGGCTCACTCTGTGAGGCCGGTGCCCCCGACTGCCTCAACGAGACGGAGACCATGCCCGCCTGGTCCCCCGACGGCAAACAGCTCGCCTTCACCCGCGGCTGGGGCGCCGCCGACCCGACGAGCGAGCAGATCCAGTACAGCGACCTCTACGTGATCGCCCCCGACGGCACCACCGCCCAGCGGCTCACCTTCCTGACCAACGACACCCCGTACTCCGGCGTCGTCACCGACCCGGCCTGGTCCCCCGACGGCAAACAGCTCGTCTTCTCCTACCGGACCAGCGCCACCGGCCAGCCCGCCAACAGCCGCGCGCTCTACATCGTCAACGCCGACGGCACCGGCCTGCGCCGCCTCACCCCGTGGGAACTGCGGGCCGGCGACCGCGCCAACTGGTCCCCCGACGGCAGCCGCATCGTCTTCACCACCTACCCCGCCGGCCCGGACAACGCCCCCGGCGGCGGCATCTACACCGTCCACCCCGACGGCACCGCCGTCGAAGCACTCACCCCCGGGCCCTCCGACACCACCTACGGCATCGCCTCCTACTCGCCCGACGGCACCGCGATCGCCTTCGCCCAGGCCCCCGCCGGCGGAACCTCCGAGCTCTACACCATGCGCGCCGACGGCTCCGGCGCCACCCGGATCACCGACACCGCCGGCCACGGGGAGAGCCGCCCCAGCTGGGGCACCGCCCAACCATCGAGCTGAGCACATTTTCGGTAAACGCAAAGAACCCCCGCCGGTAATCCGGCGGGGGTTCTTCTCAAAATTTGTTCGGCGGCGTCCTACTCTCCCACAGGGTCCCCCCTGCAGTACC
>NZ_JBHVGL010000054.1:0-4406 GCF_042800875.1 Kitasatospora sp. NPDC057595 | reverse complement strand
CCAGGCCGTTCCGCCGTCGGCCATGTGCCGGGCGACGGCGCGTGCGATCTCGTCGGCGCGGGTGGCCCGGATCTTGGCCGAGCACACCGGGCAGGCCCAGATGGAGCCGCAGGAGCAGAAGCCGGACCAGTGGGCGACGCCAGCGTTGACGACGACCGCCGCCAGGCCGTCGCCGACGTTCCCGTTGGTGGTCCGGCCGCACTTCTTGACGCGCGGGATCGTGGTGATCCCCCAGAGGACTTGCCGCTGTGCGAAGCGCTTCCCACGGCGATCCTGCCGAACGGCCGATTCGGCCTCTGAGCTGGGAAGTTCTTGGATGTGGGAAACATTATTCGCGTTGTACCTAGAAGGGCCGTCCGCCAGGCCGCCAGAGGCGGCCCGGCTGCCCCTCCTGCCTTCGGCCCGGGGCTGCCGGGAGACCTGGCGACCGGCCGTGGCCGTGAGGGTCCTGCGGACCTGTTCCGTGATCAGCTCTTCGGCCTCGATCACACCGGCCTGGTCGTCTCGACCGGTGTCGGCGGTCTGCCCTACGCTGTCCATGGACGTTCTCCGTTCGTGCTGTCAGAGGCGGGGCGGAGACCAAGGGGCCCGAAGCGTCACCAGCGCTTTCGGGCCCCCTTTGCGTCTCTCGTGCGATCCTGTCCTCAGTGGCCGACCGGCGTGATACGAACACGCCGGGCGGTCACTTCGCGTTCTGCTGGCCCATCAGGCTCTTGATGACGAGCCAGCCGATGGCCGCCGAGATGGCTGCGATCCCGACCGCCACCGCGACGACGGCGACGGCCAGGAGGAGGGCGACGACCAGGACCCCGGCCCCGGCCCCGGCGATGAGCTGTCCGGAGTGCTGACGGAGCCAGGAGGGCGCGGGGGCAGCCTGCTGGACCACGACGTAGGCCGGGGGCTGCTGGAGGCTCTGAGGGGCGCTGAGGGCCTGTCCGGGGCCGATGTGGATCGGGGTCGGGGTGTAGACGGGCGGGGGCTCGTACGCGGTCATGACGCCTTCCTCCTACGGGTCGTCTTCGGGGCTTCCTTCTGGAGCGGCACGGTTGTGCCGGCCGAATCGGCGGAGACGTCTCGGACGGTGGGGGCAGCCGCGGGAATGACGTCGGCGCGGTAGCCGATGGACGCGGCGACGAGCTGGAGCATGGCGGCCTCGTCGATGTCGCCCACCCGGACGCGGTCGTAGCGGCCGGAGAGTCCGGGCACCCCGGTGACGACGCAGACCCCGGCGAAGCGTTCCTTGTCGATCAGGGTCGTGGGCTGGTTCTCCTCGTCCTTGCGGATGCCGTTGCCCAGCGCGGCCTCTGCCCCGTCGATGGTGAAGGTGGCGAAGCAGACGCCGACTTCGAGGTTGTCGCGGACGGCGGTCGGGATCGCGTCCGAGGTCTGCTTCTGGGTGCCGACGACGGGGATCACGCCGAGGCCGCGACCTTCCTTGGCGACCGTCCGCATGAGCCGCTGGTTGGCCTCGATGAGTTCCTTGTCCTTGCCCTTGAGCCCGGCCGCGTCGATGTAGTTGTGGCACTCGTCCATGAGCACCAGGACCAGCGGGATCGTGACGGTCGGTCCGGCCTTCCAGAACTTGTGCGTCCCTCGTTCGGCCACGAGCTGTGAGGGCCGGTCCTTGATCAGCCGGACGAGTTCGGTCAGGCGCTGATGGGCGGTCTCGGGGTTGTCCCCGACGATGAACATGGCCCGCTGGCCGACCTCTCCCCAGTCGCCGTATCGGGGGTCGCTGGTCTTGCCGTCGAACACGGCGAACTGGACCTCGGGCCGCCGAGCGAGGGAGGCGAACCAGCCGAGCATGAGCATGGTTTTGCCGTAGCCCGGCATGCCGGCCACCTTGATGCCGGACAGCTCTCGGAGCGGGATGACGAGGTCGCGGGCCCAGGGGTTGCGGCCGAGCGGGAGCACCCAGTCGTCCCCGGCCGGGAAGGCGTACGGGAAGTGCTCGTCCAGCGGGTTGCCGACGAGGCCGCGAAGCTCGACCACACCGGGGGCGACGCGCTGGACCTCGACCGTCTGGCAGCCCCAGGAGTCGGCCAGCCACCCGGCTGCCTTCTCGTACTCCTCGATGCCGACCTTCGGGATCGTGGCGGCGCGGACCCGGATGCCCCAGGGCTCGGGGTAGACCCGGATCTTCGGGACGACGGTGATCGGCTTGACCGGCTTGCCGTCCATGCCCTTGCGGCCCTTGGTGTTCTCGTCCACGCGGGCGAGGCCGAGGTTGGGGGCGAGGCGCTTCCACCGGAGCGAGATCCGCCAGGCGTGCCGCATCCGGCGCCGCTGGAGCGGGGTTGCGCGGAGGTAGCGGTAGGTGGTGATCAGGAGCCGAGCGGCCCCCCAGCCGACCAGGGCCACGAGGGCAACCAGGGCGATCAGGGGGGCCGCGTTCAGCCCGTCCAAGACGGAGGAGGTCACGGTCAGCCCTCCGACTTCCGGCCGGACGGGACGGCGGAGATGGCGCGGACCTCGTCGGCCTGGTACCAGGCCGTGCCGCCCACGATCCGCTCGTTGCCGTTCTTGTCGGTCCGCTTCTCGGCGGGGCTGACGCCCACACGGAAGCCGACGAGCTCGACGGGGGTCGGGCCGCCGAGGGTCTGGGCGGGGTCCTGGTGGGACGCGATGCCGATCTTGAGGATCTCGTTCTCGACGCGGCCGAACTGCTGGAAGGTGGCGACGACCTGGACCTCCCACTTCGGGATGCCGTCCTTGGTCGTGTCCTGCTTGTCGTTGTTGCCGAAGACGGTCTTCGGGGAGCTGCTGAGGAACATCAGCATGTTGAAGCTCTTGGCCTGGTCAACGAAGAAGATCGCGGGCATGGGGGCCTCTTTCTGACGTGTCGTCATGTGACGAGTGGGTGACTACGTGCTGTGCTGTGCTCTACCCTGAACCCAGTCAACGGGGATTGTCAACTGGTTTGTGGATTGCATGGAGGAGTTCCCTATGTCGGCCGTACCGAAGAAGACTGCTGATCAGGCCAAACGGCAGCTCGAACGTCTCCGGGACCTGGCGGTGTACGGGCTGACGGCGGATCAGGCGAACCGGCCGGACGCGGCGGAGTGGTACCGGACGATCCTCCGTGCTGCCTCTGACATCCGGGAGGAGAGTCGATCACTGGAACGAACCCTGTCGGATGAGGCCCTGGAATCCAAGTGCCTTTCTCCGACTGAGGTTTCGCGGGCGGCGAAGGTCTCGACTGCGGCCCTGTACAAGCGGAGGAAACAGGATGGCTGATGAAAGTCAATTAGGCCCCCGTCCGAATTGGGCGGGGGCCTTTTTGGTGGGACCGGGCCTGAGAAAGTCTTTACCGAAAGCTGATCAGCGGGGCCCCTCCGGGATCAAGAAAAGGGGCCGAGTGCCCACTTACGCGGTGAGGGCTTTCCAGCCCTCTCCATTGGTACAAGTGTAATGGCCCCTTTTCATGATCCCGCCCCGCAGATCACCTTTCGGCAAACACTTTCCCAACCCCTAGGAAGTTGGTCATCCTGCGGGAGCGTCGGGGCCCTTCTCGTAGACCAGGTGGTAGGCAGTCAGAAGGTTGACCAGCTCTGCGAATCCGCCGTTCTCGGCAGCGTCGAGGATGGCGGCCTGGAGGCCCGGCACCCGTCGCATGGCCCGGAGCGATTCGGCCGGCAGAAGTGCCCACGTCTCCCCGCCGACCTCTTCGGCCGCGACCTCTTCGTCGGTCAACTCCGGTTCGTCATCGAGGAGTTGGGCCCGCAGGCCGCGTGACCATGTGATCGCTCGTCGCCGGAAGGTCGCCTTCTCGTACTCGTGCCAGACCGGGACGACGGCGGCGTCTCCGGTGACGCGCAGGTATTCCAGCATCTCGAACGGGGCGAGGGTTCCGAGGCGTCCGGCCTTCATGTCGCCACGGGCCATTTCGTTGCCGAGGTGGCCTTTGCCTTCCTGGACCTTGGCGATATATTCACCTGCCTCTTCCGGGGTGGTGACCTTGGACCAGTTGACACCGTGTTCCTTGCTCGGCTCGTATCCCTTCTTCTTCATCCAGGCCCGCCAAACCTTGTCCCACCGGTGAATTGCGTAGGCGAGTTCGGGGCCGGTTTCCTCGTTGAGGAGGAGGACGACATGCAGGTGCGGATGCCAGCCGTTGCGGGTTCCGTAGGTGATTTCGAGCGAGCGGATATTGCCCCGGACTCCGAGCCGGTCGCGTTCTCCGAACACTCCCCGCTTCGGGTCACCGGCCCAGGCCCGGCCGGACATGAGCTGACGCCATCCGTTGGCGACCGCGTCGAAGAGGTCGGCAAGATCGTGATGCTTCTTGTGACGGGCCGTCAGGGTGACCATCCAGGCCGTTCCGCCGTCGGCCATGTGCCGGGCGACGGCGCGTGCGATCTCGTCGGCGCGGGTGGCCCGGATCTTGGCCGAGCACACCGGGCAGG
>NZ_JBHVGL010000053.1:0-5213 GCF_042800875.1 Kitasatospora sp. NPDC057595 | reverse complement strand
GCGGTGAACGGGCCGTCGAGTGTGGTGCTGTCCGGGGAGATCGAGGCGCTGACCTCGGTGGCCGAACAGTGTGAGCGTGACGGGGTGCGGGCGCGCTGGATTCCGGTGGACTACGCCTCGCATTCGGCGTACATGGACGCGGTGCGCGAGGAGGTCGTCGAACTCTCCTCGGGTGTGCGTCCGTTGGCGGGTCGGGTGGCCATGTTCTCGACGGTGACCGGAGAAGCCGTTGACTCTCCCGACCGGTTGGCGGGTTCGTACTGGTTCGACAATCTGCGCGGCACTGTCCGCCTGGACTCGGCGGTGCGGGCCGCGGTGGCCGCCGGGCACACCACGTTCGTGGAGTGCAGTCCGCACCCCGGGCTGGTCGTTCCGGTCGCGGACCAGCTGGAGGAGACTCCCGGTGCCGTGGTCCTGGAGACCTTGCGCCGTCATGAGGGTGGTCCTGAGCGGCTGGTGACGGCGTTGTCGGCGGCCTTCGTCGCGGGCCTTCCCGTCGACTGGACCACCCTGCTCCCCGCCGGCCGGCACGTCGACCTGCCGACCTACGCCTTCCAGCACCGCCGCTACTGGCTCGACCAGGGTGCCAGGGCGGGCGACCCCGCAGGGCTCGGACTGGCCGCGGCCGAGCACCCGTTGCTGGGCGCGGCGGTCAGCTCGGCGCACGACGGCACCGTGTTGTTCACCGGCCGCCTCTCCGCTGCCGCTCACCCGTGGCTCGCCGACCACGTCGTCCTGGGCACGGCGATCGTGCCGGGGACGCTCTTCGTCGAGCTGGCGGCCTGGGCGGGTGGCGAGGTGGGCAGTCCCACCGTCGAGGAGCTGACCCTGCACACCCCGCTCGTCCTGCCGGACTCCGAGGCTCTGCGGATCCAGGTTGTCGTGGGTGCGCCGGACGAGGCCGGCGCCCGTCCGATCGGCGTCCACTCCCGGCCTGAGCAGGCGCCCGCCGACCAGCCCTGGACCCGGCACGCGGAGGGCACGCTGGTCGAGGGTGCGGACGTCGACGACGCCGGGCCCGAGTGGACGAGCTGGCCTCCGACCGGCGCCGCGCCGTTGGAGGTGGACGACTTCTACGATCGCCTGGTCGCCTCCGGGGTCGACTACGGTCCCGCCTTCCGAGGACTGCGGGCCGTCTGGCGGCGCGGCGACGACCTCTTCGCCGAGGTCGCGCTCCTCGGCGAGCACGAGCGCGGCGCGGCCGGCTTCGCCGTCCACCCGGCCCTGCTCGACGCGGGGATCCAGGCGCTCCGCGTGGGCGCGGGCGAGGACGAGGACGTCCGGGTCGCCTTCTCCTGGCACGGTGTCCGCTTCTCCGGCACGGGTCCGGTCGGCCTGCGGGTCCGGTTGACCCCGGCAGGGGAGGGCGCGGTGTCGATGCGGGTCGCGGACGCGGCGGGCCGTCCGGTCGCGGTGGTCGAGTCGCTGACCGTGCGCCCGGTCTCCGCCGAGCAGCTGCGCGCGGCCGGCGGTGCGCACCGGGACGCGCTCCTGCGACTGACCTGGGCGGAGTGGGCCGAGGACGCGTCGAGCCGTGATACGCCCGGACGTCTCGCCGTCGTCGGTGCGGCGGAGGCCTTCGAGGGCATCGACGCGGTGGACCGGTACGCGGACGTGGCGGCCCTCGCCGCCGCCGTCGCGGGCGGCTCGCCGGCGCCCGAAACCGTCGTGCTCGCCTTGACCGACCCGGCCCCGCCGGCCGCGGCCCCGGGCGCCGACCGGACGGGCGCGGAAGCCCGCCACCGTCGGTCCCACGCGGCGGCCCAGGTCGCGGCCTGGGCGGTCGAACCGGCGCTGGCGGAGAGCAGGCTCCTGCTGACGACCTGGCAGGCCGTCCTCACTGCGGACGGGGACCGCGTGCCGGACCCGGACCGGGCGGCCGCCTGGGGCGCCGGGTGCGCGCTTCAGGCCGCGTACCCGGACCGGATCCTGCTGGCCGACCTGGACGACGACCCGGCCTCCGCCGCCGCACTGCCCCGGGCGGTGTCCGCCGGTGTCCCGCGGCTCGCCGTGCGCGGCGGACGGCTGCTCGCCCCGTCGCTCGCCAGGGCGGCAGCTGACCGTGCGGCAGTGGAGCCGTGGGGTGCGGGAGGCGGCACGGTGCTGATCAGCGGCGCGGACGGCCCGCTGGCCGCCGCGCTGGCCGGTCACCTGGTCGATGCCCACGGGGTCCGCCGCCTGGTCCTGCTGCCGGGCGGTGACACCGGCAGCGACACGGGCAGCGCCGCCGTGCGCCGACTGGCGGACCGGCTGGCCGAGGCGGGAGCCGAGGCCGAGGTCGTCACCTGGGCCCCTGGAGACCACGAAGGGCTGCGCGCCGCGCTGGAAGCGGCCACCGCCGGGCGCCCGGTGGCCGGCGCGCTGCTCGCGGCGGCCGGTGCGGCCTGCGAGGGCGGGGAACCGGACGTCGAAGCCGCCCTGGCCCTCTCCGGACTCTTGGCCGAGCACCGGGGCGCGTCGCTCGTGGCGGTCTCCCCGGCGAGCGGCCTGATCGGTGCCGCTCCGGAACCGCCCGCCGTCGCTGCGGCCGCCGCCTTCGCGGAGGCCTTGGCGGCCGCCCGGCACGCGGACGGCCTGCCCGCCGCCGCGCTCGCCTGGGGACCCGTCGGATTCGGTGGATCCGACGTCGAACTCCAGCCAGGACTGCTGGAGTTGACGGATGACGAGGCGCTGGTGCTGTTCGGGGAGGCCCTGCGTGCGGCCGGGCCCGGACTGGTGCTCGCCCGGCCCGACAGCGCGGCCCTGCGGACCCGCCCGGAGGCCGTACGCGCTCCGCTGCGGCAGCTGCTCCGTGCCCTGGAGGTCCGCCGGGCGGCCGGCGGGGCCGAGACGCCCGGGGCCCCGGACACCGAAGCGCTGCGACGGCGGCTGGCGGCGCTGTCCGAGGAGGAGCGTGAACGCGAACTGGTCACGCTCGTCAGGATCTTGGCGGCCGCCGTGCTCGGACACCCGGGCGCCGACGAGGTCGGGCCCGAGCGGGCGTTCAAGGAGGTCGGCTTCGACTCGCTGATGGCGGTCGAGCTGCGGAAGCGCCTGATGCGCGCGACCGGGGTGCACCTGCGCTCGACGCTGGTGTTCGACTTCCCGAGCCCGGTGAGCCTGGCCCGCCACGTGCTGGAGCGCCTCGCCGAGGACTCCTCGGAGGCCACCCCGGTGCTCGCCGACCTGGACCGGCTGCACGAGGCGCTGCCGGCGGTCCTGGCCGAGGACGGCGCCCGTGACCGGATCGCCGAACGCCTGCGCGAGCTGCTGGCGCTGTGCGGAGCACCGGACGACGCGGTCGACGGGAGCGACGCGGACGACCTCGGCTCCGCCACCGACGACGAGCTGTTCTCGCTCGTCGACCAGGGGTTCGAGTGATGCCGCGGATCCACCCGGGCCCGCCGCCGGACGAACACCAGCGCCGGCACCACCACCAGACCAGCGACAACGACCGTTCGATCGAGGAGTCGGAGTAGACGTGGCCGAGTCGGAAGAGAAGCTGCGGTCCTACCTCAAGCGGGCCGTCGCCGATGCGCGGGACGCGCACCGGCGGGTACGGGAGCTGGAGGAGCAGGGCCGCGAGCCGATCGCGATCGTGGGCATGGCCTGTCGCTTCCCGGGCGGGCTGTCGACGCCGGAGCAGCTGTGGGAGTTCGTGGCGGGCGGCGGCGACGCGATCGGCGCCTTCCCGACCGACCGGGGCTGGGACCTGGAGGCCCTGTACGACCCCGACCCCGACGCCCCCGGCACGGCGTACGTCCGCGAGGGCGGATTCCTCTACGACGCCGCCGACTTCGACGCGGGCTTCTTCGGGATCTCGCCGCGTGAGGCGCTGGCGATGGATCCGCAGCAGCGGCTGCTGCTGGAGATCTCCTGGGAGGCCGTCGAGCGTACCGGCATCGACCCGAGCACCCTGCGCGGCAGCCGCACCGGGGTGTACACCGGGATCAACTGGCTCGACTACACCACCGTCCTCGCGCGGACGGCCAAGGGCCGGGACGGGACGCTGGGCATGGCCAACGCCGCCAGCCTCCTCGCGGGCCGGGTGTCCTACGTCCTCGGCCTGGAGGGGCCGGCGGTGACGGTGGACACGGCGTGCTCCTCGGCGCTGGTCGCGCTGCACCTGGCGGTCGGCGCACTGCGCGCGGGGGAGTGCGACCTCGCGCTCGCCGGCGGCGCCACCGTGATGTGCACCCCGGAGACGTTCGTCAACTTCAGCCGACAGCGCGGCCTCGCCCCGGACGGCCGCTGCAAGCCGTTCTCGGCGGCGGCCGACGGCTTCAGCCCCGCGGACGGCGCGGGCCTGCTGGTCGTCGAGCGGCTCTCGGACGCGCGCCGCAACGGACACCCCGTCCTCGCCGTGGTGCGGGGCAGTGCGGTGAACCAGGACGGTGCGTCCAACGGCCTGACGGCGCCGAACGGCCCGTCGCAGGAACGGGTGATCCGCCAGGCCCTGGAGGCCGCCGGCCTGGCCGCGCGCGACGTGGACACGGTGGAGGCGCACGGCACCGGCACGCCGCTGGGTGACCCGATCGAGGCGCAGGCGCTGCTGGCGACGTACGGGCGGGGCCGTCCTGCCGACCGGCCGCTCTGGCTCGGTTCGGTGAAGTCCAACATCGGGCACACCCAGGCGGCGGCGGGTGTGGCGGGTGTGATCAAGACGGTGATGGCGCTGCGGCACCAGGAACTGCCGCGCACCCTGCACATCGACGCCCCCTCGCCGAACATCGACTGGGAGACCGGCAACGTCCGGCTGCTGACCGAGCCGGTGGCCTGGCCGCGCTCGGAGCGGCCGCGCCGGGCCGCCGTCTCATCGTTCGGCGCGAGCGGCACCAATGCGCATGTGGTGCTGGAGGATGTGCCGGAGGAGGAGGACCGGGCGGCGGCCGAGGCGGTCGGCGGGGTGGTGCCGTGGGTGGTGTCGGCGCGGTCGGACGCGGCGCTGCGTGTGCAGGTGGAGCGGTTGCGGGAGTGGGCGGTGGCGCATCCCGGGGTGGACCCGGTGGATGTCGGCCGGTCGTTGGTGGCGGGGCGCGCGGTGTTCGAGCACCGGGCAGTGGTCGCCGGTCGTTCGGTGGCGGAGCTGGTGAGCCGGCTGGGCGGGGTGGCCGACGGTGAGTCGGTTGCCGCGTCGGGGTCGGGTGCGGTGTTCGTGTTCCCGGGTCAGGGGTCGCAGTGGGCGGGGATGGCGGTTGAGCTCCTCGACGCATCACCGGTGTTCGCCGCTGCCG
>NZ_JBHVGL010000052.1:0-5314 GCF_042800875.1 Kitasatospora sp. NPDC057595 | reverse complement strand
GACACCCCCGTCATCACCCTCGACGCCCGACGCCGCGACAGCGCCAAGAGCGCCCTCATCACCCTCGTCGAACACGCCCTCCTCGCCCGCCTGCGCTGAGCGGACACCGAGGCCGGCGGCCCCGGTACCCCGTCGCGCCGACGGGGTACCGGGGCGCGTTCGCTTGCGGAGAGGTGTCGTCCGGGCGCCTCGCGCAAGACCCTCGCATAAGCGGCGGATAACAGTTCGGTAGGCATTTCGTGATCAACAATGACTGTTTGTAGCGAATCGGCATCACTCAGCGCCAGAAGACCACAGTTTTGCTCCAACATGTCGGTGAATGTCCTGAATTGCACCTCCCGCTCCGCCCACCAGCAGCTGTTTGTCCCCCATCCCTGCACGTGCTGAAATTCCAGCTACCCCTGGATCCCATACGGCTGCCGTTCCCCGGAGCGGGCGGCCCCCGGGGTAGCGCTGGATTGATCCATGGCCGGCTGTCGGCCGAGAGGTAGTTGTCGAGTGAGGCGTAAGCAGCAGGTCGCCCCGCAGCGGCGCTCCGAGCCCCGCCAGAGCGAGCCGAACGGCACCGCACCGGAACCGGGCGGGTTCTCGGCGTTCACGCCGGTCGAGGAACGGCCGCAAACGGCCCCGGCACCGCAGCAGCCGAACCCCGGCAAGGACCGCGCGTCGGGCCAGGACACCGGCTCCACCACCGGTACCGGCTCCGGCGGCAGCGGCACGAACGACAACGGCCCCAAGAGCAGCCGGTACGACTTCGTGCGCCCGCGCAACTGGCGCGTGCCCGCCCGACTGATCGCGATCCTGCTGATCCCGGTCGTCATCGCCCTGGTCTTCGGCGGCCTGCGCGTCAACACCTCGATCGACGGCTTCATCAAGGCCGACCGCGCCCAGCGCACCGCCACCCTCGCCAAGGCCGCCACCGAGCTCGCCGAGGCCCTGGAGAGCGAGCGCGACAAGACGCTCATACCCCTGATCACCAAGCAGGACCCGAACAACGACGTCACCAAGGCGCGCTCGACCACCGATGCCGCCCTCAAGGCCTACAACGCGGCCTACGAGGCCAGCGACAAGTCCGGCGAACTCCCCCGACGGCACGAGGCCTTCCAGCAGGTGGTCGTCTACCTGCCGCAGCTGCGTGCCACCGCCTACGCCGACAACCTGTTCGCCTCCGCGACCGTCAGCGCCTACTCGGTGATGTTCGCCCCGCTGCTGTCCTACGACAACTCGGTCGGCCTCGGCTCGTCCAACCTGACCAGCAAGGGCCGCTCGATCTACGCCATGTCGCTGGCCAAGGCCTCGGCCTCGACCCAGCGCGCCCTCATGCTGCAGCTGCTGGTCGGCATCTCCGCCCAGAAGACCACCCGGTACGAGAACGTCGACCTCATCCAGCAGCTGCTGGTCGCCCAGCGCCTGGAACAGACCGCGCTCTCCGAGTTCAACACCGGCAGCGCCCCCGAGGACGCCAAGAAGTACGCCGACGCCCAGGTCGTCCAGGCCAACGCCGACCAGCGCGCGGCCTACCGGATGCCCAACGGCAGCGTGCCGACCATGCAGGGCCTGCTGAACCTCGGCACCGCCTACACCCAGGCGGCCGCCAACGGCCAGTCCCAGGGCAAGGAGATCGCCGACCGCGCCTACAAGGACGCCAAGGACTCCGGTCTGACGCCGGAGAACTGGAACCAGGCCGCCAACACCCACATGGCCAGCCTCCGCGCCACCGAGGTCGCGCTGCTGGACGACGTGCTCGTGGACGCCGCCGAGCTGCGCGACAACGCCCGCTTCGACGCCATCCTCAACTCGCTGATCGTGCTCACCGCACTGATCCTGGCCGGTGTCCTCACCGGCTACGTGGCCCGCTCGATGATCCTCGGCATGCGCACCCTGCGCAACGCCGCCCTCGACATCGCCGACCACCGTCTGCCCGAGCTGGTCGAGCGGCTCTCCAAGACCGACCCGGACCGGGTGGACACCAACGTCACCCCGATCCCGCTGCACGGCAAGGACGAGATCGGCGAGGTCGCCCGGGCCTTCGACCAGGTCCACCGGCAGGCGGTGGCGCTCGCCGCCGAGCAGGCGCTGCTGCGAGGCAACGTCAACGCGATCTTCACCAACCTGTCGCGCCGCAGCCAGAGCCTGATCCAGCGCCAGCTGGCGCTGATCACCGACCTCGAGAACAACGAGGCCGACCCGGACCAGCTGGAGAACCTCTTCAAGCTGGACCACCTCGCCACCCGTATGCGCCGCAACGGTGAGAACCTGCTCGTCCTCGCGGGCGAGGAGGCCGGCCGCCGCTGGAACACCCCGGTCCCGCTGGTCGACGTGCTGCGCGCCGCCGCGTCCGAGGTGGAGCAGTACGAGCGCGTCGAGCTCTCCGGCATCCCCGAGGCCGAGGTCGTCGGCGCCGCCGTGACCGACCTCGTCCACCTGCTCGCCGAGCTGCTGGAGAACGCCACCACGTTCTCCAGTCCGCAGACCCGGGTGCTGGTCAACGCGACCCGGCTGCCGGACGGCCGGGTGCTCGTCGAGATCCACGACAAGGGCATCGGCCTCACCGCCGAGGACTTCGCGGAGATCAACGAGAAGCTGGCCGAGCCGCCCACGGTCGACGCCACCATCTCCCGCCGCATGGGCCTGTTCGTGGTCGGCCGGCTCTCCCAGCGGCACGACATCCGCGTCCAGCTCCGCCCGTCCGGCGAGTCGGCCGGCACCACCTCGCTGGTCATGCTGCCGCCGTTCGTGACCCAGATGGCCGCGGCTCCGGAGCCCGAGGAGCAGTTCACCGTCTCCCGGATCTTCGCCGACCAGGAGCCGGCCCCCGAGTGGGCCGTCGACCACGACCCGGTCCGCAGCGCCGCCGAACTCGGCTTCGACGACCACCTCACCGGGATGGGCAACGCCGGCCCCACCGGCTTCAGCCCGGCCCTGGAGGCCGTCCAGCGCTCGCAGCGCCTGGACCAGGTCCGCCGCGCCGCGCTGGAGGCCGGACCGCAGGACGGGCAGCCGCCGGTGCTGGACGCCGAGGTCGACGAGGAGTACCCGGCCTACGGCCGCCGCAACGACGAGGCCTACGCCCAGGACGAGCAGTACCCGCAGCAGGGCTACGGGCAGTCCGGCTACGCCGACGACCAGTACGGCTACCAGGACGAGTACGGCCAGGACGGCGGCTACGACGCCGAGGGCTACCGCCAGGACGGCTACCAGCAGGACGGCTACGGCCAGTACCCGCAGCAGGGCTACGACGAGTACGGCCGGACGGACGAGTACGGCCAGGACACCGGCTACGACGGGTCCGGCTACGCCGGCGAGCAGTACGGCCGGCCGACCGAGGAGGCCCCGGCGGGCCACCCGTACGCCCCCGAGCAGCCCGCCCTCCCGGCCGCCGACAGCGCCCCCGCCGCCCCCACCACGCTGCCGTCCGGGCTGCCGCAGCGCCGCCCCGGCCAGCAGCTGGCCGGTGGTGGCTTCCCGTCCGGCCAGGACGGCAACGGCGGCGGCGACAGCCCGAACTGGTTCACCGGCGCCAAGGACACCTCCGCCACCCCGGCCGAGCCCCGCGGCCACGACGTGTCCGCCCTCGGCGGCTACGGGCCCACCGGCCCGACCGCCGCCGGCAACGCCGACTGGCAGTCCCCCAACGACGGTGACTGGCAGCGGGCCGAGAAGCTGCGCGAGCCCTCCTCCGGCGGCACCACCCCCGCCGGCCTGCCCCGGCGCGTGCCGAAGCAGAACCTGGTGGCGGGCAACGCCAAGCCCACCCCGCAGGACGGACCGCAGGTCTCCCGCGCGCCCGAGGAGGTCCGCGGCCGGCTCACCAACCTGCGCCGCGGCGTCGAGCAGGGCCGCAGCGCCGGGACCACCGGAAGCTTCCGGATCGACCCCGATCAGGTAGACCAGTCCGGCAACGGACAGCAGAATCGCAGCACCGATCTCTTCGGCGGCTCGAACCACCAGGAGCGTTGAGTTGAGTCAGATGAGCCAGGCCGCACAGAACCTGAACTGGCTGATCACCAATTTCGTGGACAACACCCCCGGGGTGTCGCACACGGTGGTGGTCTCCGCGGACGGCCTCCTGCTGTGCATGTCCGAGGGATTCCCCCGCGACCGCGCCGACCAGCTCGCCGCCGTCGCCTCCGGCCTCACCTCCCTCACCACCGGCGCCAGCCGGATCTTCGAGGGCGGCGAGGTCAACCAGACCGTCGTCGAGATGGAACGCGGCTTCCTGTTCCTGATGGCCATCAGCGACGGCTCCGCACTCGCCGTCCTGGCCTCCCCCGACTCCGACATCGGCCTGGTCGGCTACGAGATGGCGCTGCTCGTCGACCGCGCCGGCGCCGTCCTCACCCCCGCACTCCGCGCAGAACTCCAGGGCAGTCTCCTGCACTGACGGTCCGTCGGATACCGTCCAGGTATTCGAAGCACCTCCACGTCCGTCCCGGGCCCGCTTCGGCGGGCTCGGGTTCGGGCGTTGTACGGCCTTCGCACCACCGGCTCAGGACCAGTGCCCGAGCTCGCACCGCACCGCCGCACCCTGTGAGGAGAGGAACCGTGACACCGCCCGACGACCGCAGCGGCCAATACGGCGTTCCGTACCCTGGCACAGGCCATGACGCCTTCGGAGCACCCGGCGTCGTCGGCCACGGTCAGCAGTACGGCCAGCCGCTCCACGGCCAGCACGGCCAGCACTACGGTCAGCCGTCGTACGGCCGGCCGTACCCGCCGGGACAGTACGACCAGTACGCCCAGCCCCGGCCCTCGTACGACGCTCCGCCGCCCGGCTACCCGGACGGGACGGTCGGACAGCACCCCGGCCACCTCCCCGGCCGCGGCCCGGCCGTCGGGCAGTCGGCCGGACAGCCCGCCCACGTTCCCGGCCACCACGGGCCGGTCCAGGACTTCGGGACTGGCGACGACTACGACGACGAGGTGGACTCCGGCCCGCTGATCCGCCCGTTCGCGATGACCGGAGGACGCACCAGGCCCCGGTACGAGCTCGCCCTGGAGGCGCTCGTCTCCGCCAACGTGGATCCGCAACGCCTGGCCACCCTGCTCCCCGAGCACCAGCGGATCTGCACCCTGTGCACCGAGGTCAAGTCCGTGGCCGAGGTCTCGGCGCTGCTCTCCCTTCCCCTGGGAGTGGCCCGGATCCTCGTGGCCGACCTGGCCGAGGCCGGCCTGGTCGCCATCCACCAGCCCGCTTCCGGCGGCGAATCCGGAACCCAGCCCGACGTCACGCTGCTCGAAAGGGTCCTCAGTGGACTTCGCAAGCTCTAACGCGGCCGCCCCCACCCGCGCCACCACCTCCGCGAAGATCGTC
>NZ_JBHVGL010000051.1:0-5658 GCF_042800875.1 Kitasatospora sp. NPDC057595 | reverse complement strand
CCCCAGGCGGAGTGCTTAATGCGTTAGCTGCAGCACTAAAGGGCGGAAACCCTCTAACACTTAGCACTCATCGTTTACGGCGTGGACTACCAGGGTATCTAATCCTGTTCGCTCCCCACGCTTTCGCTCCTCAGCGTCAGTTACAGACCAGAGAGTCGCCTTCGCCACTGGTGTTCCTCCACATCTCTACGCATTTCACCGCTACACGTGGAATTCCACTCTCCTCTTCTGCACTCAAGTTCCCCAGTTTCCAATGACCCTCCCCGGTTGAGCCGGGGGCTTTCACATCAGACTTAAGAAACCGCCTGCGAGCCCTTTACGCCCAATAATTCCGGACAACGCTTGCCACCTACGTATTACCGCGGCTGCTGGCACGTAGTTAGCCGTGGCTTTCTGGTTAGGTACCGTCAAGGTGCCGCCCTATTTGAACGGCACTTGTTCTTCCCTAACAACAGAGCTTTACGATCCGAAAACCTTCATCACTCACGCGGCGTTGCTCCGTCAGACTTTCGTCCATTGCGGAAGATTCCCTACTGCTGCCTCCCGTAGGAGTCTGGGCCGTGTCTCAGTCCCAGTGTGGCCGATCACCCTCTCAGGTCGGCTACGCATCGTTGCCTTGGTGAGCCGTTACCTCACCAACTAGCTAATGCGCCGCGGGTCCATCTGTAAGTGGTAGCCGAAGCCACCTTTTATGTCTGAACCATGCGGTTCAAACAACCATCCGGTATTAGCCCCGGTTTCCCGGAGTTATCCCAGTCTTACAGGCAGGTTACCCACGTGTTACTCACCCGTCCGCCGCTAACATCAGGGAGCAAGCTCCCATCTGTCCGCTCGACTTGCATGTATTAGGCACGCCGCCAGCGTTCGTCCTGAGCCAGGATCAAACTCTCCGATAAAGTAGTTTGACTGACTACGCACATCGCTGTGCGATTTATTTAAAACTTGAATTAACAGGTACGTTTTGTCTTGTTTAGTTTTCAAAGATCATTATAATGGAGCGGGTGATGAGAATCGAACTCACGACATCAGCTTGGAAGGCTGAGGTTTTACCACTAAACTACACCCGCATTTTATTTGGGGCGATTGATGGGAATCGAACCCACGAGTGCCAGAGCCACAATCTGGTGCGTTAACCACTTCGCCACAACCGCCAAAACAATATTAAATTAAATGGTGGCTCGGGACGGAATCGAACCGCCGACACACGGATTTTCAGTCCGTTGCTCTACCAACTGAGCTACCGAGCCTAAGTATTTAAATGGCGGTCCGGACGGGACTCGAACCCGCGACCTCCTGCGTGACAGGCAGGCATTCTAACCAACTGAACTACCGGACCATTTTTTGGTTGCGGGGGCAGGATTTGAACCTGCGACCTTCGGGTTATGAGCCCGACGAGCTACCGAACTGCTCCACCCCGCGATAATATGATTTTCATAGAAATGGTGGAGGATGACGGGCTCGAACCGCCGACCCTCTGCTTGTAAGGCAGATGCTCTCCCAGCTGAGCTAATCCTCCATACTTGCACTAACGTGCAATTGCTTGGCGGCGTCCTACTCTCACAGGGGGAAACCCCCGACTACCATCGGCGCTGAAGAGCTTAACTTCCGTGTTCGGCATGGGAACGGGTGTGACCTCTTCGCTATCGCCACCAAACCATTGAGAGTGTTCTCTCAAAACTAGATAACAGTAAGCATACATTCAAATTGGTTAAGTCCTCGATCGATTAGTATCTGTCAGCTCCATGTGTCGCCACACTTCCACCTCAGACCTATCAACCTGATCATCTTTCAGGGATCTTACTTCCTTGCGGAATGGGAAATCTCATCTTGAGGGGGGCTTCATGCTTAGATGCTTTCAGCACTTATCCCGTCCGCACATAGCTACCCAGCGATGCCCTTGGCAGAACAACTGGTACACCAGCGGTGCGTCCATCCCGGTCCTCTCGTACTAAGGACAGCTCCTCTCAAATTTCCTGCGCCCGCGACGGATAGGGACCGAACTGTCTCACGACGTTCTGAACCCAGCTCGCGTACCGCTTTAATGGGCGAACAGCCCAACCCTTGGGACCGACTACAGCCCCAGGATGCGATGAGCCGACATCGAGGTGCCAAACCTCCCCGTCGATGTGGACTCTTGGGGGAGATAAGCCTGTTATCCCCGGGGTAGCTTTTATCCGTTGAGCGATGGCCCTTCCATGCGGAACCACCGGATCACTAAGCCCGACTTTCGTCCCTGCTCGACTTGTAGGTCTCGCAGTCAAGCTCCCTTGTGCCTTTACACTCTGCGAATGATTTCCAACCATTCTGAGGGAACCTTTGGGCGCCTCCGTTACCTTTTAGGAGGCGACCGCCCCAGTCAAACTGCCCACCTGACACTGTCTCCCCGCCCGATAAGGGCGGCGGGTTAGAAGGTCAATACAGCCAGGGTAGTATCCCACCGATGCCTCCACCGAAGCTGGCGCTCCGGTTTCCAAGGCTCCTACCTATCCTGTACAAGCTGTACCAACATTCAATATCAGGCTGCAGTAAAGCTCCACGGGGTCTTTCCGTCCTGTCGCGGGTAACCTGCATCTTCACAGGTACTATAATTTCACCGAGTCTCTCGTTGAGACAGTGCCCAGATCGTTGCGCCTTTCGTGCGGGTCGGAACTTACCCGACAAGGAATTTCGCTACCTTAGGACCGTTATAGTTACGGCCGCCGTTTACTGGGGCTTCAATTCGCACCTTCGCTTACGCTAAGCGCTCCTCTTAACCTTCCAGCACCGGGCAGGCGTCAGCCCCTATACTTCGCCTTACGGCTTCGCAGAGACCTGTGTTTTTGCTAAACAGTCGCCTGGGCCTATTCACTGCGGCTCTCTCGGGCTTGCACCCTAACAGAGCACCCCTTCTCCCGAAGTTACGGGGTCATTTTGCCGAGTTCCTTAACGAGAGTTCTCTCGATCACCTTAGGATTCTCTCCTCGCCTACCTGTGTCGGTTTGCGGTACGGGCACCTCTCACCTCGCTAGAGGCTTTTCTTGGCAGTGTGGAATCAGGAACTTCGCTACTATAATTCGCTCGCCATCACAGCTCAGCCTTCACGGGAAACGGATTTGCCTATTTCCCAGCCTAACTGCTTGGACGCGGATATCCAATACCGCGCTTACCCTATCCTCCTGCGTCCCCCCATTGCTCAAATGGTGAGGAGGTGGTACAGGAATATCAACCTGTTATCCATCGCCTACGCCTTTCGGCCTCGGCTTAGGTCCCGACTAACCCTGAGCGGACGAGCCTTCCTCAGGAAACCTTAGGCATTCGGTGGAGGGGATTCTCACCCCTCTTTCGCTACTCATACCGGCATTCTCACTTCTAAGCGCTCCACAAGTCCTTCCGGTCTTGCTTCACAGCCCTTAGAACGCTCTCCTACCACTGTTCGAAGAACAGTCCGCAGCTTCGGTGATACGTTTAGCCCCGGTACATTTTCGGCGCAGAGTCACTCGACCAGTGAGCTATTACGCACTCTTTAAATGGTGGCTGCTTCTAAGCCAACATCCTGGTTGTCTAAGCAACTCCACATCCTTTTCCACTTAACGTATACTTTGGGACCTTAGCTGGCGGTCTGGGCTGTTTCCCTTTCGACTACGGATCTTATCACTCGCAGTCTGACTCCCAAGGATAAGTCATCGGCATTCGGAGTTTGACTGAATTCGGTAACCCGGTAGGGGCCCCTAGTCCAATCAGTGCTCTACCTCCAAGACTCTTACCTTGAGGCTAGCCCTAAAGCTATTTCGGAGAGAACCAGCTATCTCCAGGTTCGATTGGCATTTCACCCCTACCCACACCTCATCCCCGCACTTTTCAACGTGCGTGGGTTCGGGCCTCCATTCAGTGTTACCTGAACTTCACCCTGGACATGGGTAGATCACCTGGTTTCGGGTCTACGACCACGTACTCAATTCGCCCTATTCAGACTCGCTTTCGCTGCGGCTCCGCATCTTCTGCTTAACCTTGCACGGGATCGTAACTCGCCGGTTCATTCTACAAAAGGCACGCCATCACCCGTTAACGGGCTCTGACTACTTGTAGGCACACGGTTTCAGGATCTCTTTCACTCCCCTTCCGGGGTGCTTTTCACCTTTCCCTCACGGTACTGGTTCACTATCGGTCACTAGGGAGTATTTAGCCTTGGGAGATGGTCCTCCCGGATTCCGACGGAATTTCACGTGTTCCGCCGTACTCAGGATCCACTCAGGAGAGAACGAAGTTTTGACTACAGGGCTGTTACCTCCTATGGCGGGCCTTTCCAGACCTCTTCATCTACCTCGTTCCTTTGTAACTCCGTACAGAGTGTCCTACAACCCCAAGAGGCAAGCCTCTTGGTTTGGGCTGGTCCCGTTTCGCTCGCCGCTACTCAGGGAATCGCATTTGCTTTCTCTTCCTCCGGGTACTTAGATGTTTCAGTTCCCCGGGTCTGCCTTCTCATATCCTATGTATTCAGATATGGATACCACTCCATTACGAGTGGTGGGTTTCCCCATTCGGAAATCTCCGGATCAAAGCTTGCTTACAGCTCCCCGAAGCATATCGGTGTTCGTCCCGTCCTTCATCGGCTCCTAGTGCCAAGGCATCCACCGTGCGCCCTTTCTAACTTAACCGTTAAAAAGAATCACTACGTGATATCTTGCATTACTAATTGAATGTGAATTACTTCTGTTATCTAGTTTTCAAAGAACAACGCATAGGACATGCTAACACATGCGTTGCCACAGGAAGTGGCGCATTTAGCAGGTGTTCCTATGTTTTGAAGGAATGATCCTTCAAAACTAAACAAGACAGGGAACGTTCTGTTTATAAGACCCAAGGTCTTATATTCCGTTAAAATCCTTAGAAAGGAGGTGATCCAGCCGCACCTTCCGATACGGCTACCTTGTTACGACTTCACCCCAATCATCTGTCCCACCTTCGGCGGCTGGCTCCTAAAAGGTTACCTCACCGACTTCGGGTGTTACAAACTCTCGTGGTGTGACGGGCGGTGTGTACAAGGCCCGGGAACGTATTCACCGCGGCATGCTGATCCGCGATTACTAGCGATTCCAGCTTCACGCAGTCGAGTTGCAGACTGCGATCCGAACTGAGAACAGATTTGTGGGATTGGCTTAACCTCGCGGTTTCGCTGCCCTTTGTTCTGTCCATTGTAGCACGTGTGTAGCCCAGGTCATAAGGGGCATGATGATTTGACGTCATCCCCACCTTCCTCCGGTTTGTCACCGGCAGTCACCTTAGAGTGCCCAACTGAATGCTGGCAACTAAGATCAAGGGTTGCGCTCGTTGCGGGACTTAACCCAACATCTCACGACACGAGCTGACGACAACCATGCACCACCTGTCACTCTGCCCCCGAAGGGGACGTCCTATCTCTAGGATTGTCAGAGGATGTCAAGACCTGGTAAGGTTCTTCGCGTTGCTTCGAATTAAACCACATGCTCCACCGCTTGTGCGGGCCCCCGTCAATTCCTTTGAGTTTCAGTCTTGCGACCGTACTCCCCAGGCGGAGTGCTTAATGCGTTAGCTGCAGCACTAAGGGGCGGAAACCCCCTAACACTTAGCACTCATCGTTTACGGCGTGGACTACCAGGGTATCTAATCCTGTTCGCTCCCCACGCTTTCGCTCCTCAGCGT
>NZ_JBHVGL010000050.1:0-6408 GCF_042800875.1 Kitasatospora sp. NPDC057595 | reverse complement strand
CCTTCGAGCCGCTGGCGCCCGAGGAGCGCGCGCTGTTCGTCCGCACCATCGAGGCCTACGAGAACGGCGCCTCCGGCTCCCGCGACTGAACCACCCCCGCAACTGAACCACCACCGCAACTGAACCACCCCCGCGACCGACCCACCCCCGCGACCGACCCACCCCGACGACCACCGCCCCGGCCGAGCCCCGCTGGAGCGTTCTTCGAGCCGCCCGCGCTTCGCTGGTCGGCGGGCGGCACCGCGCCGCCCGCACAGATCCGCGGGAGGCGGCATGCCGACAAAAGTGCTGGTCACCGGAGCCACCGGGGCGGTCGGGAGCCATCTGGCCCGCCGACTGCTCAAGGACGGGGCGGAGGTGCGCGCTCTGGTCCGCGACCCGGCCCGGGCCGCCGCCCTGCTGCCCGCCGGGATCCACCTCGCCCCGGGCGACCTGACCGACCCGGCGGCCGTGCGCGCCGCGCTCGACGGCGTCGAGCAGGCCTTCGTCCTGCTGGCCGACGACGCCGGCGCCGCCGTCGCCGAGGCGCTGCGCGCGGCGGCCGGCCGCGGCCCGCAGCATCTGGTGCTGCTCTCCGCCGCCGCGCCCGCCGCACCCGCGGACCCGGCCGGGGACAACCCGCTGTTCCGCAAGCACCGGCAGGGCGAGGCCGTCCTGGCGGCCACCGGCCGGTCGGTCACCGTGCTGCGGCCGGGGCCGTTCGCCTCGCTCGCCCGGCAGTGGATCCCCGCCGTGCGCGGCGCGGGCGTGATCGGCGCCGTCCACCCGGACCTCGCCCTGCCGGTGATCGACCCCCGGGACATCGCGGACGTCGCCGCCGCCGTCCTGCTCGGCGCCGGGACCGGGCCGGGGCCGGTGGTGCTCTCCGGGCCGCAGGCCCTGGACACCCCGGAACGGGTACGGATCCTCGCCGAGGTGACCGGCCGTCCGCTGACCGTCCGCCGGCTGAGCGCCGGGGCCTGGGTGCGGCTGGTCGGCGACCGGCTTCCGGAGCCCTACGCCCGGGCGCTGCTGGGCGTCGAGGAGTACCTGCGGCGGGTGCCGCCGCCGCTGGTCACCACCGTCCAGGAGATCACCGGCCGGCCGGCCCGGACCTTCCGCGGCTGGGTCGAGGACCACGCGGCGGAGTTCCTCCAGACCGGCTCCAGGACGGTTTGAGCCCACCCGGCGAGGGTGACCGGGACCGTCCGCGAAGCCGTTCCGACCGAGGAGGAAGCCGGTGCAGAGCACCACGACAGCCACGACCACCACGACCCCCGCCCCCGTGGCCAACCCGGCGCTGACCGGGCTCTACGCGGAGGTGCAGCTCTTCTACGCCCGCCAGATGCAGCACCTGGACGCCGTACGGGCCGAGCCGTTCGCGGCGACCTTCGCGGCGGACGGCGTGTTCGACCACTCGCCGGACGCGCCCGCCGTTCGCGGCCGGGAGGCGATCGCCGCCGAGGTCGACTCCTACAACGAGCGGCGCTTCGCCCAGGACCCGGTGCAGCGCCGGCACTGGTTCAACATGCTCGACGTGCGCGAGCAGCCCGACGGCAGCGTGCACACCGAGTTCTACGCCGTGGTGCTGACCACCCGGCCCGGGCAGTTCCAGCCGATCGTCGCACCCGCCTGCGTGGTGCGCGACGTCCTGGTCCGCGAGGGCGGCGAACTGCGGACCCTGGAGCGCCGGGTGACGCAGGACCACGCGTCCTTCTGAGCGGGCCGCCGCCCCGGGCGGGGAGGGACGGCCGGCCCCCTCCTCCCCGACCGGGGCGGCGGCGTCACCGTGCGCGGGCCCGCGCCGCCGCCGCGATCACGGCGTTCTGCCCCCGGTCGCGGCGGGCGGCCAGCTCCTCGTACGGCACCGCGCCGAACGAGGCGTCGGCCTGCGCCAGGAGGGTGTCGATCGTCTCCCGGTCCACCGGCGGCGAGCCGAGCAGCGCCCAGCTGCGCTCCAGGCCGCTGCCCAGGTGCTCCAGCCAGTGCCGCAACCCGCCCGGACCGCCGCCCAGGTGGAAGGCGTGGAACGGCCCCACCACCGCCCAGCGGGACCCGATCGAGGCGGTCACCACCTCGTCCAGCTCGTCGACCGTGACCACGCCCTCGCGCACCAGGTGGATGCTCTCCCGCAGCAGTGCCGACTGCAGCCGGTTCGCCACGAAGCCGGGCACCGCGCGGCGCAGCACCACCGGTGTCTTGCCCAGCCACCGGTAGAAGTCCACCGCCGCCTCGACGGTCTCCGGCGCGGCGTCCCGGCCGGCCACCACCTCGACCAGCGGCACGATGTGCGGCGGGTTGAACGGGTGGCCGACCACCACCCGGCCGGGGGTGTCGAGCCCGGCCCCCAGGTCGTCCGGCAGCAGGGTCGAGGTGGAGGAGAGCAGCAGGGCCCCGGGCGCGGCCGCGGCCGCCTCGGCGAACAGCCGCTGCTTGAGTGCGAGGTCCTCCAGGGCGTTCTCCTGCACCACGTCGACGCCGGCCACCGCGCTCGCGAGGTCGGGGGCGAACACCAGCCGGGCCGCCAGCGCGGCCGGATCGGCCGGCCCGTCGGGAAGTGAGGCCGCGTACAGGGGCAGCGCCGCCGTCACGTGCTCCCGGGCGTCGGCGCGGGTGCTGCTGATCCGCACCTCCAGCCCCCGGGCGGCGAACAGGGCGATCCAGCCGAGCGCGATCGTGCCGGTGCCGATCACGGCCGCGCTGCGGTAGGTCCTCGGACGGGTGGTCACCGCGACACCTCCAGGGCGAATTCGGGAAGTTCGGGAAGGTCGGCCCGCAGCGGGCCGGGCGAGCCGCCGAGGACCAGCTGGTGCAGTCGCTGCACCCGGCGGGAGGGTTCCACGCCCAGCTCGCCGACCAGGGCGCCGCGCAGCCGCTGGTACGTCTCCAGGGCGCGCCAGGTGTGGCCCGAGCGGTAGTAGGCGATCATCAACTGGGCCGAGAAGTTCTCGTGCAGAGGATGCCTGGCCGTCAGCATCCGCAGTTCGCCGAGGATTTCGGCGTGCCGGCCGAGTTGCAGGTCCGCCTCCACCCGCAGCTCGACGGTCCGGGTGCGGGCCTCGTCCATGCCCAGCACCTCGGTCTCCAGCACCGGCCCCACCGGGACGTCGGCCAGCGCCGGGCCGCGCCACAGCCGCAGCGCGCGGCCGAGGGTGTCGGACGCCCGGCGGGCGTCCCCGGCGTCCAGGGCCGCGCTGCCCTCGGCGGTCAGCCGCTGGAAGGTCCGCAGGTCGGAGTCGTGCACCGCACCGGTCAGCTGGTAGCCGCCGAGCCGGGTGGCCAGCACCTCCTTGGCCGTCTGGGGGGCGCCGGGCGGCAACGCGGCCGCGATCCGGCGGCGCAGTTGCAGGACGTAGGTCTGCAGCGTCGTCTGGGCGCTGCGCGGTATCCGCGCCCCCCAGGCCTCCTCCATCAGCGTGGGAACCTGGACTATTCGGCCCGCCCGCAGTGCGAACAGCGCGAGCAATTGTCGCGGCTTTCCGGCGCTCGGCACGATGAAGTTTCCGTCGATTCGTATTTCCAGCGGCCCCAGAACACTGATGTCCATACGTGTGCCTCCATGGAAATGTCGGTTTCCTGGAGTATTGCATGAGGAGTTCCGGAGGTCCTAGTGATGATCTCACGCGCGGACCGTGAATTTCTCATGCCCGGGCCGCCCGGGGCGGTCAGATCATGCCCGCCTCCCGGGCTATGCGGACGGCGTCGATCCGGTTTCGGGCGTCGAGCTTCTGGACGATCGCGGTCAGGTAATTGCGCACCGTCCCCACCGACAGGTGCAGCTGCTGGGCGATCTGCCGCACGTCGTCGCCCTCGGCGGCCAGCCGCAGCACCTCCACCTCGCGCGGGGTGAGCAGGCCGTCCGTCGGCAGCGAGAAGCTCAGCGCGAGCTGCGGGTCGACCACCCGCTCACCGGCCATCACCCGGCGCACCGCGGAGACCAGTTCGCTCGGCGGCGCGTCCTTCAGCAGCACCCCGGCGATCGGCAGCGACAGCGCCCGCCGCAGCACGGTGGGGTGGCTCAGGCTGGTGAGCAGCAGGACCCGGCAGCCGGGCACCCGGGCCCGCAGCCGCTCGGCGGCGTCCAGGCCGTCCAGACCCGGCAGGTTGATGTCCAGGACCGCCAGGTCGGGTCGGGACTCCAGCGCGGCCGGCACCACCTCGTCGCCGCTGCCGACCTCCGCGACCACCTTGACGTCCGGCTCCAGTTCGAGCAGCGCCACCAGTGCGCCGCGTACCATCCGTACGTCTTCGGCGATGAGCAGCCGTATCACCGAGTCCCCCTTCCCCGTTCGCGTCCGCCCGTCCGCCGGGCCCCGCGTCCGTTGAATTGTACGGCTGCCCAGCGAGGCTCAAGGGCTATTCCAGGTCGGATTGTGAGGATCGCCTCGCCCGGTAGTGGACGGCGAAATGGAGAACCGAAGTGGGGTACGCGCGGAAACGACCAATACGCGTCGCCGGCACCGGACACAGCGAAATACTGGGCGTCGGCGGTTACCGGCCCCGCCGGCGCGTCGACAATGCCGAGCTGTGCCGGAGCATCGACTCCACCCCGGAGTGGATCGAGACCCGCAGCGGAATCCGCCGGCGCGGCTTCGCCGGACCGGACGAGACCCTGCCGATGATGGCCGCCGAGGCCGCCGGGCGGGCCCTGGACCGGGCCGCGGTGCGCGCCGGCGACGTCGACCTCGTCCTGGTGGCCAGCATGTCCCACCTGGTCCAGACGCCCGCGCTGGCCGCCGTGGTGGCGCACCGGCTGGGCGCCGACCGCGCCGCCGCCTTCGACCTGTCGGCCGCCTGCGCGGGCTTCTGCCACGCCCTGGCCGTCGCCTCCGACACCGTCCGCACCGGGGGAGCCCGCCGGGTGCTGGTGATCGGTGCCGAACGGATGACCGACATCGTCGAGCCGACCGACCGCACCAGCGCCCTGCTCTTCGCCGACGGCGCCGGCGCCGTGTTGGTCGGCGCCGCCGACCGGCCCGGGATCGGCCCGGTGGTCCGCCGCTCCGACGGCGCCTACGCCGAGGCCCTGCGGATGACCGCGCCGTGGGCCGGCGAGGAACGGCCCTGGATGCGGATGGACGGTCGCCGGGTGTTCCGCTGGGCGATGGAGGAGGTGGCCCCCGCCGCGCTGGCGGCCCTGGACGCCGCCGGCCAGTCCGTCGCGGACCTCGGCGCCTTCGTCCCGCACCAGGCGAACCTCCGGATGACCGAGCTGATGGTCGAACGCCTCGGCCTGACACCCGCCACCACCGTCGCCCGCGACGTCGTCGAGACCGGCAACACCTCCGCCGCGTCGATCCCGCTCGCCCTGGACAGGCTGCTCACCGAGGGCGCGGTGACGAGCGGGGACACCGCGCTGCTGGTCGGCTTCGGCGCGGGCCTCAACTACGCGGCCCAGACGGTGGTGCTGCCGTGAACGGCCGCGCGGTGACCCGCGACGAACTGCGCTCCGCGATGGCCCGCACCGCCGCGGGCGTGGTGGTGGTGACCGCCCGGGGGAGCGACGGCACCCCGCAGGGGCTCACCGCGACCTCGTTCTGCTCGGTGTCGCTGGAACCGGCCCTGGTCCTGGTCTGCGTGGCCGAGACGGCCGGGGCCTACAAGGCGCTCGCCGGCTGCGAGGAGTTCGCGGTGAGCGTGCTGCGCCACGAGCAGTCCGCCGTGGCCACCCGGTTCGCCACCAGCGGGGCCGAGAAGTTCCACCCGGCGGACACCGAGCTGACGCCCCGGGACCTGCCCGCCGTCGCCGGCGCCCTCTGCCAGCTCGACTGCGTGGTCGACGCCCGCCACCCGGCCGGCGACCACCTGATCCTGGTCGGCGAGGTCACCGCCGTCCGGCTCGCGGACGGCGGTGACCCGCTGGTCTACGCCGGCCGGTCGTACCGGACCCTCAGCTCCTGAAGCGGCGTCACCGTCGGGCCGGAGGAGGACTGGAGGGCGTCGATGCCCTGGACGGCGGCGCCCATGGCCTGGACCGTGGTCAGGCAGGGCACCGCGCGGGCGACGGCGGCGGTGCGGATCAGGTAGCCGTCCCCGCTGCGCCCCGCCGGCCCGGCCGCACTGCGGCCGGTGATGACGACGAGATCGACCGCGCCGTCGTGGATCATCCGGTCGACGGTCTGCTCGCCGTCGGGGCCCTCGCCCTCGCTGTGCTTGCGCACCACGGTGACCGGCACGCCCGCCCGTCGCAGGACCTCGGCGGTGCCGGCGGTGGCCAGCAGCTCGAACCCCAGCCCGGCGAGGGCCAGCGCCGGCAGGACGATGTCCCGCTTGTCGCGGTCCGCCACGGACAGCACGACCCGGCCCTTGACGGGCAACGGCAGTTGGGCCGCGCTCTGGGACTTGGCGTAGGCGGTGCCGAAGACCCGGTCCAGGCCCATGACCTCGCCGGTGGAGCGCATCTCCGGGCCGAGCACGGTGTCCACCCCG
>NZ_JBHVGL010000049.1:0-7573 GCF_042800875.1 Kitasatospora sp. NPDC057595 | reverse complement strand
CCGGCGTGGTCGTGCTCAAGCGCCTCTCCGACGCCCTCGCCGCCGGTGACGACATCCTCGCCGTCGTCCGCGGCTCCGCCGTGAACCAGGACGGCCGCAGCAACGGTCTCACCGCCCCGAGCGGCCGCGCCCAGGAGGACGTGGTGCGGCGGGCGCTGTCGGCGGCGGGGGTGGCCGCCGCGGAGGTCGGCTTCGTCGAGGCGCACGGGACGGGCACGCCGCTCGGCGACCCGATCGAGGTCCGCGCCCTGGGCCGCGTCCTCGGTGCGGGCCGGGACCCCGGCAGCCCGGTGGCGCTCGGCTCCGTGAAGACCAACATCGGCCACTTGGAGGCGGCGGCGGGCATCGCCGGCTTCATCAAGGCCGTCCTCGCGGTCCACCACGGCTGGATCCCCCCGCACCTCAACCTGGTCGAACCCAACCCCCACGTGGAATGGGCCGACCTCCCCGTGGCGGTCCCCACCGTGCTCACCCGCTGGGAACAGGAACGGCGCATCGCCGGAGTCTCCGCCTTCGGATTCGGCGGCACCAACGCACATGTCGTGCTGGAGGGAACGCGATGATCGACAGGAGTGTTGACGTGACGCCAGATGGGTCTGCCGGGCAGCCGGACCCCGACGGCTCCCCCGTCCTGGTGAAGGTGTCGGGAGCGGAGGGCGAGTCCCTCAGGGCGGCGGCGGGACGGCTGGCCGACTTCGTCGCCACGGCCGACGGGGTCACCCCGGAGCAGGTGGCCTGGGCCGCCGGCGTGGGCCGGGCGGACCTCGGCGAGCGGGCGGCCGTGGTCGCCGCGACCAGGACGGAGCTGACGGCGGGCCTTCGCGCGGTGGCCCTGGGCGGCAGCACCACCGGCGTGGTCACCGGCCGCCGGGGCGTCGGCGCCGCACCGCGGGTGGCGTTTGTCGTCCCGGGCCACGGCGCCAAGGTCGCGGGCGTGCTGGAGGGCCTGTACGGCCGGGTGCCGGTGGTGACCGAGACGGTGGACGCGGTGGCCGCGGTGGTCGGCCCGGTCACCGAACTGCCGCTGTCCGCACTGCTGTCGGGCGGCGAGGAGGCACGGCAGGCGCTGGCCGCCACCGAGGTGGCCCAACCCGCGCTCTACACCGCCGCCGTGGCACTGGGGGCGTGGTGGCGCTCGGTCGGCGTGGAGCCGGCCGCCGTGGTAGGGCACAGCGTCGGGGCGTACGCGGCGGCCGCGCTCGCCGGGGTGTTCACGGTCGAGGACGGCGCCCGGCTGACCTCCGCGCGAGGGCGGCTGATGGCCGGACTCCCGGAGGGCGGCGCGATGGTGGCGCTCTCGTGCGGGCCGCAGGAGCTGGCCGGGATCGACCGGCTGGTCTCGGGCGAGGTCGAGATCGCGGCGCTCAACGGGCCGCGCGACACCGTGGTCAGCGGCCCGGTGGAGGCCGTCACGGCGGTGGCGGAGGAGCTGGCCGGCCGCGGCGTGCGCGGTGTCCGGCTCGCCGTGCCGCACGCCTTCCACTCCGCCGCCATGGAGCCCGTACTGGCCCGACTGGCCGAGGAGTTCGCCGGACTGACGATGAACCTCCCCGGTCTGCCGCTGGTGTCCGACGCCACCGGTCTGCTCGCGGACGAGGAGATCACCACCGCCGGGTACTGGGTCCGGCACACCCGCGAGCCGGTGCGGTTCGAGCAGGCGATGCGGACCGTGTGGGAGCGGGGCGTGCGGATCCTGGTCGAGCTCGGCACCGGCGGGCTGCTCGGCCCGGCGGCCTCCGCCGCGCCCGGCCGCGCGCCGGTCTGCGTCCCGTCGGCGTTCGCCGGCGGCTCCGCGCACCGCGGGCTGCTCGGCTCGCTGGCCCGTCTGTGGACCGAGGGGTGCCCGGTCGACTGGCGGGCGGTCGGCCCGCGCCCGGCCCGCTCGGTGAAGCTGCCGACCTACCCGTTCCAGCGACAGGACTACGGTCCCGCGCCGGCCACCCGCCAGGGCGCCGGCCGGCCCGCGGCCGCACCGCAGGCCCTCCCGGTGCCCCCGGCCGCGCGCCCGGCCGGTCCGGTGCCGCCGGCCGTGCCCGCCGGGGCTCCCGCCGCCGGGCGGTCCGCCTCCGCGCAGCCCGCCCCCGAGGACCTGCTCCGCCGGCTCCAGGAGGAACTGGCCGTCCTGCTGGACCTCGCCGACCCGGACGAACTCGACGCCGAGACCGGACTGTTCGACCTCGGCCTGACCTCGGCGATGGTGGTCGCCCTGCGGGTCCGGCTGGAGGACCTGATCGACCGGGACATCCCGACCACCGCCGTCTTCGACCACCCCACCATCGGCAAGCTGGCCGGCTACCTGGCCGACCGCCGGCTCCGCCAGGCGCCCGCCGCCCCGCGGGCCGCCGCCGCCCGCGCCGCCGAGCCCGGCGACACCGTCCCGCAGCCCGAAGAGGCCGTGCCGCGGCCCGAGGCCACCCCGCCGGCCGCCGAACCGGCCGCCGCGCACTCCGAGCCCATCGCCATCGTCGGCATGGGCTGCCGGCTGCCCGGCGGCGCGAACGACCTGGACGGGTTCTGGCAGTTGCTGCGGGACGGCCGGGACGCGACCGTCGAGGTGCCGGAGGACCGCTGGGACCGGGAGGCGTTCTACGACGCCGACCCGGCCGCCGCCGGCAAGACCTCCACCCGGCGCGGCGGCTTCCTCACCACCCGGGTCGACGAGTTCGACGCCGACGCCTTCGGCATCTCGGCCCGCGAGGCCCGCGGGATGGACCCGCAGCAGCGCCTGCTGCTCGAAGTGGCCTCGGAGGCGCTCGCCGACGCGGGCGTGACCGCCGGCGAGCTCGACGGCTCCCGCACCTCGGTCTACGTCGGCATCAACACCTCCGACTACCTGCAGCTGCTGGTCGCGGAGGGCACCGCCGACGACGGCGCCCACCTGGCGACCGGCAACACCTTCAGCGTCGCGGCCGGCCGGCTGTCCTACCTGCTCGGCGCCCAGGGGCCGAGCCTGGCCGTCGACACGGCCTGCTCCTCGTCCCTGGTGGCGGCCCACCTCGCGGTCCGGAGCCTGCGCTCCGGCGAGTCGGACCTCTCGGTGGTGGCCGGGGTGAACCTGATGCTGGCCCCGGCCACCACGGCCGGACTCTCCCGGCTGCGGGCGCTCTCGCCCGACGGCCGGTGCAAGACCTTCGACGCCTCGGCGGACGGCTACGGCCGCGGCGAGGGGGCCGGCGTGGTCGTGCTCAAGCGGCTCTCCGACGCGCAGGCGGCCGGGGACCACATCTGGGCGGTGCTGCGCGGTACGGCGGTGAACCAGGACGGCCGCAGCGCCGGCCTGACCGTCCCCAACGGCCTCGCGCAGCAGGCCGTGATCCGCGACGCGCTGCGCGACGCCGGCACCTCGCCCGACGAGGTGGGCTACGTGGAGGCGCACGGCACCGGGACGGCGCTCGGCGACCCGATGGAGGTCCAGGCGCTGGCCGAGGCGCTGCGGCCCGAGGACGGCGGGGCACCGCCGCTGCTGGTCGGCTCGGCCAAGACCAACGTCGGGCACCTGGAGGCCGCCGCGGGCATCTGCGGGCTGGTCAAGGTGGCCCTCTCGCTGCACCACCGGCAGATCCCGCCGCACCTGCACCTGCGGGACCCGAACCCGCTGGTGGACTGGGCGTCGCTGCCGGTCACCGTGCCGACGGAACTCACGCCGTGGACCACCGACGGCCGGGACCGGGTCGCCGGGCTCAGCTCCTTCGGCTTCAGCGGCACCAACGCCCATGTGGTGCTCGCGCAGGCTCCCGAGCCGGCCGACCGCCGGACGGACGAAGGGCCGGGCGAACAGGCGGACGAGCGGCCGGAGTTGCTGCTGCTCTCGGCCCGCACCCCCGAGGGCCTGCGGGAGACCGCCGAGGCGTACCGGACGTTCCTGACGGACGACGGGTCCGTCCGGGGCCGCTCGGCCTGGGCCGAGACGGTCCGCACGGCGGCCGTCCGCCGCGACCACTTCGCGGCCCGGATGGCCCTGGTGGCCTCCTCGCCGGCGCGGGCCGCCGAGCAGCTCGACAAGCTGCTGACCGGGGCGCGCCACCAGGTGCGCCAGGGTGTGGTGCCCCGGCCCGCCCGGAGCAGGCTGGTCCTCGTCTACGGCGGCCAGGGCTCCCAGTGGGCCGGCATGGGCCGGAGCCTGCTGGCCGACCCGGTGGCCGGGCGGGTGCTGCTGCGCTGCGAGGAGATCGTCCGGGAGCTGGCCGGCTGGTCGCTGCTGGAGCAGCTGGAGGCCCCGCGCGAGGTCTCCCGCCTGGACGACACCGAGGTGACCCAGCCGGCGATCTTCGCGGTGGAGGCGGCGCTCACCGCGCTGTGGCGCTCCTGGGGCGTCGAGCCGGACGCGGTGGTCGGGCACAGCGTCGGGGAGATCGCGGCGGCCGTCGCGGCCGGCGCCTTCGGGCTGGAGGAGGGCCTGCGGATCGCGGTGCTCCGCGGCCGGGTGATGGCCCGCAGCCACGGTCAGGGCCGGATGGCGGTGGTGGGCCTGCCCGTCGCCGAGGTCCGGACGCTGATCGAGCCGTTCGACGGACGGCTGTTCGTCGCCGCCGTCAACAGCCCGGTCAACACCGTGGTCGGCGGGCTGCCGCAGGAGGTCGCCGCGCTGGAGGCGCTGGTCCGCGGCCGCAAGGCCTTCTGGATGGCGATGCCGGGCGAGTACGCCTTCCACACCCCCGTCCTGGACCCGCTGCGCGGTGAACTCGTCGACGCGCTGGGCCTGCTGACGCCGGCCGGCCGCAGCGTCCCGCTCTACTCCACGGTCACCGGCGAAGCCGCCGCCCCCGACGCGCTGGACGCGCGCTACTGGGCGGACAACATGACGCTGCCGGTCCGTTTCGCCGACGCGCTGCGGGCCGCCGCCGGCGGGGGGAACACCCTGGTGCTGGAGGTCGGCCCGCACGCCGTCCTGTCCACCGCGGTCCGGCAGACCCTGGAGGGCGAGGTCGCCGGCCTCTCCACGGCCGCCTCGATGCGGGCCGGTGTCGAGGCCAGGGCGACCCTGCTGGACGCCGCGGGCGCCCTGCACGTGGCCGGCCGGCCGGTGGACCTGCGGGCCCTGCACGGCGAGGGGCCGAGCGCCGCCGCCCTGCCCGGCTACCGCTGGCAGCGGCAGCGGTACTGGCTGCCGGGCAAGCCGGTGCCGCACGGACAGGCGCCCGACCCGCTCGCCCAGGACGTGTACGAGGTGGACTGGGAGCGGGTCGAGCCGCCCGTCCTGGAGCCGGGCAGCGCCGCGCGCTCGCAGGGCACCTGGCTGCTGATCGAGGACCAGCACGGGCTGGCCCGCCGGGTCGCCGAGCAGCTCGCCGCCCACGGCGCGCGGGCCACGGTCCTCACCGTGGCGGAGCCCGGCACGGCCGCGGCCTCCTGCCAGGACGGGCCGGACCGGCTGCGCGAACTGGTCGCCGGGGCGCTGGCCGAGGAACCGTCCGTGCGCGGCCTGGTCCACCTGGGCGCGCTGCACGACGCGGCGGACCCGCGACTGCCCGGCCCGGAGCTGGACGGCGCGCTCGCGCTGGCCTGTGGGCCGCTGCTGTTCGCACCGAAGGTGCTGCGCGCCCGGCCGGGCGCCCCGGCGCCCCAGCTGTGGGTGGTCACCCGCGGCGGCGTCGGCACCGACGGCGCGGCCATGGCGGCCTCGCACGCCCCCGCCTGGGGTCTCGGACGGGCCGTCGGCCTGGAGCACCCGGAGATCTGGGGCGGCCTGGTCGACCTCGACCCGGCCGGTGCCGACCCCGAGCAGGAGGCCGCGGCGATCGCCGCCGAACTGCTCGCCCCCGACGGCGAGGACCAGGTCGCGTACCGCTCGGGCCTGCGCAAGGCGGCCCGGCTGCGCCGGGTGGAGAACCTGCCCGCCGCACCCTCGCCGACGGCGGTCGGCCCGGACGGCTCGTACCTGATCACCGGCGGCCGGGGCATCCTCGGCCTGCGCGTGGCCCGCTGGCTGGCCGGGCGCGGCGCCCGCCACCTGGTGCTGCTGGGCCGTCGGCCCGTCCCCGAGGACGGCCCGGACCTTCCGGAGGCGGACCGTCAGCTGCTGGCGACGCTCGCCGAGCTGAGGGCGGCCGGCGTCAGCGTCCACACCCCGCACGCCGACGTGGCGGACGCCGCCGCGATGGCCGCGGTCTTCGACGCCGCCGCCCCCTGGCCGGCCGTCAAGGGCGTGGTGCACGCGGCCGGACTCTTCGAGCCCCGGGCCGTCGTGGACCTGGACTGGCAGCACTTCCGGGACGTCCTGCGGCCCAAGGTCGAGGGCAGCCTGGTGCTGGACGCGCTCACCGCGGCCGGCGGGGTCGACTTCTTCGTGATGTTCTCCTCCGCCTCCTCGGTCTGGGGCTCCGCGCTCGCGGGCCACTACGTGGCGGCCAACTACTTCCAGGACGTGCTGGCCCACGACCGGGTCAGCCGGGGCCTGCCGGGCCTCGCGATGAACTGGGGCTGGTGGGAGGAGAGCGAGATGGCCGGCCACCACGAGCAGTACTTCGAGTCGATGGGCCTGTACGTCCTCCCGAACGAGACCGGCCTCGCCGCCCTGGGCCGCACCCTGGGCTCCGGGCGCCACCAGCTGACCGTGGCACCGGTGGACTGGGCGAGGTTCCGCCCGGTCATGGAGGCCAAGCGGCGCCGCCCGCTGCTCGCCCACCTGGGCACCCGGGCCGCGGCCGGCCGGGCCGGCGGCGACGCGATGCTGCTGGGCCGGCTGCGTCAGGCGGAGAGCCGGGCCGCCCGGACCAGGCTGCTGGAGCGGGCGCTGCAGGCCGAGGTCGCGCAGGTGCTCGGCCGGGAGCCGGGCAGCGGGATCGACGCCGACCTCGGCTTCTTCGAGGCCGGGATGGACTCCGTGATGAGCGTCGAACTCAAGTTCCGGCTGGAGCAGTTGGTCGGCGAGGAACTGCCCGGCACGGTGGCCTTCGAGCACCCCACCGTCACCGCGCTCGGCGAATACCTGCTCGGCGAGGTCCTCGGCCTGGCCGACCCGCTCCCGGAGCAGGGCGCCGAGGTCGACGAGCTGTCGGCGGAACTCGCCCAGCTGTCCGAGTCGGAGCTGCTGGACCTCCTCGAGTCCGAGCTGAACCAGGAGAGCCACCATGACAACAACTGAGGAGCGGACCATGGTCACCCAAGGGGCGGTCGCGCCCGAACGCCAGGAGGTGCTGCGCCGCGCCCTGGTCGAACTCAAGGCCGCGCGCGCCGAGGTGGCGGCCGCCAAGCAGGCCCGTGACGAGCCGGTGGCCGTCGTCGGGGTGGGGTGCCGGTTCCCGGGCGGGGTGACGGGCGCGGAGGGCTTCTGGGAGTTCCTGGCCCGCGGGGGCTCGGGGATCACCGCGATCCCCGAGGACCGCTGGGACATCGAGGAGTTCTTCGACGAGGAGGCCGGGGCGCCGGGACGCATGTACGTGCGCCACGGCGGGTTCCTCGACGGTGTGCGGGGCTTCGACGCCGGCCTGTTCGGCATCCCGCCGCGTGAGGCGGCGGGCATCGACCCGCAGCACCGGCTGGTGCTGGAGGTGGCCTGGGAGGCGCTGGAGCACGCCGGGGTGGCACCCGACTCGCTGCGCGGCAGCCGCACCGGTGTGTTCGTCGGCATGGG
>NZ_JBHVGL010000048.1:0-8732 GCF_042800875.1 Kitasatospora sp. NPDC057595 | reverse complement strand
GACGATCTTCGCGGAGGTGGTGGCGCGGGTGGGGGCGGCCGCGTTAGAGCTTGCGAAGTCCACTGAGGACCCTTTCGAGCAGCGTGACGTCGGGCGTTCCGCCCGACTCGCCCGCGGCGGCGGGCTGGTGGATGGCGACGAGACCGGCCTCGGCCAGGTCGGCCACGAGGATGCGGGCGACACCGAGCGGGACACCGGCCAGGGCGGAGATCTCCGCGATGGACTTGACCTCCCGGCAGAGGCTGACGATCCGGGCGTGTTCGGGCAGCAGGCCACCGGTGCGCTCGGCGGAGCCGGTGGTCGAGATCAGCGCCTCGATCGCGAGCTGGTACCGGGGCCGGGTGCGGCCTCCGGTCATCGCATAGGGGCGGACCAGCGGCTGCTGCTCGTAGCCGTCGGACTGCTGCCCGCCGTAGCCGCTGCCGTACCCGCCGCCGTACTGGCCGGCGGGTGTCGAAGGCGGGGTCATGGGTCCTCCTTGTGCTGCAGCCTGGGGCAGCCGGTTCCAGCTGGGGCGATGCCAGCTGAGGCGAGATCAGCTGCCTGAGGGTAGCTGAGGGTGGAACGCCGGGTCCGGTCGGGTCGGAACCGGCGGGGAGGTGGGACGGGTGGGTGTACCGCTCAGGGGTGCACTCAGTGCAGGAGACTGCCCTGGAGTTCTGCGCGGAGTGCGGGGGTGAGGACGGCGCCGGCGCGGTCGACGAGCAGCGCCATCTCGTAGCCGACCAGGCCGATGTCGGAGTCGGGGGAGGCCAGGACGGCGAGCGCGGAGCCGTCGCTGATGGCCATCAGGAACAGGAAGCCGCGTTCCATCTCGACGACGGTCTGGTTGACCTCGCCGCCCTCGAAGATCCGGCTGGCGCCGGTGGTGAGGGAGGTGAGGCCGGAGGCGACGGCGGCGAGCTGGTCGGCGCGGTCGCGGGGGAATCCCTCGGACATGCACAGCAGGAGGCCGTCCGCGGAGACCACCACCGTGTGCGACACCCCGGGGGTGTTGTCCACGAAATTGGTGATCAGCCAGTTCAGGTTCTGTGCGGCCTGGCTCATCTGATTCAACTCAACGCTCCTGATGATCTGCGGCGTTGCCGTCGGTCCGGCCCCCGAAACTATCGAACCCGGGCTGCTGGGCACCATGGTGGAAACCGGCCTGGTTGCCCTGGCCCGGCGAACCCTGCGGACCCTGGCCCCGGTCGGCCTGCGGCTGGGCGCCCGGAGCCTGGCCGGCCGCCTGCTCGGCACCGGCCCGGCGGCCCTGCTGGATGCCGCGGCGCAGGTTGGTGAGCCGGCCGCGGACCTCCTCGGGCGCGCGGGACACCTGGGGGCCGGTCAGCGGGGACGCCTCGGCGGTGCCGGAGACCAGGTTGGCCTGCGGGGTGCGCCGGGGGAGGCCCGACATGGTGACCCCGCTGGTGGACGGCTCGCGGACCTGCTCGGCGCGGCGCCAGCGTTCGTCGTTGGCGGACGGGCGCCAAGGGGCGTCACCGGGCTGCGGCTGCTGGGCCTGCGGCTGCGGGTGCTGTGGCTGCTGCGGGGCCTGCTGCTGCGGCTGGGCCTGCTGCTGCCGGGGCTGCTGCGGCCGCTGCTGGGCCTGGGCGGCCTGCGGGGCGGCCGGCTGCTCCTGACGGCCCGGGGCCGTGGTGCCGGGGCGGCGCGGCTGGTACGGCCGGGGCCGGCTCTGCTGCTGGGCCGGCCGGCCCTCCTCGCCCGGCGCGCCGGCGTCGGACGGCCCGGTCGGCAGTGCCATCGGCTCCTGGCGGACGGGCTGCTGCTGCACCGGCTGCTGCGGGGCCTGCGGCCGGCCGCCCTGCTCCGGACGGCCCGGGTTCGGCACGGTCGGCAGCACCGGCTCCACCAGGCCGAGGCCCAGCGGGTCGCGCGGGTCGATGTCACTGGCCTCGAACCGGGGACGGGCGAACTGCTGGGTGCTCTCCCCCGGGGCGGGCTCGGCCGCGGGCAGCGGCGGGGCCGGCTGGACCTTCGGCAGCGGCTGGGTCTGCTGCTGGCGGTCGCCCGGCGCGGGCCGCTGCGGACGGCCGCCCTGGCCCTGCGGGCCCTGGGGACCACCCTGCGGACCCTGCGGCGGACGGCCCTGGCCGGGGCGCTGACGCTGCGGCAGGCCCTCCTGCGGGCGCTCGCCGGGGCGGGCGCCCTGCGGCGCGCCCGGACGGCCCGACTGCTCGGCCCAGCCGTGCTGGGGCTGCTCGCCGCCGCGGGCGGCGGGGACGCCGTCGCCCTGCGGACGCTCCTGGCCGCGGCGGGGCAGGCCACCCGGGCCGCCCTGCTGCGGGGCACCCTGCTGGGGGCCGCCGGGCTGCTGGCCGCGGCGGGGCAGGCCGCCGGGGCCGCCCTGCTGCGGGCCCTGCCGGCCCGGGGTGCGCTGCGGCAGGCCGCCCTGCTGGTTCGGGGCCGGCTGCTTCGGGGCCTGGGAGTTCGGGCCCTGCTGGCCGGGAGCACCCGGACGGCCGCCCTGCGGCGCCGGGTTCTCGCGCAGCGACTGGCCGACCTGACGCGTCGGCAGACCGCCGCCCGCGCCGGGACCGCCCTGGCCGCTCTGGCCGTTCTGAGCGCCCTGGCCGTTCTGACCGCCGGACGGACCGGGGCCGCCCTGGCCGAGCTGCGGCCGGGCCTGCGGGGCGCCGCCCGCCGGAGCCTGGCCGAGTGCCGCCGGACCGCCGGGGCGTCCGCCCGGGCCGGCCGGCACCTGGCGCTGCTGGCGCGGCGTCGGGGTGACCCCGCGCTGCTGCTTCGGCTGGCCGCTCTGGCCGACCTGGCCGCCCTGGCCGCCGGGACGGCCGGGGCCGCGCCGGTCGGCCGAGTTGGTGACGTCCACCGGGAGCATGACCAGCGCGGTGGTGCCACCGGAGTCGCTGGGACGCAGCTGGATGCGGATGCCGTGACGCAGGGACAGCCGGCCGACCACGAAGAGGCCCATGCGGCGGGAGACGGAGACGTCCACCGTCGGCGGGTTGGCGAGGCGCTCGTTGATCTCGGCGAGGTCGTCGGGGCTGAGGCCGATGCCGGTGTCGTGGATCTCGACGAGCACCCGGCCGTCCGGCAGCGCGTGGCCGGTGACCCGGACGCGGGTCTGCGGGCTGGAGAACGAGGTGGCGTTCTCCAGCAGCTCGGCGAGCAGGTGGACGAGGTCGTTGACGACGCGGCCGGCGACCTCGGCCGACGGCACGGCGGCGAGCTCGATGCGCTCGTACTGCTCCACCTCGGAGGCGGCGGCGCGCAGCACGTCGACCAGCGGGACGGGGCGGGTCCAGCGGCGGCCCGGGTCCTCACCGGCGAGGACGAGCAGGTTCTCGCCGTTGCGGCGCATGCGGGTCGCGAGGTGGTCCAGCTTGAAGAGGTTGGCCAGCTGGTCCGGGTCCGCCTCGCGGCTCTCCAGCTCGGAGATGAGCGACAGCTGGCGCTGGATGAGGCCCTGGCTGCGACGCGAGAGGTTGGTGAACATCGCGTTGATGTTGCCGCGCAGGAGGGCCTGCTCGGCGGCGAGGCGGACGGCCTCGCTGTGCACCATGTCGAAGGCGTGGGCCACGTGGCCGATCTCGTCCGCGGAGTCGACGCCGACCGGCTCGACGGCGACGTCCACGTCGTGCGGGTCGGTCTCGGAGAGCGTCTTGACCAGCTCGGGCAGCCGGCGCTCGGCGACGTCCTCGGCCGCGGCCTGCAGCCGGGTCAGCGAGCGCACCATCGAGCGGGCGATCAGACCGGCGCCACCGAGGGCGACGAGCAGCACGAGCGCGACGGCGGCACCGATGATCAGGGCCTCGGTGTCGGCCTGGGACTGGAGCTCCTGGGCCTTTCCGTCGAGGTCCTCGATGAGCTTGGACTCGATCCGGCGCT
This sequence comes from Kitasatospora sp. NPDC057595, assembly GCF_042800875.1. Taxonomy (NCBI): domain Bacteria; kingdom Bacillati; phylum Actinomycetota; class Actinomycetes; order Kitasatosporales; family Streptomycetaceae; genus Kitasatospora; species Kitasatospora sp. NPDC057595. Next base: position 4,883 of record NZ_JBHVGL010000048.1, on the reverse strand, counting down.
CGGCGGCGATCTTGGCGGTGGACTGCTCGTACCAGTCCTTGTAGCTGACGACGTCGCCCTGGTGGATGCCGCCCTGCTGGAGGATCGAGCGCGCGTAGCGGTCGGCCGCGGCGACCACCGAGTTGTAGCTCAGCTGGCCGCGCAGGTTGTCCAGGTCGTGCGAGGTGTAGATGTTGTTGAAGCCGGTCAGCGCGTTGTCGTAGGACGACTTGAGCCGGATGCCGAAGGACTCGTCGCTCAGGCTGAGGTCCGGGCCGCCCGGGTTGGCGAGCGCGGCGCTGATCAGCGCGCGCTGCTGCGAGGTGGAGTTCTTGGCGAGCGAGAACTGCTGCAGGGCGCGGGTCGCGCGGACCAGCTCGCGGTTGTTGGACGCGAGCGCGATGTCCTGGGTGATCGACAGCAGGTCGCGGATGATCACGTCGTAGGCGGTGATCGTCGCCTGGATGTTCTGGTTGTTCTGGTACGGGTTGCCGCGGGCGTCGGAGACCGAGTTCAGGTCCTTGCGGATCTGGAAGAGCAGCGCCTTGCCGCCGGAGAGTTCGAGGTTCTCGAACTTGTCCGAGGACGCGGTGAAGGTGCGGCTGAGGTCGTCGGTGACCTTGCGGGCGGCGACGATGTCGTCGTCCAGCGGCGCGTTGGGCTTGGCGGTGATCGGGCCGGCGCTGACGTCCCGCTCGTTCTGCAGGGCGTTGGCGAGGTCGGTCGCCTTCTTGGCCAGGTCGGAGAGGTTGGCCATCTGGGCCAGCTGCTGCGAGGTTTCGAGCGAGGTCTGGATGCGCAGCCCACCGAGGACCAGCGCGACCAGCACCGGGAGTGCGAGCAGCGCGATCAGCTTGCTGCGGATCCGCCAGTTGCGCATGGCGAGGCGGCTCATGCCCTTGGCGCGTCGGCGGGTCAGGGAGCTGCGGAGCTTGCCGCGGGTCGACTTGCGCTCCTTGCCGTCCTCCTCCGGCCGGCCGATCACATCGGGTGCCGGTTCGGCCGGGCCGCCGGGGGCCGCCGCCTGCTGGGGGGCTGCCGCGGGCTCACGCGACTCCGGGTCACCCGCGGCGCCGCTACCCCTTTTGAAACGTCCCTGCACTGGCGTCGCAACCTCTGGACCGGGCGTCCCGCCGCGTCGCCGCGGTCTGGACGGTGTCGAGTTTCCATCCGCCCCCGGCCGGTCCGGGAGAGCGGGTCACCGGGGTGGACAGCTCCCTACCCACGGTCCGTGGCATTCCAGCACAGCCGGGGAATCCCAACAAGGGCGGACGGGGCACATCGGACGGCACTACTCACCGCGCGCGACAACTCACCGACTGTGTGGCAAACGGACCGGAATACCGCCTTTTTCGGACACTCGGCGGATACATGCCAAGCCGACCCGAGATCAACGTGATGGGTGGAGCTTCGGGTATGCCCGATATTTCCGATATGCCGGTAAAGGTCGATGAAGCGATATGTCGGATATCAGAGATATGTTCTGCGATTTGTGACGAAAATCACAGATGAATGTGTAGCTTTGGTCACGGTGACTGTGGAAAGAGATCCGTAACCTTGCTGTATCCGGCGCACGGCCCCGATCAGCCTGCCCAGAATCTCCCCGAATCACTCAGGCCGGTCGCCGATCGTGGTCGGTCGCCCGGCCGCGACCAAGAGGTGCTGACGAGATGTCCCAGGCGACGACCGCCCAGTCCACGCCGACCAGCCACTCCACGGCCAACCCGCGCCGGACGACGCTGGCCTCGGTCGAGGACTTCGGCCAGATTCCCGGCGCCCGCCGGGCCGAGGACGTCGCGACCTACGCGACCGAGCTGCCGGCCTCCACCGCCAACCCGCGCCGCACCCAGCTGACGACTGCCCCGGCGGTGAACGTCCCGCAGAACTGAGGCGTTCCGCGCACGCCGCGACAGGCGCCGTCACCCCGGTGACGGCGCCTGTTGTCGTGCGGCGGGCCAGGTCAGGGCCCACGCGATAGCCTGGGCAGCGATCGAGCGGGGCCGGGGCCGAAGGGGCCGCGGTTCCCGCCAGCGCCCGGGGCGCGCCCCGGACGTCCGTCGAAGCGAGGGGTAGCCCAGCCGTGCGCATTGCCAGGTTTTCCGTCCGGGAAGGGAGCCCTGCCGCCGGCAGCGTCTCCTTCGGTGTGGTCGAGGGCGACCCGGCCCGGCCCGAGTCGCTGGTGGTCCACGCCCTGGCCGGCCACCCGTTCGGCCAGCCCCAGCCGACCGGCGAGAGCTACCGCTTCCAGGACGTCCGGCTGCTCAGCCCGATGCTGCCCAACAAGATCGTCGCGGTCGGCCGCAACTACGCCGCGCACGCCGCCGAGCTGGGCAACGCCGTCCCGGACGTCCCGCTCACCTTCTTCAAGCCGTCCACCTCGGTGATCGGCCCGACCGAGAGCATCGCCTACCCGCCGTTCTCCTCGGACGTCCAGCACGAGGCCGAACTCGCCGTGGTGATCGGCCGGATGTGCCGCGAGGTGCCGCTGGAGCGGGTCCCCGAGGTGATCCTCGGCTACACCTGCGCCAACGACGTCACCGCGCGCGACGTCCAGCAGCGCGAGGGCCAGTGGGCCCGCGCCAAGGGCTTCGACACCGCCTGCCCGCTGGGCCCGTGGATCGAGACCGACCTCGACCCGTCGGACCTCGCCGTCACCTGCACGGTCAACGGCGAGCTCCGGCAGGCCGGCCGCACCTCGCAGATGGTCCGCTCGGTCGCCGAGCTGATCGTGCACATCTCCGAGGCCATGACGCTGCTGCCGGGCGACGTCGTCCTCACCGGCACGCCCGCCGGGGTGGGGCCGATCAACGTCGGCGACGAGGTCGCCGTCACCGTCGAGGGCATCGGCACCCTCGCCAACAAGGTGGTCAAGCGTGGCTGACGCGCCGGCCGTACGGGTGCGCTTCTGCCCGTCCCCGACCGGCAACCCGCACGTGGGCCTGGTCCGCACCGCGCTGTTCAACTGGGCCTTCGCCCGCCACCACGGCGGCACGCTGGTCTTCCGGATCGAGGACACCGACGCGGCCCGCGACTCCGAGGAGTCCTACGAGCAGCTGCTCGACGCGATGAAGTGGCTCGGCTTCGACTGGGACGAGGGGCCGGAGGTCGGCGGCCCGCACGCACCGTATCGCCAGTCCCAGCGGATGGACGTCTACGCGGACGTCGCCCGCCGGCTGCACGAGGCCGGCCACGCCTACCACTGCTACTGCTCCACCGAGGAGCTGGACGCCCGCCGCGAGGCGGCCCGCGCGGCCGGGAAGCCGTCGGGCTACGACGGTCACTGCCGCGACCTGACGGACGAGCAGGTCGCCGTCTACCGGCTGGAGCGGCGCGAGCCGATCCTGCGCTTCCGGATGCCGGACGCCACCATCGCCTTCGACGACCTGGTGCGCGGCACGCTCTCCTTCGAGCCGGAGAACGTCCCCGACTACGGCATCGTGCGGGCCAACGGGGCGCCGCTCTACACCCTGGTCAACCCGGTGGACGACGCCCTGATGGGCATCACCCACGTGCTGCGCGGCGAGGACCTGCTCTCCTCGACCCCGCGCCAGATCGCGCTCTACGCCGCGCTCGCCGACATCGGCGTCGGCGGCGGCGGCACCCCGCGCTTCGGCCACCTGCCGTACGTGATGGGCGAGGGCAACAAGAAGCTCTCCAAGCGCGACCCGCAGGCCTCGCTCAACCTCTACCGGGAGCGCGGCTTCATCCCCGAGGGCCTGCTCAACTACCTGTCGCTGCTGGGCTGGTCGCTCGCCGAGGACCGTGACGTCTTCACCGTGGACGAGCTGGTCGCGGCCTTCGACATCGGCAAGGTCAACGCCAACCCGGCCCGCTTCGACCTGAAGAAGTGCGAGGCGATCAACGCCGAGCACCTGCGCCGGCTGGCCCCGGAGGACTTCGTTCGCCGCCTGGTGCCCTATCTGCAGGCCCCGGGCCTGCTGCCGGCCGAGCCGAGCGACGCGCAGCTGGAGCTGCTGGCGAAGGTGGCGCCGCTCACCCAGGAGCGGATGGTGGTGCTCGGCGAGATCGTCGGCATGGCCGGCTTCCTGTTCGTGGCGCCCGAGGACTTCGCCGTGGACCCGGACGACGCCGCCAAGGTGCTCACCGCGGACGCCCGGCCGGTGCTGGAGGCGAGCGTCCGGGCGCTGGAGGAGCTCGGCGACTTCACCCCGGAGCCGATCCAGGCCGCGCTGCGCGGGGCACTGGTGGAGGGCCTGGGCATCAAGCCGAAGTTCGCCTTCACCCCGCTGCGGGTGGCGGTGACCGGCCGACGGGTCTCCCCGCCGCTGTTCGAGTCGATGGAGCTGCTCGGGCGCCCCGAGACGCTGCGCCGGCTGACGGCCGCGCTGGCGGCCCTCCCGGCGGCCTGAACCCGCCCGCGGGCCCGGTCACCGGCCGGGCCCGCGGCCTCCCGGGACGTCACCGGACGGCCCCCTGCCCGCTGCCTGGGGTTATCGATTTTGGAGCGGGGGCGGACGTCGGGTAATGTTCTTTCTGCGCCGCCCGGGAGGGCAACGGCGAGGGAGCGAAAGCCCCACGCCGGAGCCGGAGCGGGAGGCGCGAGCTGGAGTGCGGCCCGACAAGGGTTCAACTCCGGTGGGGTATGGTGTAATTGGCAGCACGAGTGATTCTGGTTCATTTAGTCTAGGTTCGAGTCCTGGTACCCCAGCGCAGTACCGCGGTCCATCCGGACCGTACAACTCAAGATCAAGCCCCCGTTGTGTAGCGGCCTAGCACGCTGCCCTCTCACGGCAGTAGCGCCGGTTCGAATCCGGTCGGGGGTACTGGTTCCGCAAGGAACCGCCTGGAAAGCCCCCGTTGTGTAGCGGCCTAGCACGCTGCCCTCTCACGGCAGTAGCGCCGGTTCGAATCCGGTCGGGGGTACTGGTTCCGCAAGGAACCGC
>NZ_JBHVGL010000047.1:903-11726 GCF_042800875.1 Kitasatospora sp. NPDC057595 | reverse complement strand
TGCCCGTGCGTGGCCCCGGGCGGGGCCACGGTCGCGGCCCACACCCCCCGCAAGGAAGCACCATGGACCGACCCGAGCACCGCACCGGCTGCTGCGCCCCCCAGCGCGCCACCGGGCCCGCCGTCCCCCCGCCCCCGGCTGGGCACCCGAGGCCGGCGGGGCCGTCCGCGCACACCGTCCCGCAGGCGCACATCCCCGCGCAGACCTTCCGGATGGGCGACGCCCACGGCGACGGCGCACCGGCCGACGGCGAGACCCCCGTCCACCCGGTGTCCCTCACCGCCTTCGACATCGACACGACCAGCGTCACCAACGCCGACTGGGCGAAGTTCGCGGCCGCGACCGGGTACCGCACCGAAGCGGAGACCTTCGGCTTCTCCGCCGTCTTCCACCTCGCACTCGCCGCCGACCCCCGCGACATCCTCGGGCAGCCGCCGCAGACCCCGTGGTGGCGCGGTGTCCGGGGCGCGGACTGGCGCCACCCGGGCGGCCCGAGATCGTCGATCGAGGGGCTGGACGAGCACCCCGTGGTCCACATCTCCTGGAACGACGCCCAGGCCTACTGCGCCTGGGCCGGCCGCGCCCTGCCCACCGAAGCCCAGTGGGAGACGGCCTCGCGCGGCGGACTCGACGGCAGGCGCTACCCCTGGGGCGACGACCTCGGCGCGCAGGAGGGCGAACGCGCGGGCTGGCGGCTGAACATCTGGCAGGGCGCCTTCCCCGCGGAGAACACGATGGACGACGGCTTCCTCACCACGGCACCCGTGCGCACGTATTCCCCCAACGCCTACGGACTCTGGCAGACCGTCGGCAACGTCTGGGAATGGTGCGCCGACGCGTGGGCCGTGGACACCTACACCCGGGACCTCGCGGCAGGGACCGTGCACGATCCCGCCGGCCCGGCCGGCCCGGCGCCCCATGCGCCGAGGGTCATGCGAGGCGGGTCCTTCCTCTGCCACGACAGCTACTGCAACCGCTACCGCAACGCGGCCCGAACCTCGAACACCCCCGACTCGTCCATGGCCAACGCCGGTTTCCGCACGGTCTCCCCATGAACGAACGCATACGGACCCTGCGGCTGTGGTTCGCGCCGCAGGGCATCCACGACGAGGGGGACACCCCCGACTACCGGTTCTCGCTGGCCAATGAGCGCACCTTCCTCGCCTGGATCCGGACGGCGCTGGCGCTGATCGGCGGCGGGTTCGCCGTCGACCAGTTCCTGCCGGAGCTGGCCCGGGGCGTCCGCGCCGGACTGGCGCTCGCGCTCCTGGCCGCAGGGGTGCTCTGCGCACTGCGGGCGGTCAACCACTGGGTGCGGTGCGAGCGGGCGATGCGGCTCGGGAAGAACCTTCCGATCTCGCGGTTCCCGACGGTGCTCGGCCTGGGCGTGGCGACCGTGGCCGTGACGATGGCGGTGGTGGTCCTCTTCGGCTGGGAGGGTCCGTGACGACGGAGGGACGGGACCCCGGACTCCAGCCCGAGCGCACCCGGCTGGCCTGGCGGCGAACGACGCTGTCGTACACGGTGGCGGCGCTGCTGGCGGTCAAACAGGTCCCGCTGTCGGTGGTTCCGCTGATCGCCCTCACCTGGCTGGGCTTCCTGCGCACGGCTCATCGACGCGTGCTCGGGGTGGGGGTGTCGCGGCCGCGTCCGCTGTCCCCGCGCGGCGCGCTGACGGCAGCGGCGTGCACGATCGCGCTCGCCGTGCTCGCGGCGACCATGGTGCTCCACCCGGCCGACCGCTGAGCGCAGCAGCCGACGAACGCATCCTTTGGGGAGATCCGCTGCCATCGGCGCAGCGACAGTCAGCTCCACGCCCGGCCCGGACGCCAGGCCCGGCACCGACGCACGACGGTCCGCGCGCCCGGGGGGCGCGGGACACCGCCGCGGGCACCTCCAGCAGCCGCTGCCGGGGCAACGCCGGCCAGCCCGGACACCCGGGCCTGAACCGAATGGGGGTGGCACGTCGCCGCTCGCCGGGAAGCGCCGGGCGACACGCGGCGTGACGGGCCCGGTGCGTGACCTGGGAGTCCGGGCGTGCCGGATAGCCTCGTCGTCGCCGCAGCACCCGACTCCCCTACCCCCGCCGCACCATCCGTCCCGGGCTACCCGCGGAAGTGACTCGCGGCATGCAAGCCCCACCTCGGGCCGTTCCCCCTGATGCCGCCCGGCCGGACGGCCACAATCGAACATTACCTATAGTGATCATATGATTCTTTTGCGTTGCATGTCGTGAAGGTTTCCGAGGCGGCCGCACGGCGGTAGTCCCGGACAACCGCGGCCCTACCCCGCGCACTGACGGCCGGGCAGACGCGCGACGTCCGTGCGCTGAGGAGGCGAGGAGCCTGGTTCCGCCGTGCCCCCAAGCCGTGACCTGGCCGCCGCCGCGACCACAGGGACCCACGTGAAGGGTCCCGTTCTTCCGCCCCCGAGAAGGAGAACCCATGACGGCCATGACGCTGGCCCGGCACAGCGACGAGGCGATTTTCGCGGCGGAGACCGCTGCGGAAGGAGAGCTGCGGGAGGCTCTGTAGAGGCTGGCCGCCGACACCTGCGCGATCGTCCGGACGCCCAACCTGTCACGGTGCGCCCCGCGACGATCGGAGGACGGCCGCTGCACGTGGGCATCCTCCGCGAGTTCCCAACCAGCTCGAAGATCCACTACGACGAGGTGGTGCGGGAGTTCCCCGGCCACATCAACGACGAGCCCCTCGTGCAGCCCGCCTTCAACCTGCACCTCACCGCCGCCGAGCACGGCGGTGCGCTGACCGTCTGACGGCATCGCTGGATCCCCGCCGACGACACCCGCAAGGACGGCTATGGCTGGTCCCCCGAAACCGCCGCCGACGCGCCCTCGGTAACCGTGCTGGCCGAACCCGGCGAAGGCGTCTTCTTCGACTGCCGCAACCTCCACCAGGTCCACAACTCAGAAGGCGGGCGCCGGATCACCCTCTCCCTCATCCTGGGCTTCACCATGAACGGCGAGTTGATCGCCTGGTCTTGACCTCACCCACGGCGAACCCCCGTCTCCCGAGGGCCCGTCCCGGGCCGCCTCCCAGGCCGGGCCACGAACCCCATCGCCCCACGCGGCACCCTCCACACCCCCTGCAGGGGCCGGTGGTGCGGCCGGCCGCGAGCGCACCGGCGACCGCCACCGAAGGCACGCCTTCACTCGCCCTCGACTGCGTCTGCCGGACGCCCTCGTCCGCTGCACCTCCTATACCGCGCCCGGCCGCGCCTGGCTGGGCTCCGTCGACGACACGGTAGGCCGACCCGGCAATCGCTGGGACCTGCGCGTGGAGAACGTCCTCGACTCGCAGTACGGCGTGGTGATGACCGTCCGAGGCGGCCCCACCGGCCGAGCAGTCCTGAAGTCTCCCCACCGGGAGAGACGCCCTGGCCGAGGCCTTCGCGGTGCCACGCCACGCTGCGCGCGGTCTGGCTGCCCGGCCTGGCCTTCGTCCGCCCCGGTGTCGTCGGCCTGGTCACGGTGCTCGCCGTCGAGCTGGCGATCACCGTCAACATGAGCCTCTGCACCCCGGTGCTCGCCACCTACCGGCTCGAACGCACGCCCCGGGAGCTGGTCGCCCCGCACGCTGGCGGCCTGGTCGATCGGCCAGCAGGCGGCCGTCGCCGTCCTGACCGCGCTCGGCGGGCTGGCTCGCCGTCGCCGGGCCCCGCACCGCCATCGCGGTCGCGGGCGTGCTCATCCTGTTCGGCCCGCTGCTGCTCCCCGCCCCGGGAGCGGCCGGGACGCCCGCCGTAGAGGCTCCTGTGAATATCGGCCGGGTGGTCGGGAGCCCGGACTGGTCGGGTAGCGGCGGGCCGACGCGGACGGGCGGAGTTCTCAGAGGGCTCACAGGTTCTCTTCGAGGACGGTCAGAGAGCGCTGACAGCCTCGGTGCGGTCTCCCGACCGCCTCGATCTGACTTGGAGCCCTCACTGTGGCCACGTTCCTTTCCGGGCTCGGCCGGTTCTCCTTCCGGAGGCGCTGGCTGGTCGCCCTGCTCTGGGTGGGACTGCTCTTGGGAGCGGGGGTGCTCGCCGGACGCGCGCCCGCCCCGCCGCCCAACGACTTCTCGATGCCCGGCACCCAGGCGCAGCAGGCCTACGACGTGCTGAAGGCCGATTTCCCGGAGGCGAACGCCGACGGCGCGACGGCCCGGGTGGTCTTCCGCGCCCAGGAGGGCAAGGTCACCGACGCCGGGGCGCGGGAGGCGATCGGGGAGACGGTGCGCTCCCTCGGCGGGGACCCGCAGGTCGTCCGGGTCACCGACCCGTTCACCGCCCGGTCGGTCAGCGAGGACGGCTCCACCGCCTACGCGCAGGTCTCCTACGGGGTGCCCGCCACGGAGCTGGAGGACGGCTCGCGCGAGGCGCTGATGGCGACCGTCGACGGGGCGCGCACTCCGGGGCTGTCCGTCGAGGTCGGCGGCAGCGCCGTCAGCGCGACGCCCGGCGGGCGCTCCTCGGAGGCCCTGGGTCTGGCGGTGGCCGTCGTGGTGCTGGTCGTGACGTTCGGCTCGCTGCTGGCGGCCGGCCTTCCGCTGCTGACGGCCGTGCTCGGGGTGGGCGTCAGCGGGCTGGCCATCCGGGTGCTGGCCGAACCGCTCGGGCTGGGCTCGACCACGACCGGGCTCGCCACCATGATCGGCCTGGCCGTCGGCATCGACTACGCCCTGTTCGTGGTCTCCCGCTACCGCGCCGAGCTGGCCCGTGGGCGCGACCGCACGGAGGCGGCCGGCCGCGCGGTGGGGACGGCGGGGTCGGCGGTGGTGTTCGCCGGCCTGACCGTGGTGATCGCCCTCGCGGGGCTGGGCGTGGTGGGGATCCCGCTGCTGACCCGGATGGGCCTGGCCGCCGCCGGCACGGTGGTGCTGGCGGTGCTGATCGCCGTCACCCTGGTCCCCGCCCTGCTGGGGATCTGCGGGCGCCGGATCGGCCCGCCGCGCCGGCGCCGCCGCGGGGCGGACGGCTCCGGGCAGCCCCGGGAGGGGCTGGGCGTGCGCTGGGCCCGACTGGTGATGCGGCGCCCGGTGGCCGTCCTGCTGGGCGGGGTCGTGCTGCTCGCAGTGGCCGCCGTCCCGGCGGCCTCGCTGGAGACGGGGCTGCCGGGCGATGAGAGCAAGCCCGCCTCGACGACCCAGCGCCGCGCCTACGACCTGGTCGCCGAGGGCTTCGGCCCCGGCTACAACGGGCCGCTGACCGTGGTCGTCCAGGCGGACGGCGGTGCCGAGGCCGCGGCGCAGGGCGTCGCCGAGCGGATCCGTGACCGGGCGGACGTGGCCTCGGTCGGGCAGCCGAGGACGAGCGGGTCCGGGGACACCGCCGTGCTGACCGTCGTGCCGACCACTGCGCCGGGCAGCGCGCGGACCGGCGAGCTGGTGCGCGCGCTGCGCGATCCGGCGCTCGCTGGCGACAGCGGCGCCCGGGTGCTCGTCGCCGGGCCGACCGCGATGAACGGGGACGTCTCGCAGAAGCTGTCCGACGCGCTGCTCCCCTACCTGGCGCTCGTGGTCGGCCTGGCGTTCCTGCTGCTGATCGCCGTCTTCCGCTCCCTACTCGTCCCGCTCAAGGCCGCAGTCGGCTTCCTGCTGTCGGTGCTGGCCTCGCTGGGCGCCGTGGTCGCGGTGTTCCAGTGGGGCTGGCTGGGGGAGCTGGTCGGCGTCACGGAGCCGGGGCCGGTGATGTCGATGATGCCGATCTTCATGGTCGGCGTTGTCTTCGGCCTCGCCATGGACTACGAGGTGTTCCTGGTGACCCGGATGCGCGAGGCCTTTGTGCACGGGCGGACGCCGAAGCAGGCCGTGGTCAGCGGGTTCGAGCACAGCGCGCGCGTGGTGACGGCCGCCGCGGTGATCATGATCGCGGTGTTCGGCTCCTTCCTCGGGTCGGACGAGCAGATGCTCAAGACCATCGGCTTCGGCCTCGCCGCGGCCGTCCTCTTCGACGCGTTCGTCGTCCGGATGGCGATCGTCCCGGCCGTGCTGGCACTGCTCGGCCGGCACGCCTGGAGCCTGCCCCGCTGGCTGGACCGCGTGCTGCCGGACCTCGACGTCGAGGGCGCGCGGCTCGAACAGGCCCCGCAGGCGACGGGCGCGTCCGAGGCGCAGCCCGCCGTCGAGCCGCTGGGAAGCGCCGCCGGCCGTCCGCCCGCCGTCTGAGCCGCCCGCTCCGCGCCCGCCCTCGACCACCCCGTCCCACCCTCGACCCCCGTCCCAAGGAGACCGCTCATGCCCGCCGCCCGATCGCGCCCCGCCGCGGCGCGCCCCGCCACCGCCCGCGCGCTCTGGCGCAACGCCCTCGAAGGCGCGCTGGCCACCGTGGCCGCCGCCGTGGCGATGGCCGCCGCCGTCTGGGCGGCGTTGGTCCTGCTCGGCGCCGGCCCGATCGCGCCCGCCACCCGGCTGGTCCCGGCGGTGGTGGGCATGGCGTTCGGCGGGGGGATCACCCTGGAGTCGATGCCCTCCGACGGGTCGGGTAACGACGCGGGGCTCGACGAGGGCAGCCTCGGCGGGATGCTCGGCGGCCTGGACCTCGGGCTGACCGGCACGGTCTCAATGATGCCCCTGGGCGTGACCTTCCTGGGCACCGCCGTACTCGCGCTGGGCTTCTTCCGGCCCCTGTACCGGCGGCCGCAGCCCGCCTCGGAGCTGCTGTGGGCGCGGTTCGGCGGCGCGCTGGCGGCGGCCGCCGTGGTCTTCCCCCTGCTGGCCGGCACGGCGCACGGCACGGCCACGCTGCCCGAGGGCGTGACGGACCGGTTCGGCAAGGGCGGCGGCGAAGGGGGCTTCGGCGGGCTGGGCGGCGGGTTCGGCGGCCTCGGCGGCGACGGTGGCGGCCTCGCCGACTCGCTGTCCTCGGTGGCCTTCGGCACCGATGTCGCGGTGACCGTCTTCTCCGGCCTGCTGTGGGTCTGCGTCGTCCTCGGCCTCGGCTGCCTCGCGGCCCGGCGCACGACGCTCTCCCGCCACCTCGCCCTCGGGCAGGGCCGCAGGTCGTGGCACGCCGTGACGTCCGCGCTGAGCGGGATCGCGGGCGTGCTGTGCTGCTCGGTCCTGGCCCTCGCCCTGCTGGCCGGCCTCGCCTCCCTGAGCGGCCGCGAGCAGGCGGCCAAAGCGGCGGGGGCGCTGCTGCTGATCGGCCCGAACCTGCTCGTCGTCCTGCTCACCGCCGGGCTGGGCACGCCGTGGGGGGCGGGGATGCAGCGCGTCAAGGCCGAGGGCGGCGGGATGTTCGGCGGCTTCGGCGGGGGCGGCGGCGGTGCGGCGGCCGACCGGTCCGTCGGCCTCACCGGCTGGTCGGGCGCCGGCGTGCCGCTGTGGCTGGTCGGCCTGCTGTTCGCGCTCGTCCTGGCGGTGCTCGCCGGCTACTTCGCGGCGGCCCGCACCCCCGCGCGCACCCGCAAGGAGGAGGCGCAGGCCGTCTTCGGCCGGAACACCGAGACCGCCATGCGGCTGGGCATCGCCGTCGGCCCCCCGGTCCTCCTGCTGCCGCTGGCGGCCCGGGCGTCGCTGGGCATCGGCGTCAGCGTGATGGGCCGGGAGATGGGCGGCGTGACCGCCGGCCTCGACGGAACCCCGGGGCTGTCCGCACTCGCCGCGGTCGCCGTCGCCTCCGGCGCCGGCTACGGCGGCATCCGCCTCCAGCAGCGGCGGGCCCGCCGCCGGGACGCGGCGGCCACCGCCCGCAACGCCGCGGCCGAGGAGCCGCGGCGCGAGGCGCCCGCCCCGGCGCCGGCCCGGGCGGGCGCCTCCCGAGGCTCCTCCGGCCGGATCTCCTGAGCATGTGATGCTGGGGGGATCCCACCCAGCCCTGTCCGTGAAGGCGGCAATCCACACCATGGCGGCACCGACACCCCCGGCCCGGCCCACCGGTGACCGGCCGGACCACCTGCTGGTCGTCGACGACGAGCCCACCGTCCGGGAGCTGCTGCGCACCGCGCTGCGCTACGCGGGCTTCGACGTCGACGCGGCCGGCACCGGGCAGGAGGCCCTGGAGCTCGCGGCCCGGCGCACCCCCGACCTGGTCCTGCTGGACGTCATGCTCCCCGACATGGACGGCTTCGAGGTGATCGGCCGCCTGCGCGCCCAGCCCCGGGCTCACCACCCCGGCCGCGGCGGCGACGTGCCGGTGCTCTTCGTCACCGCGCGCGAGGACCGGCAGGCCCTGCTGCACGGTCTGCGGATCGGCGGCGACGACTACCTCACCAAACCGTTCGACCTGGAGGAGCTCATCGCCCGGATCCACGCCGTGCTGCGGCGCACCCGGGGCGAGCAGACGGTCCGGATCACCGTCGGCGACCTCGAACTCGAACCGGACGGCCACCACGTGACGCGGGCGGGGCAGAGCGTACGGCTCTCCCCGACTGAGTTCCGGCTGCTGCACTTCCTGATGACCAACGCCGGACGGATCATGTCCAAGAACCAGATCCTGCAGAGCGTGTGGGAGTACGACTTCGGCGGCGACGCCGGCATCGTCGACACCTACATCAGCTACCTTCGGCGCAAGGTCGACGGGGGCGAGCCCAAGCTCATCCACACCGTCCGCGGCGTCGGCTACGTGCTGCGCGGGCCCCGGCCGTGACCCCGCCCCCCGCCGCGCCCCCGGCGCCGGAGCGCCGCGCCGTCCGCGCACTGCACGCGCTGCGGCGCGGGCTGAGCGGCCTGTCGCTGCGCACCCGTCTGCTCTGCCTCTCCATCGCCCTGGTCGCCGTCGGCCTGCTCGGCACCGGCGCCCTGGTCGCCGGCGCCCTGCAGGGCTACCTCCAGGACCGGGTCGACGACCGGCTGGCCCTGACCGGGCAGATCGCCGCCCACCTCTCGCCGCCCGACGGCGCCGGCACCCCGACCGGTGTGCAGGCCCTCGGCGTCCTCGGGGAGACCACCGTCACCTACCTGAACTACGACGGCTCCACCCGCCGGGCCTTCGACGTGAGCCCCGCGCCGCCCGGCGGCGGCCCCGAACTACCGCCGCTCGACCGCGCGGAAGTCCTCGCCCACGGGGGCCGCCCGTTCACCGTGCCCTCGCAGGAGAGCGACCGCGCCTGGCGGGTCATCGCGCTCCCCCAGGCGGCCCAGCTCATCGCGCCGGACCCGCCGCCCACCCGGGGCACCGTCGTCGTGGCGACCTCCCTCGACGAGGTCGACCGCACCACCGCCAAGACCCGCGCCCTCTCGCTGAGCATGGGCACAGCGCTGCTGGCGGTGCTGGCCGCCGTCGGCTGGTTCGCCGTCCGCTCGGGCCTGCGCCCGCTGACCCGGATCGAGGAGACCGCGACGGCCATCGCCGACGGCGACTACTCCCGGCGAGTCCCCGAACTGGCCGCCCCGCACACCGAGGTCGGCCACCTCGCGGCCTGCCTCAACCACATGCTCGGCCAGATCGACACCGCCTTCCGGGCCCGCTCCGAGGCCGAATCCCGCACCCGGCGCTTCTTCGCCGACGCCAGCCACGAACTGCGCACACCCCTCGTCGGCATCAAGGGCTACGCCGACCTCTACCGGATGGGCGCACTGTCCACCCGCGAGGACCTCGACCGGACCATGACCCGGATCGCCGCCGAGTCCACCCGCCTCGCCCGACTGGTCGAGGAGATGTTCCTGCTCGCCCGCCTCGACGAGGACGCCCACCCCTCGGCCGGCGGCCCCGGCACCGAGCCGGCCTTCGCCCTCGACCTCGCGCCCATGGACCTGCGCACCCTGGCCGCCGACGCCCTGCGCGACGTCCGCGCACTGGACAAGACCCGCCCGGTCACCCTCACCGGCCCCGGCGGCGGCAAGCCCTCCAACGCCCCCGCCGTCGCCGACGAGGCCCGCCTGCGCCAGGTCGTCACCAACCTGATCGGCAACGCCGTCACCCACACCCCGCCCGGCACCCCGATCCGCATCGGCGTCGGCACCGTCGGCAACCACGCCGTCCTCCAAGTAGCCGACCAGGGCCCCGGCCTCACCGCCGCCGAACGCGAACGGGTCTTCGACCGCTTCTACCGCACCGACGGCTCCCGCGACCGCACCACCGGCGGCTCCGGCCTCGGCCTCGCCATCGCCCACGCCCTGGTCGCCACCCAGGGCGGCCGCATCACCCTCGACACCGCCCCCGACCGGGGCTGCGTCTTCCACGTCCTGCTGCCCCTGCCCTCCCCGTCCGACGGAACGGACGACGGCTGAACGAACGACGGCCGGCCGCCGTCGGCCTCGGCGGTGCCGAGTGTGGCGGTGGTGCACCACTGCGCGTACAAGTAGGAGCCCTGGTACTTCACGAACGCGGCCGTCGACGCGGCCGGGTCGCCGGTCAACAGACGGGTCCCCCGGTCCGTGGCCCCGCCGGCCACCCCGATGTCGTTGCCCGCGGCGGAGCGGAGCTTCAACAGCCCGTTGCGCCTCGGCGTGCCGGGCGCGCCCTCGCCGCCGTCGTCGCCGACCAGCACCGGCCGCCACTCTGCTCGCTCCGCCCGTCGCACGGGAGGGAGGCGACGTGCTGCCGGGCGGCCGTGGCGGTCAGGCACCGGCCGCCGCCGACGACGGTGTAGCGGTCCCCGCCCACGTCCTGGAACCGCCAGTACTGGTTGGGGTTCTCATCCATCGGCTCCACCAGATGGGTCTGGGACTCGTCGGGGTGGTCGTCGATCATCATGGGTTGTCCGGCGGGGCTGTCGCCGTACTCGGCTATCTGTCTCGGGCGGTCGCTCTCCGATCGGGGAGCAGCGGTGGGGGCGGGGGGGTTGATAACCCGCCCCCCCCCGCGCCGCCCCGCCGGTGGGTTATAAAAAAAAAAAACAGCCCCCCCAAGGGGGGGGGTTGATATAGGGGGGGGGCGGAGAA
>NZ_JBHVGL010000047.1:0-893 GCF_042800875.1 Kitasatospora sp. NPDC057595 | reverse complement strand
TTTTGTTTCGTGGGGGTTTGTGTCTCTGTGGGGTTTTTGGGGGGGGGCGGGGTTGTTTTAATCCCCCCCCCCACCGCTCTGCGCACGGCGCACTGATCGTTCAGTGGCGCAAGCCGCAGTGCGGGTCGCCCTGGTGGTCCGGCCCTGCGGAGAGGACCGAGCCGTCCGACGGGGTTGTCGTTCCGGTGGCGCTCAAGGCTTGCGGACCCCGTTGGCCTCTTCCAGCAGGGCCGCCGCCATGAGCAGCAGGTCCTCCCGGTGGTGGGGTGCGACAAGTTGGACGGCGCAGGGCATCCCTGCGGCGCCGTGGGCGGGCCCGGCGGGCACGGCGGGCACGCTGATCGCCGGGTGTCCGGTGTCGTTGAAGACGGACGTGTAGGCGATCGGGATGGTCCGCTCGCGCGAAGGCGGCCGGTCCGACCGCGCCCACGGCGGCCGGTTCCACACGGTAGCGAATCTGGGCGTCCGCACTCCCTTCCGAGGAAGCCGAACAGCCGAGAAAGGCCAAGCCGGAGCCTCCCGCACATCCGGCCCGCCCAGGTGCGGGTCCTCACCGCGAGCCGCAGGTAACGGGCCTGATTCGGCGTTGGTGATCGCATGGTGGTCGCAGACGAGCCTCCGGCCGGTTGCGCCGCTAACCTCCGCGCGCCGATCAAGAACCGATGACCGCTGGAGGGGCAAGAAGTGCGCAAGTCAGGACGGCCAGGCCGGGTCTACCGTCGATGCGGGTGCCGGGACGCCGACCGGCGCCAGCTCGGAGCAGCGTGTCCGCGCCTGGCCGAGGAGAGGCACGGCACATGGACGTTCGCCGTCGACATCCCCTCCCTCACGGGCCGCCGGCGCACGATTCGTCGCGGCGGGTTCGAGGACGAGTGGTACGCCGAGACGGCGCT
>NZ_JBHVGL010000046.1:0-17065 GCF_042800875.1 Kitasatospora sp. NPDC057595 | reverse complement strand
CGCCCCCCCGGCGGGGGGGGCGGCGCGGGGGGGCGGGGGGGCGGGCGGGGGGGGGGCCGCCGCGCCCCCCCCCCCCCCCCCCCGCGGAGGGTGCGCCCGTACCGCCCGGGCGGACATCCTGCGGAACGTCTCCGGGCCGCTGTGGTGCTCGCCCGGCCCGAGCGGGGCACTCAGGCCGGGGCGGGAGGAATCGTTCTTCTCGCGGCCCGGCCCTCCCCTGCCCACCGAAGAGCGGCTGCGGCTGCGCGCCGGCGGTGGCCGGCGCGCAGCCGGTCCGCCGCCCACAAGAGCGGGTGCCGAAGAAGAGGTCCCTCATCGCGCTCCGGGCCTCGGCCGGAGCGCGATGAGGTCGTTCACGCCCTCACCCGGGTCCGCCCTCCACGGCTCACACCCACGCCCGCTCGGTGTTCGCCCGGCCCGAGCGCACCGCTCGGGCCGGGCGCGAAGAATCGTTTCTTCCGGGCCCGAGCCCACCCCTCCCCTCCTCCCCGACCACTTGCCCCCAACCCCAAGCCCCATCCACCCAAGTGGTCGGGAAGGAGAGGTGGGGTCACCAGGGCGGCGCGCGCTGGCCTCGGCCGGCGCGCGCCGCAAGCGTGGCACCCGGCTTCGCCGTTTGGGTGGCCCTCGGACGGTGCGGGCCGGGGCCGGGGTGTCCGGCGTGCGGGTGCACGGCGGCGCCGAGGCGGCTCGGGTCGGCACCCGTCACCGCGATGTCGCCCATCCGGTCCGTTCGCAGCACCGTGGCACCCAGCGTGCGCAGCCGGTCCACCGTGCGCGGCGACGGGTGCCCGTACGGGTTGTCCGCACCGCAGGAGATCAGGGCCAGCCGGGGACCCAACGCCGCCGTCAACTCCCAGTCCTGGTGGGCCGAACCGTGGTGAGCCACCTTCAACACGTCCACCTTGCTCTCCTTCCCGTCCGTCCTCAGTCTGCTCAACAGGGCCTCCTGCGCCGGCGGCTCCAGATCGCCCAGCAGGGCCATCCGCACACCGCCCGCCAGGGTCACCAGCAGCGCAACACTGGCGTTGTTCGCACCCGACACGGCCTTCGACTCCTCTCCGTCCGGCCACAGCACCTCCCACGTGACCTCGGCCCCCGCCGACCGGCGCTCGCCGGGACCGGCCCGCGTCAGCGGCACCCCGGCCTGCGCCGCCCATTGCGCGACCCTGGCGGCCTCACCCGGCGGATCGTTCACCGTCGTCCCCTGCACCACCCCGACCCGTCGCCCGTGCAGCACGCCCGGCAGCCCCTCGACGTGATCGGCGTGGAAGTGCGTCGCCAGGAAGAGCGGCACCCGGGTGATCCCCAGATCACGCAGACAGCGGTCGGCGTCCTGCGGATCCGGACCGGCGTCCACCACCACCGCGCTGTCGGGCGGGTCGCCGCTCTCCGGCGCCACCGGCAGCACCAGCATGTCGCCCTGCCCCACGTCGCACATGACCAGCCGCCAGCCCGGCGGCGGCCAGCCGGTCGCGATCCGGGCCAGCGACGGAGGCCGCAGCAACACGGCGAGCAGGACGAGCAGCAGCACGCCCACCGCCACCGAGCGGAGCCGCCCGCGAGGTCGACGCCCACCGGCCCCGTAGGCGGCACGCCGGGGCAGCAGCGACGGCACCACGCAGCAGAGCGCGGCCGTGCCGACGGCGAGGCTCACCGTGCCGACCCATCCACCCGGCCAGGACAGCCGACCGCCCGGAAGCTCCGCCCCGTGCCGGGCGACCGCGGCCAGCCAGCCGACCGGGACGGCTGCGGGCTCGGCGAGCAGCCGGGCCAGCGAGGGTGAGAGCGGGTCGAGTGCCAGGACCGCGAAGCCCAGCAGGGTCGCCGGGGCCACCGCCAGCTCGGCCAGCAGGTTGCACGGGATCCCGACGAGGCTGACGTGCCCGGAGAACACCACTGTCACCGGCGCGCAGAGCGCCTGCGCCGCCGCCGTCGCTCCGACCGCGCCCGCGAGGTGGTGCGGCCAGCCCCGCGCCCGCAGGGCGCCCGCCCAGCGCGGGCCGAGGACCAGCAGCCCGGTCGTGGCGAGCACCGACAGCAGGAAGCCGAAGGAGCGTGCCAGGTACGGGTCGAGGAGGACCAGCAGCAAGGCCGTGCCCGCCAGCGCCGGCACCGCCTGGCGCGGGCGGCCGGTGGCCAGCGCCAGCAGTCCGATCAGCCCCGTCCCCGCCGCTCTGAGCACGCTGGGCTCCGGGCGGCAGATCGTCACGAAGGCCAGGGTGACGGCGGCGCCGAGCAGCGCCGTGGTGCGCAGCGGGATCCCGAGCAGGGCGGCCAGTCCGCGCCGTTCGGCGGTGCCGGCCCGCCCCGGGGCGCCGAGCAGCACGCCCAGCACGATCGCGAGGTTGGCCCCGCTGACCGCGACCAGGTGGGCCAGGTCGGTGTCCCGGAACGCCTCCCAGAGGTCGTCCGGCAGCCGCGAGGTGTCCCCCACGACGAGGCCGGGCAGCAGTCCGCGCTCGTCCGGCGGCAGGCCGTCGGTGGCCTCGCGCAGCCCCTCGCGCAGCCGCCCGGCGATCCGCTGCGGCAGGCTCGGCGGCGCGAGCGTGCGTGGTTCGCCGTGTGCGACCAGCAGCGCCGCCGACCCGCCGCCGCGTTCGCCCGACGGACGGACCGTCACCTCGGCGGCGAGGCGGGTCGAGGGCAGTAGCCGCTCCCACGCGCCGGTGTCCGAACCGCGGACCAGGACGGTGACCGGCGTGCGGGTGCGGACGGTGTGCGGGCCCGGCTTGCCCGGGAGGGCGCCGTCGGGCACGGCGACGCGGTCCACCACGGCGTCCACCGTGAGCAGTGCCTGGCCGGAACCGGAGCCTGCGCCGTGGGAGACGCGCACGCGCGGGTCACCGGTGAGGGTGAGGTCGACGCCGACCTCGGGTGCCGGGCCGGTGGCGCGGGCCAGTTCGGGCAGTGGCCCGCGGTGCAGGTCGGCGGTGTGCAGGAGGGTGGCCGCCGTGGCGGCGGCAGCGGTGAGCAGCACGGCGGCGAGGGTCACGGTGACAGACCGGCGGCGGAGCGGGCCGGCACCCGCACCCGCCCGGCGGGCGAAGAGGACCAACCCGACGAGCGCGGTCACGCCCGCCGCCACCGCGAGGGAGGAGGCGTGCCCGGGGCCCAGGCCGAGGACCGCGGCCGTCACGGCCCAGGCGGCACCGGCGGGCAGCAGCAGGCGGAGGTCGTTCGAGCGAGGCGGGGCGGGGACGGCAGGGGTGGAAGCAGGAGTGGGGGCGGGAGTGGGGGCAGCGGTGGCGATGACGGCACCTCCTTTCGGGCAGGGCAGCGGAAGGGGGCAGCGTTGGCGGACCGTCAGAGGGTGAGCAGCGGCCGGATTTCCGTGTAGGTGCGCTCGCCGATCCCGCTCACCTGCCGGAGTTGGTCAAGAGAGCGGAACGTGCCGCCGTGGGAGGCGCGGAAGGTGAGGATGCGCTGGGCGAGGGTCGGGCCGACGCCGGGGAGCGTGTCGAGCTGTTCGAGGGTGGCGTGGTTGAGACTGACCGGCTGCTTCGACGCACCGGCGGACGGCGGCCCCGGGCCCGCCCCGGTGGCCGGTTGAGGACTCGGCTCGCCGACGAGGATCTGCTCGCCGTCCGCCAGAACGCGGGCCAGGTTGAGGTTCCTGGTGTCCGTCCCGGGCAACGGCCCACCGGCCACCCGCAGGGCGTCCGCGACCCGGGAGCCGCCGGGCAGGATGTGCACCCCCGGGGAGCCGACCCGGCCTCCGATGTCGACCACCACGACGGCGCCCGGCGCCGCGCCGCCGGTATCGCTCGCGGTCGCGCCGCCCGCCGCGCCGGCGGCCGCGGCCTCGGGCGGGCCCGGCCCCGGGGTGGCGGCCGACGGCACCGAGGCGACGGCGATGGCCGGCACCTCGACCCGCTGCGGCCGTGCCAGCCAGAAGTGCTGCACGCCGTAGCCGACGGTGAGCAGCAGGAGGACGAGGAGGCCGACCGCCGCCCGCCGGTCGAGCGTCAGCGCATGGCCCGCCCACGGACTCGCGGCCGGCCCGGGCAGGGGCACGGCCTCATCGAACGCGGCCCGGTCGGGCGCAGGGCAGCCGGGCGGCGGCACACCGGGTGACGGCGCACCGAGCGGCGGCACAACGGGTGACGGCGCACCGAGCGGCGGCGGCGCACCGGAGTCGGTCGGCGCCGCGTACACCGAGGGCTCGGTGTCCGGCGGATCCCCGGCCTCGGGCAGGAGGGCCGCCATCCGCAGGCTCGCGGTCTCGTTGACCCGCTGGATCTCGTGGCGCTTGCGTGCGCCGATTCGCATGCTCGTCATGCGGAGCACGGTAGGAACCGCCCGGACAGGGCGCGGAGATTACCGAATACCTGTGGAAAACCCGGGGGTTGTGGACAAAGAAGCTCACCCTCAGGAGGGAGGAAGGGCGCCAGACGTTGACAACCCGGCACCCGTCACCGGGGCGAGACCACCACCGCCAGCAGCCCCGGCCCGACGTGCGCGCCGATCACCGCCCCCACTTCGCCGACGTAGAGGTCGCGCAGTCCCGGCACCCGTTCCCGCAGGCGCTCGGCGAGCGGCTCGGCCCGGTCCTCCGCCGCCAGGTGGTGGACGGCGATGTCGACCTCCCCCTCCCCCGCCCGCTCGACCGCGACCTCCTCCAACCGTGCGATCGCCCGCGACGCCGTGCGGACCTTCTCCAGGGGCTCGATCCGCCCCCCGTCCAGGTGCAGCAGCGGCTTGACCGCGAGCGCCGAGCCGAGCAGCGCTCGCGCGGCGCCGATCCGGCCGCCCCTGCGCAGGTACTCCAGGGTGTCGACGTAGAAGAACCCGCTGGTCACGGCCGTGCGCCGCTCGACCGCCGCCACCGTCCCGTCGAGGTCCGCGCCGGCCGCGATCGCCTCGGCCGCCGCCAGCACCCCGTACCCGAGGGCCATCCCGACCAGCCGGCTGTCCACCACCCGCACCGGGACGGGCGCCTCGGCCGCCGCGAGCCGGGCGGCCTCCGCCGTCCCGGACAGCTCGCCGGAGATGTGCACCGAGACGATGCCCCGCGCGCCGGCCTCGGCGGCCGACCGGTAGGCGGCGGCGAAGGACTCCGGGCTGGGCCGGGAGGTGGTGACCCGGTGCTTGCCGCGGAGAGCCTCCGCGACGTCCTTCGGGGAGATCTCGACGCCCTCCGCGCGCACCTCGTCGCCGACCGCGACGCTCAGCGGGACCACGGTGATCCCGTGCCGGTCGACGGCGTGCTGGGGCAGATAGGCCGTGGAGTCGGTGACAAGTGCGAGGTCGGCGGGCATGAGGCGGAGGTTACTCCCCACCCGGGCCGGAGGGCAGCATCCGGGTCGCCGCTCGATCGGGCTCGGCCGGGCTCAACCGGCCGAGGGTCCGGCGGACGGCTTGCGCAGCCGCTGCGCCAGCTTGGCCACCGGGTCGGCGAGACCGAGCAGGTCCTCGGCGCTGGGCCGGCCGCCACGGCCGTCCGTGAGCCCCGGCCGGGCCCCGCCCGCCGTCCCCGTCCCAGCGGCCGCACCGGACCCACCGGCCGAACCGGCCTCGCGCGCCGCAGCGGAGACGCCCGAAGCACCCGCAGCACCCGCAGCACCCGCAGCACCCGCAGCACCCGCAGCACCCGCAGCACCCGCAGCAGCATCCCAGTGCCGCAGCGCCCCCGCCTCGTTCTCGCACTCCTGGCTCAGCCGGCTCAGCTCGTCCTCCGCGAACCGGTGCATCCGGTCCTGCGCCGCCCAGCGCATGCTCTCCGCCGAGCGCGTGATCCGCTCGGCGCGCTCGCGCAGCTCCGGCAGCTTCGCCGCGACGCGCCCGGCGTCCGGCTCGCGCTCCAGCATCCGCAGCTCGCCGTCCAGCTCCGCCGCATGGGCGTCCAGCCGGGCCAGCAGCGCGAGCGACTCGCCGAGCTGGCCGTCCTGGGCGACGGCGCCCTGCAGGACCTGCCGGGTGCCGTCCAACGACGTCCGCAGACGCAGGCGGACGGCGGAGATCTGTCCCTGCGGGCCGGTCTGGGTGTAGGTCTTGGCCTTGAGCGTGACGTTCTCGACCGCCCGGCGGGCCTTGGCCTCCTGGCGTTCCATCTTCTCGCCGACCGCCCGGGCGGCCTTGACCAGTCCGACGACGACGAGCACCGCCACCCCGAGCCCGAACAGCACGGAGAGTACGAGCAACACCCCGAGGATCTCCATCACGCGCCACCTTCCGCCAGCCGAACCGGCCCCCACCGGGCCCAACGCGGGCCGGCCCACCGTGGGTTCCACCGTAGCCCCGGCAGCCGCCCCGCGGGCGGTCGATCAGGGCCGCCGGGCCGGAGTTCAGGGGCGGGTTCAGGGACGACTAGGGGTGAACCCCGAGCCCCGAGCCCAGCCCCCCGAGCCCAGCCCCCCGAGCCCAGCTCCCCAAGCCCAGCTCCCCAAGCCCCAAGCCCCCGGCCCCCTCCCCCGACGCCCCCGAAGACGCCGCGGGGCGGACGCTCCCGAAGGAACGCCCGCCCCGCCACCGGCAGCGGCCTCAGCCGGTGACGATGTTGACCAGCTTCGGCGCCCGCGCGATCACCTTGCGCACCTCGGCCCCGCCGATCGCCGCGACGACCGCCGGGTCGGCCAGCGCCAGCGCCTCCAGCTCGGCGTCCGAGATCGACGGCGCGACCTCCAGCCGGGCCTTGACCTTGCCCTTGACCTGCACCACGCAGGTCACCGTCTCGTCGACGACGTACGCCGGGTCGGCCACCGGGTAGTCGGTGTGCGCCAGCGACTCGCCGTGGCCCAGCCGGCGCCACAGCTCCTCCGCGATGTGCGGGGCCAGCGGGGCGACCGCCAGCACCACCTGCTCGGCCACCGAGCGCGGCGTGGACCCACGCTTGACCAGGTAGTTGTTCAGCTCGATCGCCTTGGCGACGGCCGTGTTGAAGCGCAGCCCGGCCATGTCCCCGCGGATGCCGTCGACGGCCTTGTGCAGGGCACGCAGCGTCGCCTCGTCCGGCTCCTCCTCCGTCACCACCAGCTCGCCGGTCGTCTCGTCGACGATGTTGCGCCACAGCCGCTGCAGGAAGCGGTAGGAGCCGACGACGGCGCGGGTGTCCCACGGACGGGAGACGTCCAGCGGGCCCATCGACATCTCGTACAGGCGCAGCGTGTCGGCGCCGTACTCGTCGGCGATCTCGTCGGGGGCGACGGCGTTCTTCAGGGACTTGCCCATCTTGCCGGCCTCGCGCTTGACCTGCTCGCCCTGCCAGAAGTACTGGCCGCCGCGCTCCTCGACCTCGGCGGCGGGCACCGGGAAGCCGCGCTCGTCGCGGTAGACGTCGGCGGTGATCATGCCCTGGTTGAACAGCTTGTGGAACGGCTCGACGGACGAGACGTGGCCCAGGTCGTGCAGCACCTTGTGCCAGAAGCGGGCGTACAGCAGGTGCAGGACGGCGTGCTCGGCACCGCCGACGTACAGGTCGGCGCCGCCGCCGGGCTTCTGCTCGGTGGGGCCCAGCCAGTAGCGCTCGTTGGCCGGGTCGACGACCTGCTCGCGGTTGGACGGGTCGATGTAGCGCAGCTCGTACCAGCAGGAGCCGGCCCAGTTGGGCATGGTGTTGGTCTCGCGGCGGTACTTCTTCGGGCCGTCGCCCAGGTCCAGCTCGACGTTGACCCAGTCCTCGTTGCGGGACAGCGGGGTCTTCGGCGTGGAGGTGGAGTCGTACGGGTCGTAGGTGTGCGGCGAGTAGTCGTCGACCTGCGGAACTTCGACGGGCAGCATCGACTCGGGCAGCGCGTGCATGACGCCGTCCTCGTCGTAGACGATCGGGAAGGGCTCGCCCCAGTACCGCTGGCGGCTGAACAGCCAGTCGCGCAGGCGGTAGTTGACGGTGCCTTCGCCGATGCCGCGCGCGGTCAGCCAGGCGGTGACGGCGGCCTTGGCGTCGACGACGCTCAGGCCGTTCAGCGCGATGCCGTCCGCGGTGCCCTCGTCGTGGGCCGAGTTGACGATGACGGAGTCGTAGGTGTCGAACGCGTCGTCCCAGTCGGCCGGGTCCTCGCCGCGGCCGTCGGTGGGCTCGACGACGCAGCGCATCGGCAGGTCGAAGGCGCGCGCGAAGGCGAAGTCGCGGTGGTCGTGGGCGGGGACGGCCATGATGGCGCCGGTGCCGTAGCCCATCAGCACGTAGTCGGCGATGAAGACCGGGACGGGCTCGCCGCTGACCGGGTTGACGGCGTAGGCGCCGGTGAAGACGCCGGTCTTGACCTTGGCCTCGACCTGTCGCTCGACGTCGGACTTGGCGGCCGCGGCGGCGCGGTAGGCGGTGACGGCCTCGGCGGGGGTGGCGGCGCCGCCGGTCCACGCCTCGCGGGTGCCCTCGGGCCAGGCGGCGGGCACGATCGTGTCGACCAGCTCGTGCTCGGGGGCCAGGACCATGTAGGTGGCGCCGAACAGGGTGTCGGGGCGGGTGGTGAAGACGGTGATCTTCCGGTCGCCGCCGACGCCGCCGTCACCCACGCCACCGACCGAGAAGTCGACGCGGGCGCCCTCGGAGCGGCCGATCCAGTTGCGCTGCTGCAGCTTGATCGCCTCGGGCCAGTCCAGCAGGTCCAGGTCGGAGATCAGCCGGTCGGAGTAGGCGGTGATCCGCATCATCCACTGGCGCAGGTTGGACTTGAAGACGGGGAAGTTGCCGCGCTCGGAGCGACCGTCGGCGGTGACCTCCTCGTTGGACAGCACGGTGCCCAGGCCGGGGCACCAGTTGACCGGCACCTCCTTGGCGTAGGCCAGCCGGTACTCGCCCAGCACGTCCTCGCGCTCGGCGCCGTTCAGCTCGGACCAGGCGCGGCCGCCGGGGACCTCACGGCCGCCGTTCTCGAACTCGGCGACCAGCTCGGCGATCGGGCGGGCCTTGGCGGCCTGCTCGTCGTACCAGGAGTCGAAGATCTGCAGGAAGATCCACTGCGTCCAGCGGTAGTACTCGGGGTCGATCGTGGCGATCGAGCGGCGCGGGTCGTGGCCCAGGCCCAGCCGGCGCAGCTGCTGGCGCATGTTGGCGATGTTGGCCTCGGTGGAGACCCGCGGGTGGGTGCCGGTCTGCACGGCGTACTGCTCGGCGGGCAGGCCGAAGGAGTCGTAGCCCAGGGTGTGCAGGACGTTGTAGCCGTTCATCCGCTGGTAGCGGGCGAAGACGTCGGTGGCGATGTAGCCCAGCGGGTGGCCGACGTGCAGGCCGGCGCCCGACGGGTACGGGAACATGTCCATGATGAAGCTGTGCGGCTTCGCGGCGACGTCGGCGCCGGCCGGGTCGACCAGGTCACCGGCCGGGTTGGGGGCGTGGAACGTCCCCTCCTTCTCCCAGATGTCCTGCCAGCGGGACTCGATCTCCGCCGCCAGGGCGGCGCTGTACCGGAACGGCGCGGTCGCGGTGTCGGCCGCACCGGACGCAGGGGTCGTCTCGCTCATGGTCCTTCAAGCTCCATCGATGTCAGTTGGCGAACCGGCGTACAGGGCCGGCGGCGGGACGGGTGCCCGGGCGGGACCCGGACGGGACCCGGACGGACGCCGGGCGGCGGGCCCGGGCGGAAAACAAAAAAGCCCCTCGCAGGAGGGGGTGCCACGCCGACTCCGGCCCCGCCCTCGGGCGTGGCCGGTCCTGGTCAGCGCGGCCGACTAAGGAGCAGGCGCGCGGTTCGCATGGGCTCAGGGTACCGCAAGGGGGTCGGCCGCTCCCCGGGGATACCGCCGACGCGCCTTCCGCCCCGCGCCCCGCCACCCGGCGCTACGACCCCTCCGACGTGCCCGCGCCCGCACGCGATGCACCGGCCGAGCCCGCCCCCGCCCCACCCACCGGTCCCCCACCGACCGAACCCGCACCCGCCCCCGCCACGCCGTCCCCCGCCGACCGGAACGCCGCGTCGATCCCCCGCAGCGCCCGCGCCACCCGCTCCGACTGCATCCCCGCCGCCAGCGCCCGCGCCCGGTCCGCGGTGCGCGCCGCTTCCGCGGTGTCACCCGCCAGCCGCTGCGAGTCGGCCAGCCGGACCATCAGCAGCGCCCGCACCCGCGCCCGGCCCGGCCCCAGACCGCCCACCGCCTCGGCCAGCAACGCCTGCGCCCGCCCGTGCTCACCCAGGAACAGGTACCCCTCCCCCACCATCCCCGCGAGGTCCGCCCGCCGCTCGCCCCCCGTGCCCTCCACGCCCCCGGCGCCGCCCGGGGCCCCGTCCAGCTCCGCGAACGCCCGCCCCGCCGTCTCGGCGAGCCCGGCCGCGTCGCCGCGCCGACCGTGGGCGCGGGCGATCCGGCCGAGCTGCAGCGCCCGGTCGGCCGGGCCGAGCCCGTCCCCGGCCGCCGCCACCGCCTGCGCGAGCACCGTGACCACGTCGAGCCCGCGCCCGCCCGCGCTCCAGGTGGCCAGCACCACCAGGCCGCCGAGCACCGCCACCCCGTCCCGGCGTCCGCCGCTCAGGTGGGCGGCGCGCAGCGCGGCGGCGAACGCCCGCTGGGCGGTGGCGTCGTGGCCGAGGTCGAAGGCGGCCCAGGCGGCGAGCCGGGCGAGGCGGCCCGCCGCGCCGTACAGCGCCCGGCCGAGCGGTTCGTCGTACCCGCCGAGCTCCAGCAGCTTGGCGACCATGGCCAGTTCGGCGCGGACGGGGCCGAGGACGAGTCCGCCGCCGCAGGACCGTTCCAGCCGCACTTTGCTGCGGTGGGTGGCGGCGAGTTCGCCGATCAGCGCCGGGTCGACGCGCAGCGCGCCGTCGCCGGAGAGGGCGGGCGGCGGGGTGGCCAGCCGGCGGGCGGCCTCGGCGACGTCGGCGCCGCGGAAGAGGTCGGTGAGGCGCACGGGGCCGGCGTCGGCGGCGGTCTCGCGCAGCGCGGTCTGCGCGGTGTCGGCGGTCCACGGGTCGGTGAGCAGGCGCGGGGAGAGGATCTTGGCACCGCGGTGGCCGCCCATCGGGCCCCAGAGCTGCTCGTAGGTGACGGCGATGCCGAGGGTGCGGCCGAGCACCTCGCAGACGGCCTGGTCGTGCGGGCTGCGCGGGACCATGCCGCGGTCGCGCCACTTGTAGGGGGCGGTGGAGCTGATCGCGAGCCGGGCCGGGACGGTGAGGTTGACCTCGCGGGCGAGCCGCTCCGGGCTCCAGCCGAGCTGGTGGAGTATCCGGGCGAGTTCCTCGTTGCGTCTGCGCTCCAGATCGGCCATGGATCCGACGGTAGCGTTCCGCCGGGGGCGTGCGCCGGGAGGTCGTGGAAAAGCCGCGAACGCCGAAGGCCGCCTCCCGTGACGGGAGGCGGCCTTCGTTTCCTGTGGAGCTACGGGGAATTGAACCCCGGACCTCTTGCATGCCATGCAAGCGCTCTACCAACTGAGCTACAGCCCCTTGACCTGCGATGTCACCGGGGGTTTTGTTCCGTTTCCCTCGGCGACATCGACTACTTTACACGGTCCGGGGGGTGCTCCACGAATCCGTTCCCGCGACGGCCCCCTACCCGCCCGCGGGCCCGTCCGCCGACCGCTCCTCCCGGACCTCGGCGACGGCCCCGGCCCGGCCGGTGACCGCACCCCGAGCGGCGCCCCGGACAGCCACCCGGGCGGCGAAGCCGGTGGCCAGCGCGACGGCCCCGCCGACGGTGGCCGTGGCGAGCAGCAGCCCGTGGCCGGAGTCGGCGGCGGACGCCGGCGGGTCGACCGCGCCGAGGAACACCGAGCCGACCAGCGCGATGCCGATGACCTGGCCGAGCTGGACCGCGGTGACCACGACCCCGCTGCCGTCCGCCGCGTCGGCGGGGGCGACCCTGGCGAGCGCCCGGGTGACCAGCGGCGCGTAGGCGCAGCCGCCGAGCAGCCCGAGGACGGCGGAGAGCGCCAGCGCCACCGCGCCGACCGCGGAGCCGTCGCGCAGCAGGACGCCGAACAGGACGTAGCCGACGGCGAGCAGGCCGGCGCCGAGCGTGGGCAGGACGCCGTGCAGGCGCCCGGGCAGCCGCTGCCAGTACAGGCTGGCGACGCCGAAGCCGGCGGCGACCGGAGCGGAGTCGAGCCCGGCGCGCAGGGCGCTGTACCCGAGCCCGGACTGCTGGTGCAGGGCGAAGGAGAACATGAAGCCGGCGAAGGCCAGCAGGATCATGAACACCGCGCCGACGGCGGGCAGCAGTCCGGCCGCGCCGAGGACCCGCCCGCTGATCAGCGGCTGCCCGCCGCGCCGCGCGATCCGCCGCTCGACGACCGCGAACAGGGCGAACAGCAGCGCGCTCGCGGTGAGCATCGCCCAGCCCCAGCCGGGCCAGCCGAGTTCGTGGCCGAGCACCAGCGGGACGACGAGCAGCCCGATCGCGGCGGCGAGCACCAGCAGGCCGGGCACGTCGAAGCCGCGGTCGCGGTCCCCGGGCAGCTTCGGCAGCAGCCGGGCTCCGGCCGCCAGCAGCAGCACGCCGATCGGCAGGTTGACCAGGAAGACCGGGCGCCAGCCGGAGCCGAACAGATCGGCGCTGACGAGCACCCCGCCGAGCACCTGACCGGCCGCGATGCCGCCGGCGAGGACGGCCGAGTACAGGCCCAGGGCGCGGACCCGGGCCTGGCCGGTGAAGGTCCGCTGGATGAGGCTCATCACCTGGGGGACCATCAGGGCCGCTCCGGCGCCCTGGAGCAGCCGGGCGGCGATCAGCCAGCCGGTGCCGGGGGCCAGCCCGCAGGCCAGCGAGGCGGCGGTGAAGGCGGCCAGGCCGCTCTGGAAGACCCGGCTGTAGCCGTAGCGGGCGCCGAGCCGGGCGCCGGTGATGAGCAGGACGGCGTAGGCGACGGTGTAGCCGGCCACCACGAGTTGCAGGGCGGCGCCGGAGGCGTGCAGGTCGGTGCGGATGGTCTGCACAGCGACGTTGACGATGGCGGCGTCGAGGACGGCCATGAACTGGCCGCCGAGGACGAGCGCGAGCAGCGGTCCGGGCCGGGCGACGGACGCCGTACCGGGCCGGACCGCGGGGGCGCCGGCCGCCGGGGCGGCCCCGGCCGCTCGGCGCCGGGTCTGGAGATCGGTCATGCGTCGAGCCTCACGGCGGCCCGGTACCAGTGGTTAGTGTCTGCGGATCCTGGTACTGGCAGCACCTGTTTCGGCCCGCGGGGCTGCGGCACGATGGCGGGTATGACCGTCGTGGACACCCCCGGCACCGTCAAGCCCCCCGTCGCCGGGAAACCCCCCGCCGCCGGCAGGCACCCCGTCGCCGGCGCGGCCCCCGCCGGCCGGCGCGACCGCCGGCGCACCGAGCTGGCCGACTTCCTGCGCGCCCGCCGCGCCCGGGTCTCCCCCGAGGACGTCGGCCTGCCGCCCGGACTGCGCCGCCGCACCCCGGGCCTGCGCCGCGAGGAGGTGGCACAGCTCGCCGGGGTCGGGGTCACCTGGTACACGTGGCTGGAGCAGGGGCGCCGGATCAACGCCAGCGCCCAGGTGCTCACGGCGGTGGCCCGGGTGCTGCTGCTGGACGCCGCCGAGCGCGCGCACCTGTTCCGGCTGGCCGGGGTGGCGGTGCGGCCCACGGCGTTCCCGGACCCGGTGCTGGACCCGTCGACCCAGCTGATCCTGGACGCGCTGGTGCCGCTGCCGGCCGCGGTCTCCAACAGCCGGTACGACGTGCTGGGGTGGAACTCCACCTACGAGGCGCTGTTCGCCGCGAGCCGGGCGCGGACGGCCGACGGCTGGTTCAACAGCCTCTGGTGCACGGTGACCAGCCCGGAGTGCTGCAACCCGTTCCTGAACCGGGCCGAGCAGCTGCCGACGATGGTCGCGGTGCTGCGCGGCGCGTACGGGCGGCACGTCGGCGAGCCGGCGTGGGAGGAGTTCGTGCAGTCGCTGCGGGAGGCGAGCGAGGAGTTCCGGGAGCTGTGGGCCCGGCAGGAGGTGTCCTCGCGGCGGACGTCGCTGAAGGTGTTCTGGCACCCGCGGGTGGGCGTGATGCGGCTGAACGCGACGTACCTGACGATCCCCGGGATCCCGGAGGCGTACGTCGCCGTCTACACCCCGGACGGGCCGGAGGACCGCGCGCGGGTGGAGCGGCTGGCGGCGCTGGGGCCGGGCGGCCGGACCGCCACCTGCGACCACGCCCGCACCGGGCCCACCGAATGAGCCCCCCCGCGCACGGGGAGCAATGGGAACGACGGAAGGCCGCCACCCATCGGGTGACGGCCTTCCACAGTCTGTGGAGCTACGGGGAATTGAACCCCGGACCTCTTGCATGCCATGCAAGCGCTCTACCAACTGAGCTACAGCCCCGCGACACACGTGGCCCTCACGGACCCCGGGTGCGGAGTGGAGCTACGGGGAATTGAACCCCGGACCTCTTGCATGCCATGCAAGCGCTCTACCAACTGAGCTACAGCCCCTCACTCGCCGGATTTCCCGCTTCCCTTCCGGGCCGCGTTCCCTCCGTGCGAACGAGGAAGACTCTAACCGCAAAGGCCCGGAACTGCGAAATCCGCTCTCCGGGGCCCCCTCCGCACCCCCACCCGGGGGATCTCAGGTGTCGTCGCCGATGACGGGCTGGGGCAGGGTGCCCGCGTTGTGCTCCAGCAGCCGCCAGCCCCGCGCGCCGCGGCCCAGCACGGACCAGCAGCAGTTCGACAGCCCGCCGAAGCACTCCCACAGCACCGGCTCCAGGCCGAGCATCCGCCCGAGCATGGTGCGGATGGTGCCGCCGTGGCTGACCACGACCAGGGTGCCGCCCTCGGGCAGCTTGCCGGCCGCGTCGAGCACCACCGGCACGGAACGGTCCGCGACCTCGCTCGCGAGCTCACCGCCGCCGCGCCGGACCGGCTCGCCGCGGGTCCAGGCCGCGTACTCCTCGGGGTGGCGCTCACGGATCTCCGCGTTGGTCAGCCCCTGCCAGGAGCCCGCGTAGGTCTCGCGCAGCCCCTCGTGGTGCTCGACGTCCAGGCCGGTGACCTTGGCCAGCTCCTCGGCGGTGCGCCGGGCCCGCTGGAGGTCGGAGGAGATCAGCAGGTCCGGGCGCAGGCCGGAGAGCAGCCGGGCGGCCCGCTGGGCCTGCAGCACGCCCTGCCCGGTCAGTTCGATGTCCGTGGTGCCCTGGAAGCGGGATTCGAGGTTCCAGGAGGTCTGGCCGTGCCGCCAGAAGACGATGCGCGGACCCCGCGCGTCCCGGCTCAGCTGTAGTCCTCGGCGCCGAAGTCGTCCGCCGGGGCGACCTCGGCCGGGGCGACGGCGTTGCCGGCCGCGTCGGTGTGGGCGTCGGGGCGGTTGCGGGAGGCGATGGCGTCCTCCGGCAGCGCCAGCTCGGGGCAGTCCTTCCAGAGCCGGTCCAGCGAGTAGAAGGAGCGCTCCTCGGAGTGCTGGACGTGCACGACGATGTCGAGGTAGTCGAGCAGGATCCAGCGGCCCTCGCGCTCGCCCTCCCGGCGCACCGGCTTGATGTCCAGCTTCTCGCGCAGCTGGTCCTCGATCTCCTCGGCGATCGAGCGGACCTGGCGGTCGTTGCTCGCGGAGGCGATCAGGAAGGCGTCGGTGATCGACAGCACCTCGCTGACGTCGAACGCGACGATGTTGTGGGCCAGCTTGTCGGCCGCCGCCTGGGCGGCGACGTTGATGAGTTCCTGGCTGTGCTCAGTGGCGGTCACGGTGTTCTTCCGGCTCGGCGGCTTGGGGGCGCCCCGGGCGCGGCGCGCCGGGGATCGCCTTCCAGGATCTCACGCCGTCCCGGCGGCCCCGGAACCGTTTTCCGGGGCCGCCCGCCCGTCCGCGGCCGGGCTACTGGGTCTTCGGCGGCGCGTAGTCCTTGCCGAGGACGACGACCAGGTCGGCGTTCTGCGCGTCGGTGACCTTCTTGACCGCCGTCTCCGGCAGGTTGAGGCTGGTCGCCAGCGACTTCGCGGCGGCCTGCCGGGCGTCGTCGGTGTAGCGGATCTCACTGGCCGGCTGCGGCGTGCCCTTGGCGCCGCCGGGCACGAAGGTCAGGCCC
Organism: Kitasatospora sp. NPDC057595; assembly: GCF_042800875.1. Taxonomy (NCBI): domain Bacteria; kingdom Bacillati; phylum Actinomycetota; class Actinomycetes; order Kitasatosporales; family Streptomycetaceae; genus Kitasatospora; species Kitasatospora sp. NPDC057595. The sequence goes on along the minus strand of NZ_JBHVGL010000046.1, from coordinate 1,159 downwards.
GCGTTGACCACCTGGACCTGGGCGGCGGCGGCCGCCTGGTCGTTGCCGGTGGCGTCCACGAGGGAGACCCGGGCCGGTGCGTCACCGCTGGTCGCGGCCTTGACGGTGCCGCCGAGCACCTCCTTGACCTGCTGGCCGGCGGTGGCCTCGTCGAGCGAGCCGTCCGGCTTGACGGTCAGCGCGCTGGTGCCGAACCGGCCGTCCTTGGCGAGCTGCGCCATCTGCGCGAGCACCCCGGCGAGCGCGTCCTCGGGCAGCGAGGGGTCGAGCACCGCGTTCATCCGGTGCACGTCGTCCTTGGCCTCCTTGAACTCGACCGGCATGGTGCGCACCACGGCGTCCATCACCTGGCCGAACCGGGCGAGCTGGGCGTCGCGGTTCTCGCCGCCGTTCTGCAGGGTGGCGTAGGCCACCGCCGCCTTCCCGCTGAGCAGGGTGTTCTTGCCCGCGGCGGCGAGCACCTTGCCGTCCGGCTTGCCCCCGTCGTGGACCTCGGCGTTGGTGTCCACCCGGACGCCGCCGAGCTGGGCGACCAGCAGTTCCAGGTAGGGGGTGTCCAGGCGCCAGGTGCCGGCGACCGGGGCGCCGAGCACGGTGGTCAGGCCTTCGCGGGTGCCGGAGGCGCCGAGGGTGTCCATGGCCTGGCCGATTGTGGTGACCGGCGGGTCGCCGGGGCCGGGCAGCCGCAGCGTGTCCGGCAGCAGCAGGACGGTGCCCTTGCGGCCGGAGGCGTCGTTGACCAGCAGCGCGCTGGAGACCTTGCCCTGGAGGTCGCGCAGGTGGACGACGTTGACCTGGCGCGGTCCGGCGGCGCCGGCCGCGCTCTTCGCGTCGTCGCCGGTGAACCAGAGGTAGCCGCCGGTGCCGGCCGCGGCGAGCGCGAGGACCACGCCGGCGCCGATCAGCCGGGTGCGCAGCTTGCGGCGGCGCTCGGCGCGCACCTCGCTGCGGGACTCGGCGAACTTCAGCCAGTCGATGACGTCCTCGGACTTCTCCGCCTCGTCGTCGACGAAGGTGAACTCGTCCGTGGGGTAGCCGTCCTCGGCCCCGCCGGCGGCGGTCCTGGCCCGGGCCGGGCGGGCACCGCCGACCTGCTCGGACGGCGGCGCGGGCCGGGCGGGGGCGGCCGGCTCGGCGGCGGCCGGGCGCGGCACCCGGG
>NZ_JBHVGL010000045.1:0-18689 GCF_042800875.1 Kitasatospora sp. NPDC057595 | reverse complement strand
GTGCTCGGCCATCACCTCCCGGACCGGGTCCCCCGAGACCTCCCCGAACCGCACCGCCGCCCCCCCCCCCCCCCGCCCCCCCCCCCCCCCCCGGCCCCCCCCCCCCCCCCCCGCCCGGCCCGCGCGGCGCCCCCCCCCCCCCCACCCCTCCCCCCTCCCCCTCCCTCCGCCCTTCCCGCTCTCGCTCCCGCTCCCGCTCCCGCACACCCGCCCACCAACCCACCCGCTACCACTATTTCGTTGTTTCGCCCTCCCGCTGCCCCCGCCGGGGCAGGGGCCCCGGCGGGGGCAGGCCGGCGAGGGGGAGGCCCGGTGGATGCAGTGGCCGGGGGCCGCGTCCGGCCGACCGCTCGCTGCGCCACGCACGCCGCCCTTCGGGGCTACGCCACCGGCGCCGGGACCACCTCCGCCCGCTCGCCCGGCGGGTCGAGCTGGAGCAGCAGTAAACGTTCCGCGAGCTCGTCCTCCTCGGGTCGCTCGCCCGCGATACTCCTTACGGCGTCGCGCAGTTGGGCGACCAGGCGGGTGCACTCCGCTCCCGCATCCACACCGTCGATGCACGCCCAGTAGAGGCTCTCGGTGTCCGCCCCGCAGGCCAGCACCACCAGCGTCTCCCCGATGTCCCGCAGCAGACCGCCGAGTTCGTCCAGCATCGGCCCCAGCTCGCCCAGCTCGCCGAGCCTTCGGGCCCGGCTGCCGGGCCCGAAGGCCGACGCCCCCGCCACGTCCCCCGTCGCATGGTCCAGGCAGCACGCCGCATGCAGCGCCGTCTCCGCCAACAGCTGCCCGAGGCCCGAGAGTTCGCCGTACTCGGAGCCCCCGAGCCGGGTGCCCACCGCTTCGGCGAGCAAGGCAGCCTGCCGAGCCTCGGCCAGCACGTCCGGGATGTTCCTGGTCTCCGCCAGGGCGTGCCGGGCGGTCTTGATCAGTCGCAGCGCCTCCATGCCGAACGCTCCTTCCGTCACCCGCGCGGCGCTCTGCCGTGCGGTCACGGTGAGAGAGTGCGCCGGGACGGAAGGACCTGCACGCGGACATCGGAAACCTGTGGACAACCCGAGGGATGTGGACAACTCCCGTCCCCCACAAGGCTTAGGAGGCGGCCTCCGGGTTGACGTCGGCCTCCTCGGCGAGGGCTCCGGGGACCGGAAAGCGCAACTCGTTGCGCTCGATCTTCTCCGCCAGGGCCGTCAGCGGATCGACCCCGACCACCGAGCAGAACTGGAGCAGGTAGGCGAGCACGTCGGCCACCTCGTCGCGCACCCGGTGGGCGCGGTCCGGGTCGGCCATCACCGCGGACGCCTGCTCGGGCGTGAGCCACTGGAAGATCTCCAGCAGCTCGCCGGCCTCCACGGTCAACGCCGAAGCGAGGTTCTTGGGCGTGTGGAAGGGCTCCCAGCGCCGCGCCGCGGCGAACTCCACCAGCCGCCGGCGCAGCTCTTCCAGCGTGGGCCCGGGGATATCGGTCTCTCGTTCGTTCACCCGTCCAGGTTTACCTCACCGCCCACCGCCGGACCCACCGCCGGACCGGCCACCCCACCCGCCACCGAATCCGATGCCGACCGCGCCGACGGAAGCACGGGCGAGGCCGCCGAACCACCCCGCACCGCCTGCCCCGGCACCCGCGCCGTCTCCGCCCGCAGCACCGTCAGCCCCGAGCCGGGATCGCGTCGGCACTCCACCACCGCCACCCCGGGCGGCAGTTCGCCGACCCCGCCGAGCGCGTCCCGCGCCGCCGCCGACTCCTGGAGCGTGGCGAGCACCCGCAACTGGTTGCGCCCGGCCATGTCCCGGGCGAGCCGGAGCAGCGACGCGCTCTGGTCGGTGCCGAGCCCCGCCCCGAGGTCGTCGGCGAGCACGGTCAACTGCCGCTGCGCCCACGGCACCTCGACCGCCACGTCGAGGTCCAGCACCCCCGCGCCGGTGAGCAGCACCGCGGCGAACGCCAGGTAGCGCAGCATCCCGTCGGAGGCCTGGTCGGCTCCGGTGCGCCCGAGCAGTCCCTCGTCGAACACCGCGAGCACCCGCCGGTCCGCGCCGCCGCCGCGGTGGGCGAGGTCGAGGCCCAGCAGCGGGTGCGGGGCGGCGGACTGGACGACGCGCAGCAGCTGCCCGTAGCGGCGGGGGCACTCGTTGCTGAGCCGGGCGATCAGGGCGGAGATGTTGGCCGCGGTGCTGAGCAGCCGGGCCTGCGGGTCGGGGCGCGCCCAGCCCCGCATGAGGGCGGGCACCGGGTGGACGGGGAAGACCTCGCGCAGCGCGGTGAGCAGTTGTTCGGCGGCGGCGAGGACCTTGCGTTCGCCGGGCGAGGAGCCGGCGACCCGCAGCGGGATCTGGGCGGTGATCAGCGTCCCGCTGGGGAACGGGGCCCGGATGTCGCCCTGCCGGGTGTCGTTGTGCCAGCTGACGTTGACGCGGCACTTGCGCAGGTCCTGCTCGCCGGTCTCGACGAGGGTCTGCCCGTCGAGGGTGAGCTGCTCCCGGGCGATCCGGACCGGCCCGTCGGTGCGGACGACGACTTCGAGGCCGATCGGCCCGTCCGGGGAGCGGACGGTGCAGCCGAGGATGAGGGCGTTGCGGCCGTGCGGCACGCAGCCGTCGAGGCCGCCGCGCAGGCGGGTGGCGAGCGGGCCGGTGGTGCCGGGCCGCCCGTCGAGGGAGGCGCCGATCTCGTCGCCGAGGGCGAGCCGGGAGAGGACGGCGAGGCCGTCGAGCGCGTTGGACTTGCCGACGCCGGCGGGACCGTGCAGCACCGTGAGAGGCGCGAGCGGGAGCGTCGCACGCCGGTAGGACTTGAAGGAGGTGAGCCGGATCTCCTCGACGGTCGGGCGCCGGACGGTCGGCTCGCCCGGGTCCGGGCTGCGCTGCTGCGGGTGGGCCGGCACGGCGGGCCGGGTGGCGTCGCGGTTCACCCGTCGGACGTTATCGGCCGGTCGGGAGGCAGAAACGTGCCTGCCCGGCAGATTCATCCCTTCGGGGTGGACCCGGCGCGCGCGGCCGGGCCCGCGCCGTCCGCCGCCGCGCAGGGTCGACGGGCGGCGCGCAGGTCCGGTTCAGCGCCGTCCGCCGCCGCGCACCACCGGATCAGCGCCGGTAGGCGGCGACGGTGACGGAGGCCGTCACCTCGACCGGGTCCGGCAGCGCGGCGAGCCGCTCCGCCAGCCGGTCCGCGTCGGTGTGCCAGGCGCTCGGCCCCATGCCGACCACGGTCCGCACCTCCTCGGCGGACAGCCGCAGCGTGAACTCCACCTCGCGCTGCCCGGCCGGCGTCAGGTACGGCCCGAGCTTCTCGTCGATGCGCCGCTGCTTCTCCTCGTCGACCGACAGCAGCCCCAGGGCGGTGACGAGTTCGCGCAGGTGGCGCGAGGTCGGAGCGACGAGCAGCAGGGTGCCGCCGGGCCGCAGCACACGGCGCAGCTCGGGGCCGTTGCGCGGGGCGAACACATTGAGGACGAGCCCGGCACCGCCGTCCAGCAGCGGCAGCGGGCGCCACGCGTCGCAGACCACGGCGCCGATCCGGGGGTGGGCCCTGGCGGCGCGGCGCAGCGCGTACTTGGAGATGTCGAGGGCCGCGCCGGGTCGGCCGGGGAGGGCGTCGAGGACGTGGGCGAGGTAGTGGCCGGTGCCGGCGCCGAGGTCGACGACGAGTCCTTCGGGGTCGGCGGCCACGGCTGCCTCGGCGAGGGCGTCGGCGATCGGCCGGTAGTGGCCGGCGGCGAGGAAGTCGCCGCGGGCGGCGACCATGTCGGCGGTGTCACCGGTGCCGGTGTGGGCGTCGCCGGCGAGCAGGCTGACGTAGCCCTGCTTGGCGACGTCGTGGCTGTGTCCGGCGGGGCAGCGCAGGGTGCGCCCGTCGAGGGTGAGCGGCTGCGCGCAGTGCGGGCAGGCCAGGTAGGGCTCGATGTCCTGCAGCAAGGGTCCGTCTTCTCTCGCGACCCGGTCGCGTGTTCCGGCCGGGGGTGCCAGCCTAACGAGCCGCGCCGGGCGGTCCCGCATCCGCCGGGGCGCCCGCCCGCGGGCCGGGGACGGACGGCCGCTCCCGGGTGCCCGCGGCGGCGGCCCGCAGGGCGAGCGCGGCCAGTGCCTCGGGCGCGCCGGCCTGGCCCCGGATGCCCGGGAAGGCGTTGACGTCGACGACGACCGGTTCGTCCGGCCCGTCCAGCAGGTCGACGCCGTAGACGTCGAGGCCGAACACCTCGCCGACCCGCAGGGCGAGCCGGGCGCGCTCGACGGGCAGATCGGCCGGCCCGAAGCCGTCCGCCGGCGCGGACCCGGCTCCCGGTACGGACCCGCCTCCCGGCCCCGACCCGGCCACGCCGTGCGGCAGCCCGCTGTGGCCGGGGTCGGCGAGTTCGGAGCGCCGGCGGGTGCAGAACAGCTGCCCGGCGACGACCCAGAGCTTCTGGTCCCAGCCGGTGCTCGGCAGGTAGGGCTGGGCGACGACGGGCTCGTCGGCCCACTGCTCGGCGAGCGCGCGCAGCCGGGCGAGGTCGTCGACCCTGGCGACGAGGTCGTGGCGGCGGCTGTGCCGGCTCTTGAGCACCAGCGGGAACGCGAGTTCGCCCGCCTCGGCCGCCGCGAGCAGCACGGCCGGACGGTCGGCGGTGCGGGTGGGTGCGAAGGGCACGCCGGCCCGCCGGGCGAGTTCGGCCATGGCGGTGCGGTCCTGGCAGAACTCGGTGGCGGCGGCCGAGTTGACGACGGGCGCGCCGCGCTCCTCCAGCGACCGGGCGAGCGCGAGGGCTGCCGGGGTGCGGGCCTTGAGCAGGTAGACGTCGGCGAGCGGCCCTTCGCCCGCGCGCCCCGCCGGATCGAGCGCCTCGACCCGGTGGCCGGCCGCGGTCAGCAGCGCACCGGCCGCGGCGAGCAGCGGGTGGTCCGGGGCGGAGGTGATCAGGCCGATCCTCACAGCGGGCCGCCGACGCCCACGCCGCCCAGGCCGGCCACCCCGACGGCGGCCCCGCCGCCCTGCGCGGGCATCCGCACGGCCCGCGCGCCGAGCCCGACCGCGCCCACGGAGGCGTCCAGCCCGGCGGCATCCAACCCGGCGGCGTCCAGCGCCACCGCGGGCGCCGTGACCGCCGTGCCGGTGCGGGCCAGCCGCAGGATCGCCCGCGCGACCCGCGCGACCGCGTCCGGCACCTGCCGGAAGCTCGGGAAGTCGTTGATGTCGACGACCACCGGCCCGTCCGGGCCGAGCAGCACGTCGACGCCGTACAGGTCGAGCCCGAACACCTCGCCGACCTGCGCGGCGATCCGCGCCACCTCGGCGGGCAGCGGCACCTGCCGCTCCCGCACGCCCTGGTCGGGGTTGAGCGGCGAGCACCGCTCGGTGGCGTAGAGCTCGCCGTCGACGCAGTACACCTTGAGGTCGGTGCCGGAGTTGGGCACGTAGGGCTGCGCGATGAGCAGGCCCTCACCGGCCAGCAGGGGGCCGATCTCGGCGAGCTGCCCGGGGTCGCGGACGAGCCGCACGGCCCGCCCGGAGCTGCCGTCGGCGGGCTTGACGACCAGCGGGTACTCGGCCGCGGGGATCTCGGCGAGCCGTTCCCAGCGGGCGGCCGCGTAGGTGACGGGGACGGGCAGTCCGCGGGTGCGGGCGACGACGGAGGCGAGTGCCTTGTCGCGGACGCCGCGGATCGAGCGGACGTCGTTGACGGTGGTGAGGCCGACCGCGGCGGCGGCCTCCAGCAGGGTGAGGCCGGGCCCGCCGGAGACGGTCTTGAGCACCCAGGCGTCGTGGCTCCCGGCGCGGACCGCCTCGGAGATCGCCATCAGCGAGTCGCCGGGGCGCAGCACGTCCACCCGGTGCCCCCACGCGGTGAGTTGCCGTACGACGTCGAGCGGCATGCCGTCGTGCCGGTAGTGCTCCTCCACCAGAAAGCAGAGCCTCATGAGCCGGTCATCCCCCTCGCTTCGCCCAACGCGGACGTCCGCCGTCCCCGTCCGGCAGAGCTGTAAAAGCCCCAGGATGCCATGGGGTCCGCCCACAAGATCGCCCGGCCTGTAAGCGTTGGGCAACAATCGCGGCGAAATGCCCGGGCCCGGCGGCCTTCCGGGGCTCCGGGCGCCCTCGCGGGGCCCGCGGTCCGGGCCGGGGCCGGCAAATCCCTGGCATGAACGGGGCAGGCCTGCTTGGATGCACGGCGTGACCTTTGACGATCTTGAAACCGCCCCCTCCGCCCCCTCCGCCCCCTCCGCCGCCCAGGCCGACCGGGTCCTGCTCGACGAGATCGAGCGCTACTACGACGCGGTTCCACGCGCCGCCGCGCGCGTGGAGGACTTCGGACCGCTCAGCCTCTTCGTCCGCGAGGGCGCCGGCTGGCCGTACTACGCCCGGCCGGCGCTGGGCCACCAGGGTCCGGCGGCCACCGCCGAGGACGTCCGCCGGGTGCTGGCCCGCCAGCGCGAGCTGGGCCTGCCGGAGGCGTTCGAGTGGGTGGCCGAGCACGACCCGCTGCTGCGCGCGGCGGTGGAGGAGGCGGGGCTGACGGTGCACGAGCACCCGCTGCTGGTGCTGGGCCCGCAGGACGCCCCGGGCGTGCCGGGCCCCGCGTCGGGCGGTGCGGCCGACGGCGTGGCGGTGCGGGTGCTGGCCGCCGACGACCCGGCGCTCGCGCACGCGGTGGCCGTCCCGCACCTGGCATTCGACGAGCCGGGCACCGGCGTGGGCGACACCGGAGCGGCGGAACTCGCCGCGAAGGCCCAGGTGTTGGGGTCCGACGGCACCGCGGCGCGGACCGCCGCACGGATCGCCTCCGGACACACCGTGCTGGCGGCGGCCTTCGAGGACGGCACTCCGCTCTGCGCGGGTCAGCACAACCCGGTCGGCGCGGTCACCGAGGTGGCCGGCGTGGGCACGCTGCCCTCGGCGCGCCGGCGCGGGCTGGGGCTGGCCGTCACCGCGGCGCTGGTCGAGCACGCCCGGGCCACCGGGGTGCGGACGGTGTTCCTGTCCGCGGCCGACGAGGACGTGGCCCGGATCTACCGTCGCGCGGGCTTCCGCCCGTTCGCGACCGCGCTGATCGCCGAGCCGCTCGCACCGGCCGAACCCACCGAGCCGACCGAGCCGGCGGCCGGGACCAGCTGAGCCCGCCCTCCCGATCCCGCTCCCCTCATTCCGAGTCGTCGTCGTCCTCGCCGCTGACCTCCTCGTCCTCGGCCTCGTCCACCACCCAGGCGGCCAGCCGGTCCGCCACCCCGGAGACGGTCAGCCGCCCCTCGCGGATGGCCCGGGCGAGGCTGCGCACCTCACGGGCCGTGGTCGCCACCGAGCAACCGCTGGCCACCAGGTAGGCGTAGGCGACGGCGGTGGCGAACAGCTCGTTGGTCTTCTCCAGCGCGGGCACCCGGATCAGCTGGTGCATGAGGGCGGCGGCGCGGTCCTGCGGTTCGGGGTAGACGGCGATGTCGAAGATCTCGGCCTGGTGCCGCGCGACGGCGGCGAGCAGCGATCCGTAGTCGGTGACCTGCGGGTCACCGGGCGTGTACTGCTCGGCGGTCATGAGCAGCCACGAGAGGTCGACCTCCAGTTTCAACGGCGCACGTCCTGCAGGTCGGCGCCGCCCCGCTGCTCGCCGAACTCGGCGAGGAACGCCGTCTCGTACTCCTTCATGAACTGCGCCGCCGCGTCGACGAAAGCCCGCCCGGCCTCGCCCATGTCCTGCTGGACCAGGCGCTCGATGTACTGGTTCATGCTGATCCCCTGCTGCTCCGCCCGCTCCCGGGCCATCTCCGCGGTGGTGGCGTCCACCCGGACGTTCAGCTGCTTCTTACCCATGAAATTCAAGCTAGCGCTGAAGTGCTAGCACAACAAGGGCGCGCGCGGCCCCTCGCACGCCCGCTCGACGCGCTCGGCACCGGCGGAGAGGGAGACTTGAAGAGTTCTTCACCTTCGGAGATTCTGAAGTGCCCCGAGCATTCCCTGGAGCGGCACCGACCGGTGTGGAGGCCGGCAATGACAGCCATGTTCGACCAGGAGCTGCGCGAGCAGCTCGCCCAGGCCCGCAAGGAACTCGCGGCCGCCCGGGCCGAAGGGGACGCCGACGGCGTCCAGGCGTACCAGGGCCGGATCGCCTCGCTGATCCGGCTCGCCGCCCAGCACGGCATCGCCCTGCTGCACGACGCCCAGGAAGAGGAACACCACCTGCCCTGAGCCGCCCGCGGCACCGACGGCGGCGGAAACCGACGAAGGCGGAAGCGGAAGAGGACAGAAGAGAGAGCAGAGGACGACGACGGAGGCGGTACCCGGAAGACCCGGGTACCGCCTCCGTCGTCGTCGCGTCCGAGGGTCACTCGCCCCCGACGGGCTCCAGGATCGCCACGCACTCGAAGTGGTGCGTCATCGGGAACAGGTCGAAGGCCCGCAGCGAGAGCGGGCGGTAGCCGCCCGCTCGGAAGAACGCCAGGTCCCGGGCGAGGGCCGCCGGGTCGCAGGCCACGTACGCGATCCGGCGGGCGCCGAGCCCGGCGAGGTGGGCGACGGTCTCCCGCCCGGCACCCGCGCGCGGCGGGTCGAGCACGATGAGGTCGGTCGCGGTGATCCCGGTGCGCGGCAGCAGGGACTCCACCCGGTCGCACTCGATCCGGACGTTCTCCAGCGCGGCCAGGTTGTGCCGGGCGTCGGCCACCGCCTGCTTGCCGGACTCGATGCCGAGCACCGCGCCGTCCTCGCCGACCCGGTCGGCCAGGGCGCCCGCGAACAGGCCCACCCCGCAGTACAGGTCGAGCGCGTTCTCGCCCCACTGCGGGTCCAGGCCGTCGAGCACGGCGTCGACCAGGGTGTCCGGCGCCTCCGGATGGATCTGCCAGAAGCCGCCGTTGCTGACCCGCCAGGTCCGCCCGGCGGCGCGCTCGCGCACGAAGCCGCGGCCGTGCACCTTGTGGGGGTCGCCCTGCTCGTCGATGCGGGCGATGGAGACCGGACGGTCCAGCTCGACCAGCGGCAGCTGGGCGCCCGGCGCCGGGGTGAGCACCACCTGACGGTCCGAGGAGCCGGAGGCGGCGATCGCCTCGACCGAGACGACGCCCGGCCAGTCGCGGGCCTCCACGCCCAGCTCGGTGACGCCCTCGGCGGCGATCAGGCAGCGGTCGACCGGCTGGATCTCGTGCGAGCGGTGCTTGCGCAGCCCGACCTTGCCGCTCTGCGGGTCGACGGCGTACTGCACGCGGGTGCGCCAGGCCGGCACCTGGCCGGCCGGCAGCTTGCCGCCGACCGGCTCGACGCTGCCGTCCCAGCCGGCCTCGGCCGGGGTCAGGCCGGCCAGCTTGGCCAGCTGCTCGGTCAGCACCTGCACCTTGAGCTTGCGCTGGCCGCCGGGCGTGACGTGCTGCCAGTCGCAGCCGCCGCACTTGCCGGGCCCGGAGAACGGGCACGGCGGGGCGATCCGGTCCTTGGCCGGCTCCAGGACCTCCACCGCGTCGGCACGCAGGAAGCGCGAGGTGGTGGTGCCCTCGGTGACCTGCGCGATCACCTTCTCGCCGGGCAGCGCGTGCCGGACGAACAGCACCCGGCCCTCGTGCCGGGCCACGCAGTGACCGCCGCCGTGCGCGACGGGGCCCACCTCGACCTCGTAGCGCTCGCCGACCAGCGGGTCGCCGGTGGGAGCCTTCGGCGCCCGGGGGGCCTTGGGGGTCTGGGACGCCTTGGGCGCGCCGGCGGTGCGCAGCGCCCGCGGGGGACGCACGGCCTGCTTGCGCGGGCGCTGCGCACCGCCCTTCGACTGCCCTTCCCCGCCCTCGCGCGCCTCACCGCGCGCAGCCCGCTCCGGACGCGCGGCACGCTCACTGCGCTCCGGGCGCGAAGGCTCCTCCGCACGCTGCGGTGCGCGCTCCTCCGGCGCGAGCGGCGCCGTCCGCGCGGTGAACCCGTCGCGGTCGGTCGCCTCCGGCCGCGACGGCTTGCCCCAGCGCGGCCGGGCGACCTGCCCGGGCCGGCCTGAGGCGCCGCCCTTGCGGGCGCCCTTGCCCGAGGAGCCATGGGAACGAGAGGGAGTGTTGCGGGTCACTGGGAGGAGTCCTTCGTGCTGCGGTCGGCCGGGCCGGCGGGCTTCGCCGAGACTTCCGACTTTACGGCCTTGGGCGCCCGGGGCTCACCACGCCGGACGGAACCGGGCGCCGACCAGGCCTTCTGCGGCTTGCGCCGCTCCGAGGACTCCAGCTGCCACGGCACCGAGGTCACCATCACACCCGGCTTGAACAGCAGCCGGCCCTTGAGCCGCAGCGCGCTCTGGTTGTGCAGCAGGTGCTCGTACCAGTGGCCGACGACGTACTCGGGGATGTAGACCGACACCACCTCGCGCGGGCTGCTGCGGCGCAGGTTCTTCACGTAGTCCAGCACCGGGCCGGTGATCTCCCGGTACGGCGAGTCCAGCACCTTGAGCGGCACCTCGATCCCGCGCTCGTCCCACTCCGCGCGCAGCGCCGCGGTGTCCGCCGGGTCGACGTTCACGGTCACCGCCTCCAGGGTGTGCGCCCGCGCGAGCCGCGCGTACGCCAGTGCCCGCAGCGCCGGCTTGTGCAGCTTGGAGACCAGCACGATCGCGTGCACCCGGGTGGGGAGCACCACGTCGTCCGGCACCTCGGCGGCGACCAGTTCCTCGGAGACCCGGTCGTAGTGGCGGCGGATCGCCTTCATCATCACGAACAGCACCACCATCGCCGCGATGGCGATCCAGGCGTGGCTGATCTTGGTGGCGAGCACGACGATCAGCACCGCCATGGTCATCACCAGGCCGAAGGTGTTGATCGCCCGGCTGCGCTGCATGTGGCGGCGCTTGGCCGGGTCGGTCTCGGTGCGCAGATTCCTGGTCCAGTGCCGGATCATGCCGGACTGGCTCATGTTGAACGACACGAAGACGCCGACGATGTACAGCTGGATCAGCCGGGTCGGGTCCGCGTTGAAGGCGATGATGAACAGGATCGCGGCCAGCGCCAGCAGGATGATGCCGTTGGAGAAGGCCAGCCGGTCACCGCGGGTGTGCAGCTGACGCGGCAGGTAGCGGTCCTGGGCCAGGATCGAGCCCAGCACCGGGAAACCGTTGAACGCGGTGTTGGCGGCCAGCACCAGGATCAGCCCGGTGACGGCGGCGACGAAGTAGAAGCCCGGCGTGAAGTTCGAGAACACCGCCTCGCTGATCTGGGCCAGCGCGGTCTTCTGGTGGTAGTCGCCGGGCACGCCGACCAGCTGCTGCGCGGGGTCCTCGGCCATCTGCACACCGGTCAGCCGGGCCAGCCAGATGATGCCCATGAACATCACGACGGCGATGCTCGCCATCATCAGCAGCGTGGTCGCCGCGTTCTTGCTCTTCGGCTTGCGGAACGCCGGCACGCCGTTGGAGATCGCCTCCACGCCGGTCAGCGCCGCACAGCCCGAGGAGAACGCCTTGAGCAGCAGGAACACCATGGCGAAGCCGGCCAGGGACTCGTTCCCCGGGGTCGCCGCCAGGTGGAAACCGGAACTCTCGGAGGGCATGTCCTGCCCCATCCCGAAGTGCCGGATCACGCCGTACACCACCATGCCGAGCACGCCGACCATGAAGGCGTACGTCGGGATGGCGAAGGCCGTACCGGACTCCCGGACGCCGCGCAGGTTCATCCCCATCAGCAGGATGACCACGACGACCGAGAGGGTCAGCTCGTGCCCGCGCAGCGCCGGCACCGCCGACACCACGTTGGCCACGCCCGAGGTGGTGGAGACCGCCACGGTGAGGATGTAGTCGACCATCAGCGCGCTCGCGACCACCAGGCCGGAGTTCGGGCCGTGGTTCACGGTGGCGACCTCGTAGTCGCCGCCGCCGCTCGGGTAGGCGTGCACGTTCTGCCGGTACGAGGCCACCACCGCGAGCATCACGATGGCGACCACGACGCCGATCTGCCACGAGAAGTGGATCGCAGAGGCACCCGCCAGGGAAAGGGTCAGCAGGATCTCCTCGGGCGCGTACGCGACCGAGGAGAGCGCGTCCGAGGCGAAGACGGGCAGCGCGATGCGCTTGGGGAGCAGCGTCTCCCCCAGCTTGTCACTGCGCAACGCACGCCCGATGAGGATGCGTTTCGGTAGGTCAGTCGGCATAGGCACGGTAAGGAATCGTAGGGGCAGTACGAAGCGACGTCCCACGGACGCCCCCCGTTGAGGCCACCCTTCGTCGCGACTGTGTTCGGCGGACCGGCTAGCGTGTCGGATACGAGCAGGCGGGCAACACTGTGGTTGTCGTGCCGAGCCCCACGAGGACGCCCACCCCGGACACCGGGGCGGGGAAACGGAGATCGAACGGTGTTTGCGCAGGTCATGACCCCTACAGGACGGGTGAGGTAGCGCCGGTGCACATCGTCATCATGGGCTGCGGCCGGGTGGGCTCCGCCCTCGCCCGAGCACTGGAGAAACAGGGCCACTCGGTGGCCGTCGTCGACCAGGACCCGACGGCCTTCCGCCGGCTCGGCGCCGGGTTCAACGGCCGCCGGGTGACCGGTGTCGGCTTCGACCAGGACACCCTCAAGGAGGCGGGCATCGAGGAGGCGGGCGCCTTCGCCGCCGTCTCCAGTGGTGACAACTCCAACATCATCGCCGCCCGGGTGGCCCGGGAGAACTTCGGCGTGGAGAACGTCGCCGCCCGGATCTACGACCCCCGGCGCGCCGAGGTCTACCAGCGCCTGGGCATCCCCACCGTCGCCACCGTGCGCTGGACGGCCGACCAGATGCTGCGCCGTCTGCTGCCGAGCGGCGCCGAGCCGCTCTGGCAGGACCCGAGCGGCGCCGTCCAGCTCGCCGAGGTCGCCTACGACCCCGACTGGGTCGGCCACCGGCTGAGCGAGCTGGAGGAGGCGTCCGGCGCCCGGGTGTCGTTCGTCACCCGGCTCGGCGAGGGCGTGCTGCCCTCGCCCCAGATGGTGGTGCAGGAGGGCGACCTGGTGCACGTGATGCTGCGCCGGGCCGACCTGACGGCGGTCGAGGCCGCGTTCGCGCAGGGCCCGCGGAAGGAAGGTCACTGATGCGAGTCGCCATTGCCGGAGCCGGCGCCGTCGGACGCTCGATCGCGGGCGAGCTGTTGGAGAACGGCCACGAGGTCCTGCTGATCGACAAGAACCCCAACTCCATCTCGGTGGAGCGGGTGCCCATGGCGGAGTGGCTGCTCGCCGACGCCTGCGAGATCACCTCGCTGGACGAGGCCGCGCTGCAGCGCTGCCACGTGGTGATCGCCGCGACCGGTGACGACAAGGTCAACCTGGTCGTCTCGCTGCTCGCGAAGACCGAGTACGGCGTGCCGCGGGTGGTCGCCCGGGTGAACAACCCGAAGAACGAGTGGCTCTTCAACGAGTCCTGGGGCGTGGACGTGGCCGTCTCCACCCCGCGCCTGATGTCCGCCCTGGTCGAGGAGGCGGTCAGCGTCGGCGACCTGGTCCGGCTGATGCGCTTCAGCCAGGGCAACGCCAACCTCGTCGAGCTGACCCTCGCCGAGGACACCGAGCTGGTCGGCACCCGGGTCGGCGACGTGCCGTGGCCGCCGGACACCGCGCTGGTGACCATCCTGCGCGAGGGCCGGGTCCTGGTGCCCGGCAAGGACGACACCCTGGAGGGCGGCGACGAGCTGCTCTTCGTGGCCGCCCAGGAGCGCGAGGAGGAGCTGGAGGACCTGCTCTCCAGCTCGGCCGGCGCCCAGTAGGAGCCGAGAAACGCCGAGGGCCCGCACTCGCTCGGAGTGCGGGCCCTCGACCGTTGACCGCTACCGGCCACCGGTCCGGCCGGCGGTCGGCTACCGGCTACCGGCCGACGGCCGAACCGTCGGCCGGGTGCTCGTCCGGCCCCGGCTCGTCGTCCAGCTGCGCCTTGATCGGCGGCGGCGCCTTCAGCAGGATCTGCCAGGTCACGTACATCGCCAGCAGCAGCGGCGGGATGCCCAGGGCGACCTTGAGCCAGCCCAGCAGGTTGACGTTGTGGGTGAAGTACAGCGGGAAGAGGATCACCGGCTTGATGCCCATGATCAGCACCCACGCCCAGGTGGCCCTGGTGTAGGCGGCCAGCCGGCCCGGATTCTCCTTGCGCCAGGTGAACATCTCGCCGGTCACCGGGCCGAGCATGATGCCGATCAGCGGCCAGCGGACCAGCGCCGAGACGGCCAGGCCCACGCAGTAGCCGACGTTCCAGAGCAGGCCCGGCAGGTAGAAGTTCTCCGCCTTGCCGGTCTTCATCGAGATCCAGGCGCCGATGGCGACGCCGAACACCCCGCTGAAGGCGTGCTGGACGGTCTCCCGCTTCAGCAGCCGCGCCACCACGAACAGCGCGCTCAGGCCCAGCGCGGCCCAGGCCGCCGCCGGCACCTTGTGGGTGATGTTGTAGGTGACGATGAAGACCAGGCCGGGCAGGGTCATGTCGACCATGCCGCGGACCCCGCCGAACGCCTTCATCACGGTGTCGGCGGCCTCCCGGGAGGCCTGGGCCTGCCGGGCCGCCTCCTCGTCATGGGCGATCTCCACCAGGCCGAGCTGGGCGGCGGGCTCGCCGCCGGGCTGGTTGCTCACGCTCATTCGCTCCCGTGTCCGACCGGACGCAGCTCGTAGCGGGGGTTGAACAGCACCCGGCGGCCACGCGCGTGGCTGATCCGGCCGCTGGCCACCAGACGGCGCCCGGGCTCGATGCCCGCGATGGAGCGGCGCCCGAGCCAGACCACGTCCAGCGCCTCGGTGCCGTCGAAGAGTTCCGCCTCCAGGGCCGGTACGCCGGCCCGCGGGCGGAGCGTCACGGTCCGCAGGGTGCCGGCCACGGTGACCAGTTGCCGGTCCCCGCAGCTGGCGATCGGCGTGCAGCCCGACTCCGCGGCGCTCTCCTGGCGCAGCTCCTCGGCCTCCAACTCCTCGGTGGAGGAGGTCAGCCGGCTGAGCATGCGGCGGAAGCGCCCCTGCGGCGGCCCGCTGCTGTTGTCACCACTCATGCCGGAAGGGTACCGGTTCCGGGGGCCCCGGCGGCAGGCCGCAGGTCGGCCGGGGACTTCGCGCGAGCGCGCCGCGAGGGCCGCCGGCGCGCCGGACCGGCACCGTCCGCTCACCCCTCGAAGCGGTAGCCCATGCCGGGCTCGGTGATGAAGTGCCGCGGGTGCGAGGGGTCGCGTTCGAGCTTGCGCCGCAGCTGGGCGAGGTAGACCCGCAGATAGTTCGTCTCGGTCCGGTAGGCCGGGCCCCACACCTCCTGGAGCAACTGGGTCTGGCTGACCAGCCGGCCCGCGTTGCGCACCAGGACCTCCAGCAAATGCCACTCGGTCGGGGTAAGCCGGATGTCGGCACCGTCCCGGTTCACCTTCTTCGCCGCCAGGTCCACGGTGAAGCTGTCGGTGACCACCACCGAGCCGTCCTCCCCGGCGACCGGCTCGGCCCGGCGGACGGCGGCGCGCATCCGGGCCAGCAGCTCGTCCATGCCGAAGGGCTTGGTGACGTAGTCGTCGGCCCCGGCGTCCAGCGCCTCGACCTTCTCGTCGGAGGCGTGCCGGGCGGAGAGCACGATGATCGGCACCCTGGTCCAGCCGCGCAGGCCCTTGATCACCTCGACCCCGTCCATGTCGGGCAGGCCGAGGTCGAGGACGACGACGTCGGGATGGCGGGCGGCGGCGAGTTCCAGGGCGCTCGCACCGTCATGCGCCGCGTCGACCTCGTACTTGCGGGCCTTGAGGTTGATCACCAGCGCGCGGACGATCTGCGGTTCGTCGTCCACGACGAGGACCCGGGTCATACGGGCTCCGCCTTTCGGGGCTGTCGGTCGGATCGGAAGTGGTCGGAAGTGGTCGAAAGCTTTCATTCAACGGTCGTCGCGGGCGTCACCGATCAGGTGGGTGGCGGGGCGAGCTCCGGTACGTCGGGCGCGGGGACACGCTCGGTCGTGGGCAGGGTGACCACCATGGTCAGTCCGCCGCCCGGGGTGTCCTCGGCGGACACCGTGCCGTCCATCGCCTCGACGAAGCCGCGCGCCACCGCGAGCCCGAGGCCCACCCCAGCACCGCGCGGCGCGTCCCCGTAGCGCTGGAACGGGGCGAAGATGCGCTCCTTGGCGTCCTCCGGCACCCCCGGCCCCCGGTCCACGATCCGCAGCTCCACCCGGCCCGGCCCGCCCGCCGGCTCCAGCGCATCGGCCTTGACCAGCACCTTCACCCCGTCCGGGCTGTACTTGACGGCGTTCTCGATCAGATTGGCCAGCGACCGCTCCAGCAGTCCGCCGTCGGCCAGGATCATCGGCAGGGTCTCCGGCACGTCCAGCCGGACCGCCTCCGGCGCCACCCCGCCCAGCGCGAACGGCACCACCTCGTCCAGGTCGGTCTCCTGGATCAGCGGCGTGACCGTCCCGGTCTGCAGACGGCTCATGTCGAGCAGGTTGTTGATCAGATGGTCGAGCCGGTCGGCGCCCGCCTCGATCCCCGCCAGCAGCTCCGCCTCGTCCTCCTCGTCCCACTCGACGTCCGCCGAACGGAGCGAGCTCACCGAGGCCTTGATCCCCGCGAGCGGAGTGCGCAGATCGTGCGAGACGGCCGCGAGCAGAGCGGTGCGGATCCGGTTCCCCTCGGCCTCCCGCCGGGCGGCCGCCGCCTCCCCCGCCAGTCGCCGGCGCTCCAGCACCACGGCGGCCTGCGCGGCGAACGCCCCGAGCAGCCGGCGGTCCTCGGCCGGCAGCACCCGGCCGCGCAGCACCAACGCCAGCGTCTCCCCGATCGGCACGTCCACGTCGGCCGTCTCCGGCCGCTCCGGCGGACGCGGGCCCGCCGTCGCCACCGCCTGCCACGGGCCGACCCGGTCGGGCCGCTCCAGCAGCGCCACCGACTCCTGCTGGAAGGTCTCCCGGACCTGCTCCAGCAAGGCCGTCAGCACCCCCTCCCCGTTCGGCGCCCCGCGCAGCACCGTGCCGGCCAGCGCGCTCAGCGACTGCGCCTCGGCCTGGCTGCGGGCCGCCTGGTGGGTGCGCCGGGCCGCCAGGTCGACGACCGACGCCACGGCCATGCCGACGGCGGTGAATATCGCCACCGCCATGATGTTCTGCGGCTCGGAGATCGTGAACGTGTGGATCGGCGGCGCGAAGTAGTAGTTGAGCGCCGAGGACCCGACCAGCGCCGAGGCGATCGCCGGGAAGAGCCCGCCCACCAGGGCCGCGCACACCGTCAGCGACAGGAACAGCAGCATGTCCGTGGTCAGACCCAGACCGTGCACATTGATGAGCACCAGCGCCAGCAGCGGCGGCCCGGCCACCCCGATCAGCCAGCCCGCGATCGTCCGGGTGCGGCCCAGATCGGTCACCTTGCGGGTCGGAACCCGCCCACGTCCCTTCGCGGCGTGCTCGTGCGTGACGATGTGCACGTCGATGTCGCCCGACTCCCGGGTCACCGTGCCGCTCACACCCGGGCCGTAGACGTACTGCCAGGCCGGCCGCCGGCTGGTCCCGAGCACGATCTGCGTCGCGTTCACACCGCGCGCGAAGTCCAGCAGCCCCGCGGCCGGGTCGTCTCCCAGCACCGCGTGGTACGAGCCGCCCAGGCTCTCCACCAGCGCCCGTTGCTCGATCAGCGTCTGCGACGACCCCGAGCCCGGACCGGCCAGCCCGTCCGACCGGGAGATGTGCACCGCCAGCAGCTCACCGCCCGAGCCGCGGGCGGCTATCCGGGCGGCCCGGCGGATCAGCGTCGCCCCCTCCGGCCCGCCCGTCAGACCGACCACGATCCGCTCGCGCGCCTGCCAGGTCCCCTTGATGCCCTGCTCGGCGCGGTACTTCTGCAGGTACTCGTCAACCCGGTCGGCCGTCCAGAGCAGCGCCAGCTCGCGCAGGGCCGTCAGGTTCCCCGGCCGGAAGTAGTTGGCGAGTGCCGCGTCGATCTTCTCCGGCGCGTACACGTTGCCGTGCGCCAGCCGGCGCCGCAGCGCCTGCGGCGACATGTCGACCAGCTCGATCTGGTCGGCCCGGCGGACCACTTCGTCCGGCACCGTCTCCCGCTGCCGTATCCCCGTGATGCCCTCGACCACGTCGCCGAGTGACTCCAGGTGCTGGATGTTCACCGTCGAGATGACGTCGATCCCGGCCGCGAGCAGCTCCTCGACGTCCTGCCACCGCTTCTCGTTGCGGCAGCCCGGCACATTGGTGTGCGCCAGCTCGTCCACCAGCGCCACCTGCGGCCGGCGTGCCAGGACCGTGTCCAGGTTCATCTCCGTGAACACGGCCCCGCGGTGGGTCAGCTCCTGCCGCGGCACCACTTCGAGACCCGTGACCTGCTCGGCCGTGTGCCGACGCCCGTGATCCTCGACGAACGCCACCACGACGTCCGTCCCCCGCTCCGACCGCCGGTGTGCTTCCGCGAGCATGGCGTACGTCTTACCGACCCCGGGTGCCGCCCCGAGGTAGACCCGCAGCCTGCCGCGTCCCATGTGCACCATTCTTGATCCGGCCGTGCCTGGCGGCCATCCCGGACACCAGTTCCCTTCGCCTTCGAGACTACGGCGCAGGCGCCGGTTTGCCAGCGATCTGGCCGCTGAGCTGGGAGTTTTAGCGCCATATTGATGGGCCATCGGGGCCTGCGGCGGCACTGGCCGGCGCGGCACCCACCCGCCTGCCCCGCCTGGCCGCATTTCGGTCCGGACATGCGAAAAGCCCCTGCCGGTATCCCCGGCAGGGGCTTCTCAGAAGAATTGTTCGGCGGCGTCCTACTCTCCCACAGGGTCCCCCCTGCAGTACC
>NZ_JBHVGL010000044.1:0-25556 GCF_042800875.1 Kitasatospora sp. NPDC057595 | reverse complement strand
GGTTCGGCGGGGGCGCAGGCGCGGGGCGGGCCCTGGGCACTCCGGGACTGCAGGACTCCGGGACTCCGGGACTCCGGGGCTCCGGGACAACTCCGGGAAGGCTCGGCCCGCAGGATGACCCCCTCCCGCCCGGTGCGGCGGAGGCTGGTGCGACGGGGGACGAGCGCCACGCGGAGCTCGGAGGAACGAATGACGTACAACGGCAAGGCGGTTCGACGCGCCGCGGCCGCGGTGGCGGTGGCCGGCGCGCTGACGGCGGGGATCGCGCAACCGGCGACGGCCGCGGGCGGGCGCGCGCACACGGCCACCAGGGCGGCGATGGAGCAGGCCGTCCGGTCCGGCGAGCTGCCCGGAATGATCGCCGCCACCCTGGACCGGAAGGGAAGTTGGTCGGCCTCGGTCGGGGTGGCGGACACCACGACGGACCAACCCCGGTCGACGCGGGAGCGGTTCCGGATCGGGAGCGTGACCAAGCCCTTCGTCGCGACGGTGGTGCTCCAGCTCCAGGCCGAGGGGCGGCTCGACCTGGACGACACCGTGGAGCGGTGGCTGCCCGGCCTGGTGAGCGGGAACGGGAACGACGGCTCGGCCATCACCCTCCGCCGGCTGCTCAACCACACCAGCGGCGTCTTCGACTACGGCGACGACCCCGGGATGGGCGCCAAGCTCTTCACCCCAGCCTTTCTGACCAGGCGTTAAGAGCGTGCCCGGCACCGCGACCGACCTTCCCCGGCCGCACGCGCGCGGCTACTCGAAGCTGTTCGGCGGCTCGGCGACACCCCTGGACGCCACCGAGCTCAACCCCTCGATGGCCGGCTCGGCGGGCGAGATCGTCTCCACCACCGCCGATCTGACCCGGTTCCTCTCCGCCCTGCTGCGCGGACGGCTGCTCCCCCCGGCCGAGTTGGAGGAGATGACCACTCCCGGGCCGCACGACAGCGGCGGGCTCGGCCTCGGCTCCGGGACGCTCTCCTGCGGTGTCACCGTCTGGGGGCACGACGGCGGCATCCACGGGTCGTCGACGCTGGCGCTGGCCACCCGGGAGGGCGGCACGTGCTGGCGCTCAACGCCAACGCCGACTGGTTCCGCGACAAACTCCCCCTGGCCGAGGCCGAGTTCTGCGGTTGAGCGACCGAACCCGGCCCGCCCGCCGGGGGCGTCAGGCCTCCCGGCGGGCCCCCTCCGACGGGACCGCCCGGTACACGTGCGGCTCGGCGTACCCGGCCGCCGCGAAGGCCTCGACCACCGCCGCGGCCACCGTCTGCGCCTTCTCCGCCGACACCAGGGCGATCACCGAGCCGCCGAAGCCGCCGCCGGTCATCCGCGCACCGAGGGCCCCGGCGGCGACGGCGGTGTCGGCCGCGAGATCGGTCTCCGGGCAGGATGTCCGGTAGTCGTCGCGCAGCGAGGCGTGGCCGGCGGTGAGGATCGGGCCGAGCGCGGCCGGACCGTGCCGCTCCAGCTCCTCGACGGCCCGCTCGACCCGGTCGTTCTCGGTCACCACGTGCCGCACCAACGGGACCAGCTCGGCGGGCAGTTGGACGTAGGCCGCGGGCAGGTCGGCGGGGGCGAGGTCGCGCAGCGCGGGCAGCCCGAGCAGCGCGGCGGCCCGCTCGCAGCCGGCCCGCAGCGCGGCGTAGGCGCCGTCGGCGAGGTCGTGCTGCACCCGGGTGTCGAGGACCAGCAGGGTCAGGCCGGCGCCCGCCAGGTCGAGCGGCACGTGCCGGGCGGAGAGGTCGCGCGCGTCCAGGTGCAGGGCGGCCCCGGCGCGGCAGACCATCGAGGCCATCTGGTCCATGATCCCGCAGGGCACGCCGACGAACTCGTTCTCGGCACGCTGTGCGAGCAGGGCCAACTCCACGGCGCTCAGGCCGAGTTCGTACAGGTCGTTGTACGCGGCCGCGACGGCGCACTCCAGCGCCGCCGAGGAGGAGAGGCCGGCGCCGCCGGGCACGTCGCTGTCGAGCAGCACATCGGCGCCGCCCACCTCGTGCCCGGCCGCTCGCAGCGTCCACACCACGGCCGCGGGGTACGAGGCCCAGCCGGCCACCCCGCCCGGGGCGAGCGCGGCGACGTCCAGCTCCACGGTCTCGCCGGGCACCCGGGTCGAGACGAGCCGCAGCACCCCGTCGGAACGGCGCCGGGCGTACGCGCGCACGGCCTGCGGGATCGCGATCGGCAGCACGAACCCGTCGTTGTAGTCGGTGTGTTCGCCGATCAGGTTGACCCGGCCGGGGGCCGCCCAGACACCCTCGGGGGCGTGGCCGTAGAGCTCCTCGAAGGTGCTGCCGGGAGCGGTGCTGGTCATGGTCATCCCTGCGGTCCTCCGTCGGTCGGGGCGGTGGGGGCGGCGGTGGGCGCCGTGGCCGTGGGGGCCGTGGTGGGCGCGGCCTCACGCAGACGCCGGGCGGCGTCCTCCGGGGCGACGTCGTTCATGAACGCCTCCATCCCGGACTCGGTGCCGGCCAGGTACTTGAGCTTGTCGGCCGTCCGCCGGACGGTGAACAGCTCCAGGTGGAGGCCGAATTCGGCCTCCTCTCCGATCGGCGCCTGGTGCCAGGCGGCGATGTAGGGCGCGCGGACGCGACGGCCGCCGCCCGCCGGGTCGGTGAAGAGGTTGTCGAACCGGCGCAGCAGGTCGAGGTAGACGCGGCCGAACTCGGCGCGCTCGGCCTCGGTGAGGCGGGTGAGGTCGGGGACCCGGCGGTTCGGGTGGAGGTGGACCTCGTAGGGCCAGCGGGCGGCGAAGGGCACGAAGGCGGTCCAGTGCTCGCCGGCGAGGACGACCCGCGAGGAGGACCGCTCGGCGGCGAGCAGGTCCTCGAAGAGGTTGCGGCCGGTGGCGGCGCGGTGGCGGGCGGCCTGGTCGAGCATCCGGGCGGTGCGCGGGGTGGTGAACGGCAGCGCGTAGATCTGGCCGTGCGGGTGGGCGAGCGTGACGCCGATCTCGACGCCGCGGTTCTCGAAGCAGTACACCTGCCGGACGCCGGGCCGCGCGGAGAGGGCGGCGGTGCGGTCGGTCCAGGCGTCGAGCACCAGGCGGGCGCGGTCCTCGTCCAGGTCGGCGAAGGAGGCGTCGTGGTCGGAGGTGAAGCAGACCACCTCGCAGCGGCCGACGCCGGGGCGACGGCTGAGCACCGGATCCTCGTCGGCGGGCACCCCGGGGTGGGTGCCGGGCTCGCCCGCGAGGGACGGGAAGCGGTTCTCGAAGACCGCCACCTGGTAGTCGGCCGCCGGGATCTCGCTGAGCCGACCGTCACGGCTGGGGCACAGCGGGCACTCGTCGGCCGGCGGGTGGTAGGTGCGCGCCTGGCGGTGGGCGGCGATGGTCACCCAGGCACCGGTCAGCGGGTCGAGCCGCACCTCGGAGGAGGGCACGGCGGCGTCCAGCGGACGCCGGTCGGCGACCGTCCGGCCGGCGGGCGGTGCGCCCCGGTCGTAGTAGATCAGCTCACGGCCGTCGGCGAGTCCGGTGACGGTCCTGGTCGTCGCACCGGCCGTCCCGGTCGGGTCGGTCACCGTCGCGGGCATGACGTGCTCCCTCTCATGGGGCTTCCCTTCAACCACATGACCAAACAATATCGAACAGGATCCAACATGCACGCCATCGGGCCGGGTCGATCCGCGAACGGGGTCAGCCGGCCACCCGGTGCCAGGGGGCGCCGGGCCGGGTCGGCGCCGGATCCGCCGTGAGCCGCAGGGCGTAGACGTCCCGCCCGTCGGGGTCGGGCACCGGGCCGAGGTAGTCGTGGCCGGTGAGGTGGCACCAGGCGGGAAGGTCGAGCGGCGCCGCCGGATCGGTGCTGATCACGTGCACGACCGCCCCGGCGGGACGGCCCGCGATGTGCTTGCGCAGGTGCAGCAGCAGGGTGACGCAGAGCATGCCGGTGCCGTCGACGACCAGCGGACCGGGTCCGTCGGTTCCGGGTCCGTCGACCCCGGGGCCGGGAGCGGCGGTCATGCGGCGCCCTCCTCGACCGGGAGGGCCGCCAGCCGCCATTCGAGCATGCCGTCGGCGAGCCGCTTCGCGTCGCGACCGCGCGCGGCCAGCAGCCGCACGGCGTCGTGGGCGAGGACGCAGTTGGCGCCGCGGCAGTACGCGACGACCTCCACCGCGCCGGGCAGCTCGGCGAGCCGGGCCTCCAACTGGTCGAGCGGGACGGACAGGGCGCCGGGGATGTGCCCGGCGGCGTACTCCTCGGCCGGCCGCACGTCGATCACGGTGGCGGTGCCCGCCTTCACCCGCGCCAGCAGCTCCTCCCGGGTGAGGTGGTCGGTGTCCTGCGGCCCGAGGTAGGCGGCCCGGGCCTGCCCGGTGGCCGCGAGATGGGCGAGCGCGACCTGCTGGAGCTGCGCGTAGAGGGCGGCGACGTCGGCCCCGGCGAGGCGGTAGTGGATGCGCACGCCGTCGCGGCGGGTGACCACCAGCCCGGCCTGCTTGAGGGTCTGCAGATGGGCGGAGGCGGTGGTCAGCCCGAGCCCGGCGGCCTTGGCGAGGGCGTCGACGCTGCGCTCCCCCTGGGCGAGCAGATCGAGCAGCTCCAGGCGCTTGCCGTTGGACAGCGCTTTGCCGGTGACGGCCAGCGCGTCGAACAGCGCGGCCTTCCGTGCGGGATCTCCCAAGGCATTCTCCATAAATCCATGGATTATTGTAGAACCAGTCGGGTGGACCTGTCGCCCGGCCCGACACCGGATGTCCGACACCTGGATGCCCGACACCCGGATCAGCCCATTCTGGAGGACGGCCCGTGACCGCCACCCTGTCCACTCCCCGCTCAGCCGTCCGACTCGGGCTCCGCGCCAACCTCGCCCAGTTCACCCTGCTGGTCGCGGTCAACGCCCTGGTCGGCGGCATGCTCGGCCAGGAACGCACCGTCCTGCCCCTGCTCGCCGACCGCACGTTCCACCTCTCCGCCTACACCGCCGCGCTGACGTACATCGTCGCGTTCGGCGCGACCAAGGCCGTCACCAACTTCTTCGCGGGCGCCCTCTCCGACCGCTACGGCCGCAAGCCGGTGCTGGTCGCCGGCTGGCTGCTCGCCCTCCCGGTGCCGCTGCTGCTGATCTGGGCGCCGACCTGGGGCTGGGTGGTGTTCGCGAACGTCCTGCTCGGCGTCAACCAGGGCCTGACCTGGTCGACCACCGTCATCATGAAGATCGACCTGGTCGGCCCCGCCCGCCGGGGCCTGGCGATGGGCTTCAACGAGGCCGCCGGCTACCTCGCCGTCGCCGCCACCGCGATGGGCACCGGCGCCATCGCCGCGCACTGGGGGCTTCGCCCGCAGCCGTTCCTGCTCGGCATCGCCTACGCCGCCCTCGGCCTCGGCCTGTCCGTCCTCGCCGTCCGTGAGACCCGCGAGCACGCCCGCGCCGAGGCCGCCCTCCACCCGGCCCCCGCCAACCCCGACCACCACGGCGAGCTGACCACCGGCCAGGTAGCCCGCACCACCAGCCTCACCGACCGGGCACTCTCCTCGGCCAGCTGGGCGGGCATGGTCAACAACCTCAACGACGCCCTCGCCTGGGGCGTCTTCCCGCTGCTGTTCGCCTCCCACGGCCTGTCCGTCGCCCGGATCGGCCTGCTCGCCGCCCTCTACCCGGCGGTCTGGGGGCTGGGCCAGATCCTCACCGGCTGGTGGTCCGACCGGATCGGCCGCAAGCACCTGATCACCGCCGGCATGCTGCTGCAGGCCGTCGCCATCGGCCTGGTCGCCGCCGGCACCACCTTTTCGGTGTGGGCACTCGCGCAGATCCTGCTCGGCGCCGGCACCGCGCTGGTCTACCCGACCCTGCTCGCCGTCATCGGCGACGTCGCCCACCCGGCCTGGCGCGCCCGCGCCGTCGGCGTCTACCGCCTCTGGCGCGACGGCGGCTTCGCGGTCGGCGCCCTCCTCGCCGGAGCCCTCGCCGACGCCTACGGCGTGACCACCGCCATCTGGGCGGTCGCCGCCCTCACCGCCGCAGCGGGCGCGGTCGTCGCGGTGCGGATGTACGAGACCCACCCCCGCCCGGCCCGTGGCGAATCCGCCTGAGCGGGCGACTCGGCCGGCGAATACTCGCTGGACCGGCCGCGGAGCGGAGCCGATAGTGGAGCGATGTGCTTCCGTCGCATCAGTTCGAGCCGGCACTTCGTCTGCCCGCCCTGCCGCGCATCCTTCAAGAAGCGCGACGCGAACGACGACCACGTGAACCGCTGCCCGCGCTGCCGGGGCTCCCTGATCGACGCCGGCCACGACCTGGAGGTCCCCCGGCGCACCGACACGGCCGGGTGGCGGGCACTCACGGTCGTGCTCAACGCGGGCATCACGTTCCACTCCTCCTGCTGCGAGGGCCCCGGCTGGCGACCGCGCACCCCGCGCGAGGTGCGGGAACGCCTGACCGCGGCGGCGAGAAGCGGCACCCCGATCCGCAAGGCCCTCACCACGGCGACCCCGGCCGACCTCACGGTCAGGGAACGCCCACCCCGCAGACCCCGCTGACCCACCGGGAAGGCACGCAGCCGCTCACCCGGTGACTCGCGAGCGGCCCCGACCACCGGCGCCTGCACGCGGCAGAGCACCGCCCGGCCCCGGGCGGCCCGGTCGTGAGCAGAGTCCTGGGGCGCGCGAGCCCCGCAGCCACCGAGGCAGCGCGTGCCGGGGCCCGGTCCGACGGCAGCGGAGCGAAGCCGTCGGAGCCGTGGGTCGCCGGTACCGACGCTCCGGCCAACGGTGCCGCAGCCGCGGGCCACACCTCCCCCGAAGCCACCACCGGACAGCGCGGAACGGCTCCATGGGCGCCCTCTCGTCGGGGTCGGAGCGCCAGCGCGGGCGCGACGGAGCCCTCCACCACCCGCGCGGCGCGGGCTTTCGGGCCGTGTCGGGACCACGGCACGGCCCGACGGTCCCTCACCGGCCCGAGCGCGGGCGGGCCCGGGGGATCGTCCGGGCCCGGACGCCAACAGGCGTCGGGAAGCGGTGGCATGCGGGCCCGGGCGTCAGCAGGCGGCAGGACGGGCCGAAGCGGGAGGGGCGGGAGGGGCGGGACAGGGTCCGGCCCCCGACGTCAGCGGGCAGCAGGACGGCGGCGGGGGCGGGCGCCGAGGAGAGGCGGGACCGGGTGCGGGGGCCGGGCGGGGGGCCAGGTGTGGAGGGCGAGGGTGGCCGCCGCGAGGGCGAGGGCGCCGAGGGCGAGGGTGGCGGCGGGGAGGCCGGCGGTGGCGCCGAGCCAGCCGGCCAGGGGGTAGGCGAGCAGCCAGCAGCCGTGGGAGAGCGAGAACTGGGCGGCGAAGGCGGCCGGCAGGTCCGCCGTCGGCACGGCGGAGCGCAGCAGGCGGCCGCCCGGGGTGAGGATCAGCGAGCCGGCCGCGCCGAGCCCGGCCCACAGCGCGAGCAGCGCGGGCCAGCGCCATCCGCCTCCGCCCTCCGTCGGCCCCGCCGCGGTGACCAGGGCCAGCGCGGCGAGCAGGCCCACGACGGCGAACGCGGCGGGCAGCATCACGGCGCGGTCGGTGACCCGGTCCAGCACCCGGGGCAGCAGCAGCGCCACCGTCATCGACCCGGCGCCGTACGCGCCGAGCGCGAGCGGCACGTCGGCCGCCGGCCGGCCCAGTTGCTCGCGGACGTAGACGACGGTGTTGACGATCACCATGGCTCCGCCGGCGGCGACGGCGAGGTCCAGGGCGAGCAGCGCCCGCAGGCGTGGCACGGAGAGGAAGAGCCGGATCCCGGCCAGCGAACGTGAAGCAAGCGCCCCGCCCGGCCCGCGCGCGCCGCCCGGCCCGGCCGAGCCGGCCACGCCGCGGGGCAGGACCACCGAGACCACCAGGGCGGCGGAGCCGAGGAAGCCCGTCACCGTCCCCCAGAAGAGCCAGCGGTAGCCGACCAGCGCCAGCAGCCCGGCGGCCAGCACCGGGCTGACCAGGCTCTCGGTGTCGTAGGCGAGCCGGGACAGCGAGAGCGCGCGGGTGTAGTCGCGTTCCTCGGGCAGGACCTCCGGGACGACCGACTGGAACGCCGGGGTGAACGTCGCCGAGGCCGCCTGCAGGGCGAAGATCAGCAGGTAG
Organism: Kitasatospora sp. NPDC057595; assembly: GCF_042800875.1. Lineage (NCBI taxonomy): Bacteria > Bacillati > Actinomycetota > Actinomycetes > Kitasatosporales > Streptomycetaceae > Kitasatospora > Kitasatospora sp. NPDC057595. Next base: position 17,512 of record NZ_JBHVGL010000044.1, on the reverse strand, counting down.
ACCTGCCAGACCGAGCCGACGAACGGCAGCCCGAGCGCCACCCCGGCGCGCGTCAGGTCGGCGGCGACCAGCAGTCGGCGCCGCGGGATCCGGTGCGCGAGCGCGGCGACGACCGGGGCGATCCCCACGTAGGCGACCATCTTGATCGCCAGCGCGGTGCCGAGCACCGAGCCGGCGTCGGCCCCGGCCAGGTCGTAGGCGAGCAGGCCCAGCGCGACGGTGGCCAGGCCGGTGCCGGCGAGGGCGACCACCTGGGCGGTGAACAGGTGCCGGTAGGTGCGGTTGCGGAGGACGGAGAGCATCGGGGACTCCGTTCGGACTCGGCGCGCGGGCCGGGGCATCCCGTTCGGGCTGCCGTCCCTCCAGAATAGGCCAACATGTGCATACCTGTGCACATGTTGAGGACGGCAATCCACCGGCGATCCACCCGGCGGTACGACGGTGGACCGCCGCGCGCTCAGTCGTGCGGGGGCAGCCCGCTGATCTGGTGGTCGGCGACGCTCAGCGCCTCGTGGACCAGCCGCCGCAGGTGTCCGTGCCGCAGCGTGTACACCACCCGCCGTCCGTCCTTTCGGGTCGACACCAGCCCGGCCAGCCGCAGCTTGCCGAGGTGCTGGCTGACCGACGGGCGCGCCGCGCCGGCCGCCTCGGTCAGCGTGGTCACGTCCGCCTCGCCCTCGCTCAGCCGCTGGAGCAGCGCGAGCCGGGTGCGGTCGGCGAGCAGGGCGAGGATGCCGGCCGCCACGTCCAACCGCTCGTCCAGCCGCCCGTCCGCGCCGGAGTGCTGCGATACATGTGCACCTGATACCTGGACGCTGCCGCTCATGGCCTCAGCTTAGGGCGTGTCCGGCGACTTCCCGCCGGGCCCGCGTCCCGGCCTCAGGGCAGTACGTCGTAGGTGTAGACGGCGGTCGAGTCGAGGACGGACTCCGGCGTGGCGGAGGCGCCGAGCGGGGAGACGATCGGGTCCTTGAGACGGTGGCCCCGCAGCGAGGCCGGCGCGGACTGGTCGGGGAGGTAGTGCCGCCCGTTGCGCCGCATCCAGCCCTCCCAGATCCGGTCGATGTTGCAGTGGTGCAGGTAGAACGCCGGCTCGTTGGGCGAGGAGGCCAGGCCCATGTCACGGCCGATGTAGACGTGCACCAGATTGTGCAGGCCGAAGGGGTTGAACCCCTCCAGGCGGTTGCGGAAGCCCTCCGAGCTGACGTCCCACGGCGCGAAGTCGTAGACGGCCAGGTTGGGGTCACCGGTCACCGGGTCGGTGTCGTACGCGGCCGTGACGTCGGCGGCGGTCGGCAGGTTGGGCGCGTCCACGCCGAGGGCCCGGCGCAGACCGCGCGGCGGGCGGTTGATCAGCGTCAGCATGGAGTTGACGTCGATCCGGACGCGGAACGCGTCGGGATCGCCGGGGTTGGCCGGGTCGACACCGAACGGGCCGTCGGTGACCGCGCCGCCGGCGGCCGGGGAGCCGGTGCCGCCCATGCAGGTCGGTTTCCAGAAGTCGCTGTCCGACGGGCGGTCGAGCGCCGCGTCCGCCGTCCAGTCCCAGTAGGGCAGGCCGAAGGACGGATCGCCCAGGACGCGCTGGAGGTTGACCTCCAGCAGGCCGAGCATGACCCGGTGCCAGGGCAGGAAGATCGGACCGCGGTGGGCGGCGTTGCGGACGTCGGGGTCGCCGCCGGGCGGGACGGCGGTGCGCATCGACATCACGTGCCAGATCACGAAGAGGTCGTAGGTGCGGACCTTCTCCGCCGGACCGGCGATGCCGAAGTCGGCGGTGGTGAAGGTGCTCTGCTCGCGTTTGAGCAGGTTGACGCCGGAGGTGTAGGCATCGCGGACGGCGGGGTCGGTGAGGATGTTCCTCCGGACGACGGCGGCCATCTCAACCACCTCCGTGCCCGTGGCCGTGGCCGCCGCCCATGTCCATGCCCGTACCCATGCCCATGCCCATGCCGGTACCCGTGCCGGACCCGGAGCCGGCCGCGCCCGTGAACTCGTCGGGATAGTTGTCGATCAGCGCCTTCACCGCGTCCAGCGCCGAGAGGAACCGGTACGCGGGCAGCGCGTGGCAGTGCACGGTGCCGTTGTCCTCCACACCGATGTGCGCGCCGATCGGGCGGCCGTCCACGGTGATCTCGTACCTGGTGGTGACGACGATCCGGTGCTCGTCGTACAGCGTCGTGCGGACCGTCGTCGCGGGCCCCATGTGATGGGCGGCCGGCGGGCGCGGCAGGCTGCTGAGGTAGCCACCGAGCTTCGCCGGAGTCGCGGCGGCGGCCAGGCCTTCTGGGTCCATGGCTGACTCCCGGGCTGAGGGCGGCCCCGGGCGTGCCCCGGAGCACGGTTCTCCCGCCTCCCACCGTCCCGCAGAACCGTCCGCCGCGCGCGGCGAGTCGGCGTTCCCGCAGGTCGGCCGCCCTCCAGGTCAGTTCTCCCGGAGGTCCGCGATCCGGCGGATCTTGCCGACCGAGCGCTCCAGGCTGTACGGGTCCACCACCTCGACGTCCACGCTCACCCCGACCCCGTCCTTGACGCCCCGCGCGATCTCCGCGGCGGCCGCGGCCCGTTGCTCGGGCGCGGCGTCCGGGCGCGCCTCGACCCGCACCGTCAGGTGGTCCAGCCGGCCCCGACGGGTCAGCCGGAGCTGGAAGTGCGGCGCCACGGCGGGCACCCGCAGCAGGACCTCCTCGACCTGGGTCGGGAAGAGGTTGACCCCGCGCAGGATGATCATGTCGTCGCTGCGGCCCGTCACCCGGGCCATCCTGCGGAAGGCGGGGCGGGCCGTGCCCGGCAGCAGACGGGTGAGGTCGCGGGTTCGGTAGCGGATCACCGGCAGCGCCTCCTTGGTGAGCGAGGTGAAGACGAGTTCACCGCTCTCGCCGTCCGGCAGCACGTCGTCGGTCAGCGGGTCGACCACCTCGGGGTAGAAGTGGTCCTCCCAGATGTGCAGGCCGTCCTTGGTCTCCACGCACTCCTGCGCGACGCCGGGCCCCATCACCTCGGAGAGGCCATAGATGTCGACGGCGTGGAGGTCCATCCGCCGCTCGATCTCGGCGCGCATCTCCTCCGTCCACGGCTCGGCGCCGAAGATGCCGACCTTCAGCGAGGTCGACCGCGGGTCGACGCCCTGCCGCTCGAACTCGTCGAGCAGGGTGAGCAGGTAGGACGGGGTGACCATGATGATCTCGGGGCGGAGGTCCTGGATCAGCTGGACCTGGCGGGCCGTCATGCCGCCGGACGCCGGGATCACCGTGCAGCCGGCGCGCTCGGCGCCCGCGTGCGCGCCCAGGCCGCCGGTGAACAGGCCGTAGCCGTAGGCGATGTGCACCGTGTCGCCGGGCCGCCCGCCGGCCGCCCGGATCGAGCGGGCCACCACATCGGCCCACACGTCGAGGTCGTGCTCGGTGTAGCCGACCACGGTGGGCCGGCCGGTGGTGCCGCTGGAGGCGTGGATCCGGCGGACCTTCTCCTTCGGGACCGCGAACATGCCGAACGGGTAGGTGTCGCGCAGGTCGGCCTTGGTGGTGAAGGGGAAGCGGGCGAGGTCGGCGAGGGTGCGGCAGTCCTCGGGGGCGACGCCGGCCGCGTCGAACTTGCGGCGGTACAGCTCGACCTCGTCGTAGGCGTGGCGCAGCGTGGCCCGCAGGTGCGCGAGCTGGTGCGCGCGCAGCTCCTCGCGGGTCATCCGCTCGCCGGCGTCCAGCAGTCCGTCCGGCGGCGCCTCGCCCAGCCGCACCGTCCCGGGTGCCCCGGCTCCGCCCGGATCCGCCGTTCCGCCGCCCATCGCGCCTCCCTCCGGCAATACCGACCGATCATTCGGTCGGCACTCTCGACGGGGCCAAGTAATCCAGTACCCGAACCACCTGTCAAGGGTCGGCGCGCGTCAATCCGCGTCCTTCGTCAGGGCCGATCTCTGCCGAACGGCAGATGGCAGGGGCCCGCCGACCAGGAAGGCTCATCGACGTCACCCACCGTGAACGTACCCGCTGGAAGAGCCGATCGCATGAGCCGACCCGACCTCCGCCCCTCCTCCCGGACCGAGGACCCGCCGTACCTCGAACTGACCGACGTCAGCAAGGTCTACCGCGGCGGCAAGCGCGCCGTCGACGGCCTCTCGCTGCGGCTCGGCCCCGGGCTGCTCGGCCTGCTCGGACCGAACGGCGCGGGCAAGTCCTCGCTGATGCGGATCGTCGCCACCGTCACCCGGCCCACCTCCGGCCGGCTCACCTACCGGGGCGCCGACGTGCTCGCCGGACCCGAGCGGCTCCGCCGCGAACTCGGCTTCCTCCCCCAGGACTTCGGCGTCCACCCGCAGCTCACCTCGCGCGAGTTCCTCGGCTACCTGGCCGCCGCCAAGGGCCTCTCCGCCCGCTCCGCCCGGGCCCGGATCGACGAGCTGCTCGCCCTGGTCAACCTCACCGAGGCGGTGCGCCGCCCGCTGGGCGCCTACTCCGGCGGCATGCTGCGCCGGGTCGGCATCGCGCAGGCGCTGCTGGGCGACCCGCGCGTCATCGTCGTCGACGAGCCCACCGCCGGACTCGACCCGGAGGAACGGGTGCGCTTCCGCAACCTGCTGAGCGCGCTCGCCGAGGAGCGGGTGGTGCTGCTGTCCACCCACATCGTCTCGGACGTCGAGTCGGTGGCCGGGGACATCGCGGTCGTCGCCGACGGGCGGCTGCTGCGCCGGGGCAGCCCGGAGGAGCTGCTGCGCGACCGGAGCGGACGGGTGTGGGAGGTCCTGGTGGACGCCGGGGCGGTCGCCGCCGTGCAGGCGCGGTACGTGGTGAGCCGGATGGTGCGCACCGGCGACGGCCGGGTCCGGCTGCGGCTGCTCGCGGACGGTTCGCCGTTCGCCGACGCGGTGCCGGTCGCCCCGGACCTGGAGGACGCGTACCTGGGCCTGGTCCGGCCCGCCGCCGTCAACGACCGCCCGGAGGTGCGGCGATGAGCACGACCACCCTCGCCGCCGGCCGTGCCGGGGCGCCCGCCCGGCTCTGGCGGCTCGCCCTCGGCGACTTCCGGGACCGGGTCCGCCGCCCCGTCTACGCGGTGACGCTGCTGGCCGCCGTCGGCCTCGGCCTGCTGGCCGTCCCGCCCGCCGACGGGCACTGGGCGGTCCTCGCACTGGGCCGCTACCGGGGCGAGTACACCAGCGCGTACGTCGGCACCGCGACCGCGCTGGCCGGCGCGCTCTGGCTCACCATCGGCGGCTTCTACGTGGTCCGCAAGGGGCTCGGGCGCGACGAGGAGACCGGCGTCGGCCAGCTCCTCGCCGCGACGCCGCTGCGCACCGTCGAGCTGCTGCTCGCGAAGTTCCTCGGCAATCTGCTGGTCCTGGCCTCGATGCTCGGCGTGCTCGCGCTCACCGCGCCCGCCCTGCAGCTGGTCCGCGGCGAGGACCGCTCGCTCGACCCGGCCGCCCTGCTGACGCCCTTCCTGGTGCTGACCCTGCCGCTGCTCGTGGCGACGGCGGCGCTGGCCGTGCTGTTCGAGACGGTGCCGCTGCTGCGCGGCGGGCTGGGCAATGTCGTCTGGTTCGCCTTCGCCCCGGCCCTGCTGATCGCCGGGGAACGGCCCGGCGCCCCGCTCGGCGGGCTGGGCCTCGGCCCGGTGGCCACCTCGCTGCGGGACACCCTGGCGGCGCGCGGGGTCGACCTCGGCGGCGAGGAGTTCAGCCTCGGTCTGACCAGAGTGGACACCCCGCTGGAGCCGTTCCCCTGGGACGGCGTGGGCCCGGACGGCGACTTCCTCGTCCAGCGGCTGCTGCTGGTACTGCTCGCGGTGGCGATCGCCGCCCTGCCCGCGCTCTGGTTCGCCCGCTTCGACCCGGCGCGCCGGGCGTCGGCCGAGCGCAAGCCGCTCCTGGGCGGTGGCGAGGAGGTGCCGGCGCCCGCCGCTCCCCCGGTGCTCGCGCCCGCCCTGCCCGCCGCCGCCCCGGCCCACGCGGGGACGGGCCGCGGCTTCGGCCGCCTGCTGCTCGGGGAGGCCCGGATGCTGTTCGCCGACGCCTCGCGCTGGTGGTGGCTCGCCGCCGCCGGTCTGGTCGTGGCCGGCCTCGCCGTCCCGCCGGACACCGGGGCGGGCGCGGTGCTGCCCGCCGCCTGGATCTGGCCGGTGCTGATCTGGTCGCGCCTCGGCAGCCGCTCGGCCGAGTACGGCCTGGAGGCCCTGCTCGGCGCCTACCCGGCCGCCCGCGCGCGGCTGCTCGCCGAATGGGCCGCCGGGGTCCTGCTCACCGGCCTGGTCGGCGCGGGCGTCCTGGTCCGCCTCGCGGCGGCCGGCGACGCGGCCGGGGTGGCCGCGTGGTCGGCCGGCGCGCTGTTCGTCCCCTCGCTGGCCCTCGCCCTCGGCACCGTCTCCCGTTCCCACCGCCTCTTCCAGGCCCTCTACCTCCCGCTCTGGTACCTGGTGGTGAACCAGGTCTCCGCCCTCGACTTCATGGGTGCGGTCCGCCGCGCCGGCCACCTCGCGGGCCCCTCTCCGATCCTCGTCACCGCCCTGGCACTGGCCCTGCTCGCCACCACCCTGGTCGCCGCCTCGGTCCGCCGGGCACTGCGCGGCTGATCACGCGGCTGATCACCGGTCGGCGGCGATCGCGTCGGCGACCGCGAAGTCGGCCTCGCAGACGGGGCAGACCGCGCGCCCGAAGACGTACGTCAGCACCCCGGCGACCTCGCCCCGGCCGTCGGCGAGCGCGAGGTCGTGCAGGCGCCGGCCGAGGCCGTCGAGCTCGGCCGGGGCCGCGGGGCGCAGCGGACGGGTCTCGACCTCCGCGTCCGCCGGCGCGTAGTCCTCGGCGGTCGAGAAGAACCCGGACTCGCCGAGGGCGAGGTACAGGTCGGCCTCGCAGCCCGGACACCCGATCTGGAACTCCTCGTTGACGATCCCCCGGGCCGGCTCCTCGCTCCAGCCGGGGACGCCTTCGAGGCCCAGCAGGGCTTGCAGGAGATGCACGTAGTCGGCGGCGTCCGCGCCGCCCCTGAGCTGCCGGTTCGCCGCCGCCAGCAGGGTGGCGGTCTCCACCGCGAACCGCGAGCGGACCTCGCCCGCCCCGTGGTCCTGCCCGGCCCCGGCCATGATCGCGCCGGCCAGGACCACGGCGTCGACCTCCTGCTCCCGGTCCCCGCACCCGGCCCGCGCGGCCAGCCAGGGCAGCGCCGCGAAGCTCGCCGGGTAGACGGTGCCCTGGTGGCACAGCGCCGACCACAGGTCGCTCCACAGGTCGGCGGTCGGCGCCACGACGAGCCGGTCCAGCAGATCCGGGATGTCGTCGGCGGGGCCGTAGGCATGGGTGAGTCGGGACCAGTCCGTCATACCCGGATCCAACCAGCCCGGTGGGCCCGGCCCGCGGACCGGGGGTCGCCGTCCCGTGGCAGGACGCCAGTATGGTGCTACTGTCACTAGCACCATGTTGCTGAAGCTGGAGGCCGGCGACCCGCGGCCGTTGCACGAGCAGGTCGCGGGAGCGATCCGACGGGCCGTCGGGGACGGCGAGTGCGAGCCTGGCGAACGGCTGCCTCCGGCACGGGAGTTGGCCGCGGCGCTCGGGGTGAACGCGAACACGGTACTGCGGGCGCTGCGGGTGCTGCGCGACGAAGGGGTGCTGGAGTTCCGGCGCGGGCGCGGCGTCACGGTCGTCCAGGGCGCCGACCGGCGTGCCGAACTGCTGGACTCGGTGCGCCGGTTGGTCGCGGACGCGGCGCACGCGGGCTTCGGCCGGGAGGACGTCGTCGAGATGATCAGGGGGCTGGAGTGAGCAGGGATTCGCGGCGGGACGGCCGACACGGCGGGCAGGCGGCGGTCCGGGCCGTCGGGGTGCTCGGGGTGCTCGTGCTGCTGCTCGGGCTGCCCTGGATCGCCCGGGGCCGGCTGCCGGAACCCGTGGCCACGCACTGGAGCGGGGCCCACCCGGACAACTCCTCGTCGCTGACGGTCGCCGTGCTGTTCCCGGCCGGAGTGTGGGTGGCCGGGGCCGCCGCGGCGGAGGTCGCCCGGTGGCGCGGCGGGGAGCAGGCGCGGCTCTGGTCCGCGGTCGCAACGGCCTTCGGGGGTGCGTTGCTGACGGGCATTCAGGCTTCGATCGTCTCGGCCAATCTGGATCGCCCGAGCTGGCAGGAGGCCCGGCCGGTGGGCGCCGAGGTGGCGCTGGTCCTGGCGGCGGCGGTCGCGGCCGGCCTGGTGGCCTGGTGCCTCGCCCGGCGCGGCGGACCGGCCCCGCGCCCCGTGACGGCCGCCGAGAGGCCGCAGCTCGAACTCCCGGACGGGCAGCGCGCCGTCTGGCTCTCCCGGGCGGCCAACCCGTGGCTGGGCCTGCTGGCCGCCGTGACCGGACTGGGCGCGGCGGGCTCGGCCCTGGCCGGGTTCGCCGGGCTGGGCTCCCCGGCCTGGGCGGCGACTGTCCCGCTGGCCGTCGTCGCGCTGGCGGGGGCCACCTGCTCCTCGGTGCGGGCCCGGGTCACCGAGCGGGGCCTGACCGTGGCGTTCGGCCCGCTCGGCCGGCCGTCCCGGCACTGGGCTCCGGAGCAGATCGCCTCGGCCTGGGCCGAGCAGCGCTCCCCGGCCCAGGTGGGTGGCTGGGGCTACCGGATGAGCGGTCTGGGCACCACGGTGATGCTCCGCCGCGGCGAGTGTCTGGTGATCCGCCCCCGCAGTGGCGCGGACTTCGCGGTGAGCGTGGACGACGCCGAGCGCGGCGCCGCCCTGCTGAACGCCGTGGCCGCCCGCCGGACCACCGCCGGGTGAGCCGGCCGACCGCCCCACCCGGCGGACGGGACCCCCGCCTCGGAGCAGGAAGTCGGCGGGTCCGACCTCCTACTCCGACCACCGGCGCGGACCCGCCCGCCCCCGATCACCCGCGGCGCTTCGGGCGGCCACGGCGAGCGGCCGCCGAACCACCGGAGGAGGTACCCGAGCCGCCGCGCGGGCGGCCGCCGCCGGTGGTGCGGCCCGCGGCCGGTCGGCCGCCGGTGCCCCTGCCCGTGTTCTTCGCGGCACCGCCGCCCTTGGCCGCACCGCCCTTCGTCGCACCGCCCTTGGCCTCGGCCGCGGGCTCGGCGGCGGTCCGGCCGCGGCCGCGGGAGCTGTTGACCGTCCGGCCGCGGACGATGCCGATGAACTCCTCCACCAGGTCGGTGGTCCGGTCCTCCGGCCAGGACAGCGCGACCCGGGACTGCGGGGCGTCCGTCATCGGCCGGTAGGTGAGGTCGCGCCGGTGGTGCAGGCGCGCCAGCGACTGCGGGACGAGCAGGACGCCGACATTGGCCGCGACCAGCTCGATCGCGTCCGCCGTGGTCGCCGGCCGCTCGACGGCGGGCCGGCCGGGCAGCTGCTCCCATTCGAGTGTGTCGTCGAGCGGGTGGAAGACCACCTCGTCGGCGAGGTCCTCGACGGTGGCCTCCTCGGCCGCCGCCAGCCAGTGGTCCTTCGGGAACACCACCACCGTCGTCTCGGTGTACAGCGGGATGGCGCTCAGGCCGGTCCGGTCGACCGGCAGCCGCACCAGGCCCGCGTCCGCGTCGCCCGCCCGCAGCGCGGGTTCGCCGTCGGCGGCGTCCACCGCGACCAGGGCGAGCGGAACGTCCGGCAGCCGCTCCGACCAGACGCGCGCCCACTTGCCGGGGGTCACGCCCGGGACGTACGCGAGCCGGAACGAGGGTGTCACCTGCATCTCTGTCACCCGACCAAGGCTACCGACCGTGACAGCCGGCCCCCGCCGCTCGCTTACCCTGGTCACCATGACATCGCTCAAGCAGAAGACCACGCAGACCATGAAGCCGGCGACGGCGGCGAAGAAGCTCGGGGTCTACCTCGGCGCCACCCCCGCCGACTTCCAGTCGGGCGTGATCTCCCGCGAGGAGCTCACCGCCCTGCAGTCCGAGCCGCCGCAGTGGCTGCAGGACCTGCGCCGCAACGGCCCGCACCCGCGGTCCGTGGTGGCGTCGCGACTCGGCGTCTCGGCGTCCGGCCTGGCGCGCGGCGGCATCACCGAGGCGCTCACCACCGCGCAGATCGAGGAGCTGCGGGACGAGAACCCGGAGTGGCTCCAGCGTGAGCGCACGATCCAGGCGGAGGTCCGCAGGGAGTCCGTCCGGGTCAAGGAGAAGCACGAGAAGGAGGAGAAGCAGCGAAAGCAGGCGGCCGCTGCGGCCGAGCGCCAGCAGGCCCGCTGACCTGCGGCTTCACCGTCTTTTCGAATACGCTCCACCCCGGCCCCCCGGCGTTCGCGCCGGGGGGCCGTCGTCTGCCGGCACGGCGGGGCACGGCGGGCTTCGACCGGGGGGCCGGTCGGGTGGTGGCGCGCGGCCGCCCGGGTGACCCGGCCGACGTGTCGGCGACGGATCGGTGCCCCCGGTGTGCGTCGGTGGGAACGCGCCGCTCCCGAGCGGCACACGCCCCTGTCCCCGGACCTGAGAGCCGCGCATGCCCCCCACCGCGCACCTGCGCCGACTGCTTCCGACCGCCGCCTGCACCCTGGCCGCAGCCGTCCTCGCCGCCCCCGCGGCGCACGCCGCGCCACCGGGTCAAGGAGGTGGGGCGGGCACCGAACGGGGGGCCGTGATCGACTGGGACCGGGTGGCCGCCTGTGAGAGCGGCGGCAACTGGAGGATCAACACCGGAAACGGCTACTTCGGCGGCCTCCAGTTCGACCAGCCGACGTGGCGGGAGAACGGCGGCCTCGCCTTCGCGCCGCGTCCCGACCTCGCCAGCCGCGAGCAGCAGATCGCCGTCGCCGACCGGCTCGCCGAACGGCGCGGCCTCAAGCCGTGGCCGGTCTGCGGCACCCGCGCCGGCCGCACCAGCGAACGGCCGCCGGTCGGCAGCCGGCCGGCCCACAAGCCACCGGCGCACCAGGAGCCGGCCCGCCAGGCCCCGGTCCGCCAGGCGCCGGCCGACGAGGAGGAGACCACGACCGGGACCCCCGCCGCGCCTCCCCCGGCCGACGGGTCGGACACCTGGACGGTGCGCGACGGGGACACCCTCGACAGCATCGCCGCCCAGCTCGGGATCGAGGGCGGCTGGCCCGAGCTGTACGAGCACAACCGCGCCGTGCTCGGCGAGGACCCGGACCTCATCCAGCCGGGGCAGGAACTCGTCCTGCCACTCTGAGCCGCACCGCCTGCCCGGCCCGCCCCGGGCCCGCGGCCACCCGTCAGTCCACCGTGGGCTGCCAGGGGCCGGGCTCGGGGCGGGCCTCCGTGGTGGAGCCGTCCGGCCAGGGCGGCACGGTCACCGCGACGATCCGTAGCGGGCCGGGGCTGTCCTCGTCGGCCCGGAACTGGAAGACCGTCCCCAGCGGCACCGAGACCGCCGTCCCCGCCCGCAGCACGTCCACGCTCTCCCGGCCGGACTGCCGCCGCCAGATCCGCCCGCTGCCGCCGATGACGTACCAGAGCTCCCGCACCGTGCGATGGGACACCGCCCTCGTCACCGCGCCGGGAGCGAGTTCGAAGACCGCCTGACTGCCGAGGCCCTCCAGCACCAGCAGCGGCCGGACGACGGCGCCGTCCGGGGCGCGGACGACCGGGGCGTCCTCGGTCTCGACGATGCGGAACGGCTGCTCACCCATGTGCGCCCGGCCCCTCTCGGCTCCGGCGGGCCCCCACCCGCCACTCCGGCGATGGGACCACACCCCCGCCCGTCCCGCCAGAGCGCCGTCGGAGCGTGCCCGTGTCCACGGCCGCCGACGGACCGGCCCGGCGCCCCGACCCCCGTCCGGGGCGCCGGCCACCATCACCTTCCCGCCGCGCCCTCCCCCACGGCTTGTCGTTTCCTGCGCGATCCGCACCCGCCCGCACCAGCCGCCGTCGGCAGTCCACCGCCGGTTCCCGGGTCGACGGCGCCGGGCTGATGCCGCCGTGGACGGAGTTGCGGCCGGCGCCGGTGTTCGGGCTGGTGATGGTGCGGCGCGGGATGTTCCGGGGGCGTGCCGACGGGGTCGACCAGGTGCTGGACGCGGCCTGCGTGTACGCCGAACGCGTGGGCGGTGAGCAGCAGTTCCTGCATCCGTGCGGCGGCGACCGGTACACCGAGCCGGTGCTCGCCGAGCCGCAGGTGGCCGAGCTGCTGGGCGGCGGCCGAGCGACCGAGCGACCGACCCTACGGGCCCGGCCGACCCGGTGGCGGGGCGGCGGGCGTAGGCTCGGCGGATGCCCCAGCACTCCCTCGCCGCCCCGCTGACCAGCCTGCACGACCGCGCGGCGCTCGCCGACCGGTTCGGCCGCGACCCGGAGCTGCACCTCTTCGAACTCGGCGATCTGGACGAGCCGTTCTGGTCGCACACCGCCTGGTACACCGCGTCGGCGGACGGCCCGGTGGCGCTGCTGTACGCCGTCGGGGAGGTGCCCACCCTGCTCGGCCTGGCCCGGCCCGAACGCGCCGGCGAGCTGGCCGGGCTGCTCCGGGCGATGCGGCCGGTGCTGCCCCGGCGTCTGCTCGCCCACCTCACCACCGGCGGGGTGAACGCCCTCGCCCCGGACTACCGGACCGAGCGCCGGACGGCGATGCTGCGGATGGCGCTCACCGACCGCGCCGCCCTCGCGCCCCACCTCGGACGCGGGGCCGGGCTGCTCGGCGCGGCGGACCTGCCCGACCTGCTCGCCCTGTTCGCCGCCGGGTACCCGGACAACTGGTTCGACGAGCGGATGCTGACCACCGGCCCGTACGTCGGCATCCGGGACGACACGGGCCGGCTGGTCGCCACGGCCGGGGTGCACGTGTCCTCCCCGGAACGGCGGGTGGCGGTGATCGGCAATGTCACCACCCACCCGGAGGCCCGCGGCCGGGGCCTCGCCGCCGCCTGCACGGCCCGCCTCTGCGAGCTCCTCGCGGAGGGCGGCGCCGCCCACATCGGCCTCAACGTCCGCGCCGACCACCCCACCGCCCTCCCCCTCTACCGCCGTCTCGGCTTCACCGCCGTCACCGGCTACGACGAGGCCGTGCTCACAGCGACCTGACGCCCCGCTCCCGCCCCCGCGCAGGAAGTCGGACCCGCCGACTTCCTGCGCCGACGGCCGGGTCAGCGGGTGACGGGCCAACTGAGGGTGGCGGTGAGGCGGGGGCGCAGAGCGGGGTCGAGGACGGCCGAGGTGGTGTCGGTGGCGGTGGCGGTGAGGGTGTGCCCGCGGCCGGGCGGGCCGGGGAGCGGGAGGGTGCGCAGGTTGACGTCGGTGCGGCCGCGCAGTTGCGGGAGCTCGCGCCCGTCCACCGACCAGGAGAGGGCGGTGCCGGCGACCGGGAGGTCGATGCTGAGGCGGTCGGCGCGGGTGAGCGGGGTGCCGGCCGGGGTGGGGCTGGTGAGCGGGACGGCGTGCCGGTAGAACCCGGCGATCATCGCCTCCCGCCCGGGCAGGTTGAACTGCCGGCCCAGCGAACGCATGATCGAGTTCTCGGTGGGCCGGTACAGCCCCTTGGGGAAGTAGCTGGCGCCCTCGTAGGCGCCGACCACTCCCCCGTCGGGCGAGGTCCGGCCGAGCCAGCGGTACCACTTGAGGTGGTCACGGGCCAGCCGGTCGGCGGTGTACATGCTGATGTTGGACACCTCCGGCTCGCCCTCCTCCGCCGGGTAGACGTCGTCACCGTCGTAGTAGTACTCGTCGGCGAGCTTGCCGACCGAGTGGCCGGTCTCGTGGATGGCGACCTGGCCGGCCCTCGGGTTGCCGCCCGCGACCGTGGCGATGCCGTCGTAGCCGAGCGGGGAGGCGACGTTGTAGCCGGCGCCGCCGTACTTGGCGGTGTTGGCGACGACGAGCACGAGGTCGGCCTCCGGCGCCTTGACGGCGTACTTCTCGACCGCGCCGGTGTCGACGCAGAGCAGGCGCTCGATGTCCTGGCACCAGAAGTAGGAGCCCAGCGCGGTGTGGCGGACGGTGGCCCGGTCCGGGTCGCCGGTGATGCCGGACTCGGCGGAGACGGTGGCGACGGCCCAGACGTTGAACAGGCCGCGGTAGGAGGCGTAGGGCTCGACGGAGCTCAGGTCCTGCCACTTGGCGGCGGCGTCGGCGCGGAACCTGTCCTGCTCGGCGGCGGTGTAGCCGTCGCCGATGACCACGACGTCGACCTTGCCCGCCGGTTCGCCGTTGCGCAGGATCGTGGTGACCTCGCCGTCCCCGGCGGCGGGCGCGAGTCCGGGCCGGCCGGCGGCCAGGTACGGGGAGGCCGCGGGCACGGTGGCCCGGCCGATCGAGCCGTCCTCGCCGAACACCTCGACGCCGTACCGGGCGCCGCCCGACGGCGGGGATACGGCGGCGGAGGCGACGGCGGGGGCGCTGCCGAGGGCGGCGAGGGCGAGGGCACCGGTGAGGGCGATCGAGCCGATCCTGCGATGGCGCACGGGCGTTGCTCCTCTGCGGGTGGGGCCGGTGGAGCCGCAATGTTAGGCAGCTGACGACCCGTCGGCACAAGCCCCAGGTCTCTGGGGGCTCAGCCGACGTGCACGCGCGGCCGGCGGGCCGGGTCCGGCTCGGCCTCGCGCAGGACCTCGCGGGTGACCGGCGCGACCTCGCCCTGGCCGAACAGGAAGAAGCGCAGGAACTGGGCGAACGGATTGCCCTCGGTCCACTCGAAGTAGATGTGCGGCTGCTGGCCGGTGCGGTCGCGCACGGCGAGCAGCAGCGCGGCGAGGGCGTTGGGCACGCTGGAGCTCTCCAGGCTGAGCAGCCGGTAGCGGTCGTGCAGCACCTCGCCGTGCACGGTGAGCACCGCCTCGAACTCGGACGGGTCGCGGACCGTCACCTCGACGAAGACCAGGTCGTCCTCGGCGGGGATGTCGTTGTGGGCGCGGATCTGCTGCTTCTTCCGCTGGTACTCGGCGAGGCCGCGGCCCTTCGGCTCGTTGGCGATCAGCCGCAGTGGACGGTGGGTGTAGTCGTGCACGAAGCGCTCGGCGGCCTCGTCGAAGACGATGTCGGTGACCCGGAGTTCGAAGGCGCGCTTGAGACGGGAGAGGAAGGAGAGCAGCATGATGGCCGCGATGAAGCAGGCGCCGATCTTCACGCCGTCCGGGCGCTCGGCGATGTTGAGGGCCGTGGTGTAGAGGAAGACGGCCGCGATGATCGCGAAGCCGATGGTCCAGCCGTGCTGACGGGCGGCGCGGGCCGCGATGGTGACGGCGATGGCGGCGGAGCTGATCAGCACCAGCACGCCGGTGGCGTAGGCGCCGCCCTGGGCGTCCACGCTGGCGTCGAAGATCCAGGTGACCAGGAAGGCGATCAGGGTGAGCACGATGACCATCGGCCGCACCGCCTTCGCCCAGTGCGGGGCCATGCCGTAGCGGGGCAGGTAGCGCGGCAGCAGGTTGAGCAGGCCGGCCATCGCGGAGGCGCCGGCGAACCAGAGGATGGCGATGGTGGAGAGGTCGTAGACACTGCCGAAGGTGTTGCCGAGGTACTCGTGGGCCAGGTAGGCCAGTGCCCGGCCGTTGGCCGGGCCGCCCGGCTCGAAGGCCGCCTTGGGGATCAGCAGGGTGGTGATGAAGCTGGTGGTGATCAGGAAGACGCTCATGATCAGGGCCGCGGTGGTGAGCAGCTTGCGGGCGCCGCGGATCCGGCCGACGGGGCGCTCCTCGGTGTCGTCCGGGTCGCCCTCGATGTGCGGCATGACGGCGACGCCGGTCTCGAATCCGGACAGGCCGAGCGCCAGCTTGGGGAAGACGACCAGCGCGACGCCGATCATCGCGATGACGTTGCCGTGCTCGGCGGTGAGCGCGTCCGCCCAGTCGCCGACCACGTGCGGGGACTTGAGGACGTGGTAGAAGCCGGTGATGACGACCACCACGTTGAGCGAGAGGTAGATCGCGACCAGCACGACCGCCAGCCCGATCGCCTCGCTGAAGCCCTTGAGGAAGACGCCTCCGAGCAGGGCGACGAGCACCAGGGTGATCAGGACCTGCCGGCCGGCCAGGGCGCTGTTCAGGTGCGGGTTCTCGACCAGGTGGGCGGTGGCGTCGGCGGCGGACAGGGTGATGGTGATCATGAAGTCGGTGGCGGCGAAGCCGAGCAGGGCGAGGACGAAGAGCTTGCCCTTCCAGAACGAGAGCAGGCGTTCCAGCATCGCGATCGAGCCCTGGCCGTGCGGGCTCTCCACGGCCACCCGGCGGTAGACCGGGAGGGCGCCGCAGAGGGTGACGACGACGAGCACGACGGTGGCCACCGGGGAGAGCAGGCCGGCCGCGAGGGCGGCGATGCCGGGCTGGTAGCCGAGGGTGGAGAAGTAGTCGAGGCCGGTCAGGCACATCACCCGCCACCAGGGGCGGCCCTGTTCGGCGGGGGCCTGGGCGTGCGGACCGGGGTGCTGCTTGGCCCGGTCGGAGAGGCCTTCCAGCAGCCAGGCACGGAACCGCTGTTCGCGCGGGGTGCCGCCGGCGACCGAGCCGGGGACCGGCGTCCTGCGGCGCGCGCGGTGGAAGCCGCCCGCGCCGTCCGTACCCGAGGAAGCCACCCTGCACCCCTTGTCCACGGCCCCGAATGCCGTCCGGCCGACGGCGCGGCGGCAGGGCGACAGGCTATGCGACGGGGTCGCCGACCTGCGGGAACGCCTCGGCGGTGTCCCCTCATCGGGCCAGCGCCGTCCGGACGTGCGGGAGCCCCCGGAACCGGCTGGTTCCGGGGGCTCCCCGGTCGGCGGCCCAGAGACCGGCGGGACCGGGCTCGGCGGCCGGGCGGTCAGCGGAAGGTGCGCAGCCGCAGGCTGTTGCCGACCACGAAGACCGAGGAGAAGGCCATCGCCGCTCCGGCGATCATCGGGTTGAGCAGGCCGGCGGCCGCCAGCGGCAGGGCGGCGACGTTGTAGCCGAAGGCCCAGAACAGGTTGCTCTTGATGGTGCCGAGGGTCCTGCGGGAGAGCCGGATGGCGTCGGCGGCCGAGCGCAGGTCGCCGCGGACCAGGGTGAGGTCGGCGGCCTCGATGGCGGCGTCGGTGCCGGTGCCCATGGCGAGGCCGAGGTCGGCCTGGGCGAGGGCGGCGGCGTCGTTGACACCGTCGCCGACCATCGCGACGACCTTGCCCTCGCCCTGCAGCCGCTGGACCACCGCGACCTTGTCCTGCGGCAGCACCTCGGCGATCACGTCCTCGGCCGGGATGCCGACCTCGGCGGCGACCGCCTCGGCGACCAGCCGGTTGTCACCGGTGAGCAGCACCGGCCGCAGGCCGAGGGCCCGGAGTTCGGCGATGGCCTCGGCGCTGGTGGGCTTGACCGCGTCGGCGACCTCCAGGACGGCCCGGGCCTCACCGTCCCAGCCGACCGCGACGGCGGTGCGGCCGGCGGCCTCGGCGGCGCGCTTGGCCCCGGCGAGCGCGGCGGGCAGGTGCTGCGACCACTCGGCGAGCAGGGCCTCCCGGCCGGCGACCACCGCGTGGCCGTCCACCACACCCTGGACGCCCAGGCCGGGGACGTTCTCGAAGCCCTCGACGGCGGGCAGGGCGCCGAGCTTCTCGGCGGCCGCGCCGGCGACGGCGGCGGCGATCGGGTGCTCGGAGGCGTGCTCCAGGGCGCCGGCCAGGCGCAGTGCCTGCTCCT
>NZ_JBHVGL010000043.1:0-34035 GCF_042800875.1 Kitasatospora sp. NPDC057595 | reverse complement strand
GCGGGGCCCGCCCCCCCCCCCCCCCCCCGGGGTGGCGGGCGCCGCCGCGTGGCGGGTCAGTCCGCCGGCAGGTGCGCGAGCATCCGCTCCATGCCGCCGATCCAGTTGGCCCGCAGCGCCGTGATGGCGCCCGGCAGGTCGTCCGCCAGGAGCCGGCGGGCGATCTCGCAGTGCTCCTCCGACTCACGGGCCACCGGCTCGTCCTCGGCGACGACCAGGTTCTCGTAGCGCCGCATCCCGGCCTTGACCCGGGTGAGCAGGTCCAGCAGCCGTTCGTTGGCGCAGCCGCTGAGCAGCAGGCCGTGCCACTCGTCGTCGCGCCGGTCGACGGTCGAGTGCGCGGCCACCTGGTCGGGGAACCCCTGGGCGAGGTCCAGCAGCCGGGGCGCGATGGTCCGCAGGTGCTCCGGGTCGGAGGACTCCAGCGCCAGCGCCTCCAGGGCCGCGACGATGGCGACCAGTTCGCGGAACTCCTTGCGGCTGACCGGCGCGAAACGGAAGCCCCGGCCCTGGCTGCTCTCCAGCACGCCCTCGCCCGCCAGCGCGATCAGGGCCTCCCGCAGCGGGGTGCGGCTGACGCCGAGTTCGGCGGCCAGGACGGCCTCGTTGACGTCGGTTCCGGCCGCGAACTCGCCGCGGGTGAGGCGGTCCATCAGCTCGTCGCGGATCTGCTCGCGCAGCGGACGGCGCTCGATCGCCATCGCGTCCCCCTGACTTCCGGATTGAGGCACACCTCTTGACCCCCTCCAGTGTACTGCACTATGCATTTTGAATACAAAATGCGGGACGAGGTGGAGACGGGGTGGCCGACCCCGGGAAAGGGGCATGGCATGGGCCTGACACGGTTACCGGGTCTGCTGTTCGGCGGCGACTACAACCCCGAGCAGTGGCCCGAGGAGGTGTGGCGGGAGGACGTCCGGCTGATGGCCGAGGCCGGCGTCAACCTGGTCACGGTCGCGGTCTTCTCCTGGTCACGGCTCGAACCCGGGCCCGGCAGTTACGAGTTCGGCTGGCTCGACCGGGTGCTCGACCTGCTCCACGCCCACGGCATCGCCGTCGACCTCGCCACCGCGACCGCCACCCCGCCGCCCTGGCTGGTCCGCGCCCACCCGGAGATCCAGCCGGTCGATGCCGCCGGCACCAGGCTGGAGTTCGGCTCGCGCCAGGGCTACTGCCCCTCCTCACCGGTGTTCCGCGCCGCCACCGTCCGCCTCGCCCGGGCGATGGCCGAGCGCTACCGCGAGCACCCGGCGCTGGCGATGTGGCACATCAGCAACGAGTACGCCGACCACACCGCCGAATGCTTCTGCGCGGAGTCCGCCCGGGACTTCCGCCGCTGGCTCCAGGACCGCCACCGCTCCCTGGACGGCCTCAACGCCGCCTGGGGGACGTCCTGCTGGGGCCAGCACTACACCGACTGGACGCAGGTCGAGCCGCCCCGCAAGGCCCCGGGCCCGGTCAACCCGGCCCAGCTGCTGGACTGGCGGCGGTTCTCCAGTGACGCGCTGCTCGCCTGCTTCGAGGCCGAGCGCGCCGTCCTCAAGGAGGTCACCCCGGACATCCCGGTGACCACCAACTTCATGAGCGTGCTGCGCGACCTGGACTACTGGACGTGGGCCGCCGCCGAGGACCTCGTCACCGACGACGCCTACCCGGACCCGGCCGACCCGCGCGCCGCGGTGAAGGCCGCGCTCGGCTACGACCTGATGCGCTCGCTGAAGCGGCAGCCCTGGCTGCTCCTGGAGTCCGCGCCGAGCGCCGTCAGCTGGCGCGCGGTCAACGTCCCCAAGGACCCGGGCGTGATGCGCCTGCACAGCCTGCAGGCGCTCGCCCACGGCTCGGACGGCGTGATGTTCTTCCAGTGGCGCCAGGCCAGGTACGGCCCGGAGAAGTTCCACTCGGCGATGCTCCCGCACGGCGGCACCGCCACCCGGCAATGGCGCGAGACGCTCGCCCTCGGCGCGGACGTCCGGCGGCTCGCCGGGGTGGCCGGCACCGGCACCCGGGCGGAGGTCGCGCTGCTGCTCGACTGGGACAGCTGGTGGGGCCTGGAGGCGCCCGAGTCGATGCCCTCCGACCGGCTGCGGCTGCACGAGCTGCTGCTCTCCTGGTACACGCCGCTGCACGCCCGGGGCATCGCCGTCGACCTGGCCCCGCCGGGGCGCGACCTCGCGGGCTACCGGCTGGTGATCGCCCCCAACCTCTACCTCTGCACCGCCGAGCACGCCGCCGCGCTGGCCGGCTTCCCCGGGCGGCTGGTGGTCGGCCCGTTCAGCGGGGTGGTCGACGCCGCCGACCGGGTGCACGAGGGCGGCGCGCCCGGACCGCTGCGCGACCTGCTCGGGGTGCGCGTCGAGGAGTGGCGCCCGCTGCCCGACGGCGCCACCCAGGAGGTCGTCACGGCGGACGGGACCGCGCTGACCGCCCGCACCTGGACCGAGTGGCTGGACACCTCGGAGGCCACCGAGGTCCTGGCCCGCTACCGGGGCGGCCCGCTGGACGGGCGCCCGGCCGTCACCCGGCGCGGCACCGCCACCTATCTCGGCTGCCTGCCCGAGGACCCGGCCCCGCTGCTGGACGGGCTGCTGACCGACGCCGGGATCACCGGCGTCACCGGGCCGGGCCTGCCCGCCGGCGTCGAGGCCTGCCGCCGCGGCCCCTACCTCTTCCTGCTCAACCACGGCGCCGGGCCCGCCACGGTCCCGCTTCCCGTGGAGACCGGCTTCACCGACCTGCTGACCGGCCGTCCGCTGCCCGGCGGCCCGGTGACCGTCGGACCGCGCGACGCCGTGGTCCTGGAACCCCGACCGACGCCCTGAGGAGTGTGCGTGTCCCACCCCTACATCCCCAACGCGGGGCCCGAGACGCGGGCGGCGATGCTCGCCGAGACCGGCGCCCCCGACGTCGCGGAGTTCTACCGCGACATCCCCGCCGACCTGCGCCTGGACCGTCCGCTCGACCTTCCCGAGCCGTTCGCCGACGAGCAGGGCCTGACCCGGCACGTGCGCGGCCTGCTGGCGCGCAACACCGACCCGGCCGCGCTGCTGAGCTTCCTCGGCCACGGCTGCTACCCGCACTACGTGCCCGCCGTCTGCGACGAGGTCAACGGCCGCGGCGAGTTCCTCACCGCCTACGCGGGCGAGCCCTACGAGGACCACGGCCGCTTCCAGGCGCTCTTCGAGTACGTCTCGATGATGGCCGAACTGCTGGAGATGGACGTCGTCAACGTGCCCACCTACGACGGCTACCAGGCCGCCGGCACCGCCCTGCGGATGGCCGCTCGCCGCACCGGCCGGTCCAGGGTGATGGTCGGCGCGGCGATCGCGGCCGACAAGCTCGCCAAGGTCCGCGACTACCTCGCCCCGGACGTCGAGGTGCTGCTCGCCCCGGTGGCCGACTCCGGGGAGACGGGCGAGGTGCGGCTGGACGACAGCTTCGCCGCCCTCTACCTGGAGACGCCCACCGTGCACGGCGTCGTCGAAACCCGCGGGCGCGAACTCGCCGACCTGGCGCACGGCGTCGGCGCCCTGCTGGTGGTCGGCACCGACCCGATCACGCTCGGCGTGCTCGCCCCGCCCGCCTCCTGGGGCGCCGACCTGGTCTGCGGGGACATCCAGTCGCTCGGCATGCACCCCCAGTACGGCGGCGGCCAGGCCGGGTTCATCGCGAGCCACGACGACGAGCGGATGGTCGCCGAGTTCCCGTCCCGGCTGTTCGGCATCGCCCCGACCGAGGTCCCCGGCGAGTACGGCTTCGGCGACGTCGCCTACGACCGCACCTCCTTCGCGCTGCGCGAGGAGGGCAAGGAGTGGGTGGGCACCGCCGCCGCCCTGTGGGGCATCACCGCGGGCGTCTACCTGGCGCTGATGGGCCCGCAGGGCATGCGCGAGATCGGCGAGACGATCCTCGCCCGCACCCGGTACGCGATGCGCGCGCTGGCCGCCGCCGGGGCCGTGGTGCGCCACCAGGAGGCCCTGCACTTCCGGGAGTTCGCCATCGAGGTGCCGGACGCCTGGGCGCTGCTCGCCGCCCTGCGCGGGCGCGGCATCCTCGGCGGGGTGCCGCTGGGGCCGCGCGAGGTCCTGGTCTGCGTCACCGAACAGCACTCCGTCGCCGACATCGACACCCTCGCGGCCGCCGTCGCGAAGGCCCTCACCGCTCCCGGAGGCACCGAGTGAGCACGCACGACGCACCCGAACCCTTCGCCGCCCTGCCGGTGGCGCCCAAGCCCGGCCTGCGCCGCTTCCACCAGGCCCGCTGGGACGAGGAGATCGTCTTCGAGCTGTCCCGACCCGGCCGGCGCGGCGTGGGCGTGCCCGCCCCGGACGCGCCCCTCGTCGAGCTGCCCGAGGGCGTCGCCCGCCGCACCCCGCCCGCGCTGCCCGAGCTCTCCCAGAACCAGGTGGTCCGGCACTACCTGCGGCTCTCCCAGGAGACCCTCGGCGCCGACCTCAACATCGACGTCGGCCAGGGCACCTGCACCATGAAGTACAGCCCCAAGGTCAACGACTCCTTCGCCCGCGACCCGCGCGTGGCCGCCCTGCACCCGCTGCAGCCCGAGTCCACCGTGCAGGGCGTGCTGGAGATCTACTGGCGGCTGGAGCAGATCCTCAAGGAGATCTCCGGCATGGCCCGGGTCTCGTTGCAGCCCGGCGCCGGCTCCGCCGCGATCTACGCCAACATCGCGATGATCCGTGCCTACCACGCCGCCCGCGGCGAGGGGGAGCGGCGCGACCAGGTGATCACCACGATGTTCTCCCACCCCTCCAACGCGGCCTGCGCCAAGGTCGCCGGCTACGAGGTGATCACCCTCATGCCGGACGCCGAGGGCAACCCCGACATCGAGGCGCTGCGCGCGGCCGTCGGCCCGCGCACCGCCGCGCTGCTGATCACCAACCCGGAGGACACCGGGATCTTCAACCCGCGGATCCGCGCGTTCGTCGACCTGGTGCACGCGGCGGGCGGCCTGGCCTGCTACGACCAGGCCAACGCCAACGGCATCCTGGGCATCACCCGGGCCCGGGACGCGGGCTTCGACCTGTGCCACTTCAACCTGCACAAGACCTTCTCCACCCCGCACGCCTGCGGCGGACCGGCGGCCGGGGCGTGCGGCGTCTCCGAGGCGCTGGTGCCGTTCCTGCCCGGGCCGGTGGTCGACCGGGCGGGCGAGTCCTTCACGCTCACCGCCCCGGAGCGCTCGGTCGGCAAGATCCGGCCCTTCCTCGGCGTCACGCCCAACGTGGTGCGCGCCTACGCCTGGGTGATGGCGCTCGGCGCCGAGGGCCTGCGCGAGGTCGCCGAGACGGCCGTGCTCAACAACAACTACCTGCTGGCCAAGGTCGCCCGGATCCCCGGCGCCTCCGTGCCGTGGGCCGAACGCCGCCGGGTCGAGCAGGTCCGCTACTCCTGGCAGCGGCTCACCGAGGAGACCGGCGTGCACTCGGAGGAGATCGGCGTCCGGGCGGCGGACTTCGGCGTGCACTACTGGACCAGCCACCACCCCTACGTGGTGCCCGAGCCGTTCACCCTGGAGCCGACCGAGTCCTACTCCCGGGAGGACCTCGACGAGTACGCGGCGATCCTCGCCCACGTCGCCGACGAGGCCCGCAAGGACCCGGAGTCCGTCCGCGGCGCACCCTACCGGCAGACCGTGCACCGGATCGACCCGGCGACGCTGGACGACCCGGCGCAGTGGGCGCCCAGCTGGCGCGCGTACCTGCGCAAGCACGGCGCGAAGCGGCCCGGATGATCGTCGGCCTGATCGTGAACCCGGTCGCGGGCCTCGGCGGCGCGGTCGCCCTCAAGGGCAGCGACGGCCCGGAGGTCCAGGCCAGGGCGCTCGCGCTGGGCGCCGTCCCGCGGGCCCGGGCGCGCGCCGCCGCGGCGCTGCGCGCCCTGCGCGCCCGCCGCCCGGAGGTCCTGGTGCGCACCGTGGCCGGGCCGATGGGGGAGGAGAGCGCGCTCGCGGCGGGCGTCCGGTACCAACTCGCCCACCGGCCGCCAGCATCGGACACGGGCGCGGCCGACACCCGGGCGGCGGTCGCGGCGCTCGGCGTGGTGGACCTGCTGCTGTTCGCGGGCGGCGACGGCACGGCGCGCGACGTCCTGGACGCCGGGCCGCGCCCGCCGGTGCTCGGTGTGCCGGCCGGGGTGAAGGTCTACTCGGGCTGCTTCGCGGTGAGCCCGGCCGCGGCGGGCGCGGGCGCCGCCGCCTTCGACGGGCGGACCGTCGAGGCGGAGGTCGTCGACCTCGACGAGGAGGCGCACCGCGCGGGCGGCCTCGGCGTCCGGCTGTACGGGACCGTGCGGGTGCCGGCCGGGCGGGTGCGGCTGAGCGGGCGCAAGACCGGCTCCTCGGCGGCGCCGCCGGGCTCGGCGGAGTCCATCGCCCGGGCGGTGGTGGCGGCCATGCGGCCCGGCACCGCGTACGCGCTCGGGCCCGGCGCGACCACCCTGGCCGTCGGGCGGGCGCTCGGCCTGGAGCTGACGCCGCTGGGTGTGGACGTCGTGCGGGACGGCGCCGTGCTCGCCCGGGACGTCACGGAGCAGCGGCTGCTCACCCTTGCCATGTCACAGGTGACGCACGGCGTGCTGTCGGTGATCGGCGGCCAGGGCTTCGTGATCGGGCGCGGCAACCAGCAGTTCAGCCCCCGGGTGCTGGACGCGCTCGCCGGGGTCACCGTGCTCGCCACCCAGCAGAAGCTCGCCGCGCTCGGCGGGCGGCCGCTGCTGGTGGACAGCGGCGACCCGCTGGCCGACGCCGCGCTCGCCGGCCACGTCCGGGTGGTCACCGGACACCGTGAATCCGTGCTGTACCGCATCCAGTCGGCAAGTGAGGAGCTCCCATGAACAGCACCAACGGCACCACCTCCGGTACCACCCTGCGCGACAAGGTCGCCGTCGTCACCGGCGGCGCCTCCGGCATCGGCCGGGCCACCGCCCGGCTGTTCGCCGCCGAGGGCGCGGCGGTGGTGGTCGCCGACCTCGCGGACGCGGGCGAGGTCGTCCGCGAGATCGAGGCGGCCGGCGGCCGGGCGGTCGCGGTGCGCGCCGACGTCTCCTCGGAGACCGACTGCGAACGGATCGTCACCATCGCCGTCGAGACCTACGGCGCCCTGCACGTCCTGTTCAACAACGCCGGCATCATCCGCCGTCAGACGGCGCTGGAGATCTCCGCCGAGGACTGGGACCGGGTGATGGCCGTCAACGTCCGCTCGGTCTACCTGATGTGCCGCTTCGCCGTCCCGGCGATGACGCGGGGCGGCTCGATCATCAACACCGGCTCCGGCTGGGGGTTGAAGGGCGGTGGCAACGCGCTCTCCTACTGCGCCTCCAAGGCCGCGGTCGTCAACATGACCCGGGCCCTGGCGATCGACCACGCCGCCGCGGGCATCCGGGTCAACTCGGTCAACCCGGGCGACACCATGACGCCGATGCTCCGCGACGAGGCGCGCCAGCTCCGGGAGGAATGGGCGGTCTTCGAGAAGGACGCCGCCGACCGGCCGATGGGCCGGGCCGGCTCGCCCGAGGAGATCGCCGCCGCCGTGCTGTTCCTGGCCGGTGACGCCAGCAGCTACATGACCGGCTCCGCCCTCGTCGTCGACGGCGGCGGCCTCGCCTGACCCGCGCACCCGTCGTCCCCCCACCCCCGTCCCCGCACGAAAGCCCAGGAGGCACCCGTTGTCCGCTTTCACGAGAAGGTCAGCCCTGGTCGCCGCGGCGATCGCCCTGACCACCGTTTCCGCCTGCAGTGGCAGCGGCGCCGGGGGCGTCGCCGGCGGCGGTGACCCGGCCGACGGCGGCAAGGTCACCCTGCGCTGGTCCACCTGGGGCTCGGCCGAGGACACGGCGGTCTTCAAGGCCTTCACCGACGAGTTCGCCAAGAAGCACCCGAACATCACCCTCAAGCTGGAGCAGGTCGCCTCCTACGAGGACTACCACCCCAAACTGCTCACCCAGCTGACCTCGAAGACCGCCCCCGACGTCCTCTACGTCGGCGACGACTACATCGGCAAGCTGGTCGCCGACGGCGTGCTCGCCCCGCTGGACGAGCGGCTCGCCGGACCGGACAGCCGCAGCAGGCCCGAGGACTTCTTCGAGGGCATCTACGGCGGCGCCAAGAAGGACGGCGTCACCTACGGCGTCCCCAACGACACCAACCCCGAAGTCCTCTGGTTCGACCGGAAGGCGCTCGCCGCCGCCGGCATCACCGAGGACCCGGCCGCGCTCAACGAGGCCGGCCAGTGGACGATGGCCAAGTTCCAGGAGATGAACGCCAGGCTCAAGGCCGCGGACCGGACCGGCACGATCTTCTGGAACTGGTACGGCGCCAACTACAGCATGGTCAACGGCTTCGGCGGCAAGGTCTGGGACGGCGGGAAGTTCGTCGCGACCACCGACCCGAGGACACGCCAGGCGCTGAAGACCCTCGCCGACGGCTACCGGGACAAGACCTTCGTCTCCGCCGACCTGCTGCCCGAGGGCAACGGCGCGGCCACCCAGTTCATCAAGCACCGGGCCGGCTTCTACGCGGGCGGCCGCTGGGTGATCGAGGGCATCGACAAGGGCGGCGACCGCGACGGCTACGACATCGTGCCGTTCCCCTCCGAGTCCGGCCGGCCGATCCCGGGCGCCGTCGCCGCGTCCTACCTGACCGTCAACAAGGACAGCAAGCACCCCAAGGAGGCCTTCACGTTCCTGACCGAGTTCGTCAGCAAGGAGGGCCAGCAGCTGCGGCTCAAGGGCGGCAGCGCGGTGCCGTCCGTGCGGGGCGCCGAGAACCTGGTGACCGACGGCAACTACCCGCCGCACGCCCGGACCTTCCTGGACGTGCGCGACCGGGGCTTCGCCAACTATCCGGACGAGGTCGCCGTCCCCGGTCTGACCAAGGCGATCAACGACCAGCTGATGAAGATCTGGGAGGGCAAGGTCGGCTTCGACGAGGGCCTGAGCCGGCTGCAGACCCTCGTCGACGGCATGAAGGGCACGCAGGGGTGAGCGCCGTCACCCAGGCGACCGCCCGGCGGCGGCGCAAGCGCTCCGCCGCCGGGCAGGCCCCCGCCGTCCCCGCCGCCCCCGCCTCGCGCGGCGGCCGCGAGCCGCTCTGGCGCCGCCGCGACCGCCGCTGGGCGCTGCTCTTCCTCGCCCCCCAACTGCTCGGGCTGCTGGTCTTCCTGGTCGGCCCGCTCGGCTTCGCCGTCGTGCTGTCCTTCATGCGCTGGGACGGCCTCGGCGACGCCACCTGGGTCGGCCTGGACAACTTCCGCGCCCAGCTGACCGACCCCGAGTTCGGCCGCGCCGTGTGGAACACCCTCAAGATCGCCCTGATCACCGTGCCCGGCGGCCTCGCCCTCGCCCTGCTGATCGCCCTCGCCCTGCACGGCGTGCGCGGGCGCACCGCCTACCGGGTGGTCTACTTCCTGCCCGTCGTCACCAGCTCGGTCGCGGTCTCGGTGATCTGGCAGATGATCCTCGGCGGCGGCACCGACGGCATCGTGAACGGCACCGTCCACGACCTGTTCGGCCTCACCCTGCCGGACTGGCTGGCCGACCCGGACTGGGTGGTGGTCGCCGTGGCGGTGGTGACGATCTGGTCCTCGCTCGGGCTCAACGTCGTCATCTTCCTGGCCGGCCTCGCCACCATCCCCGCCAACCTGCTGGAGGCCGCGCGGATCGACGGCGCCGGGCCGTGGCAGACCCTGCGCTCGGTCACCCTGCCGCTGCTGTCGCCCACCGTCTTCTTCACCGTGGTGGTGTCGGTGATCAGCTCGTTCCAGGCCTTCGACCTCGTCTACGTCCTGGTCAACCCGGACCACAACGAGGGCGCCCAGACCATCGTCTACAAGGTCTACCAGCAGGGCTTCCGGGAGTTCCACTTCGGCCTGTCCAGCGCCGCCGCGCTGCTCCTGCTGCTGCTCACCCTGATCGTCACGGCGGTCCAGTTCCAGGCGCAGAAGCGCCTGGTCCACTACGAGTCCTGAGGCGCCGCCATGACCGTCCGCCGCACCACCGCCCCCCGGCAGCTGCTCCTGCACACCGGGCTCGTCCTCGGCGGCCTGCTGATGCTGTTCCCGTTCGTCTGGATGGTGCTGACCTCCTTCAAGGGCGTCGGCCAGATGATCAACGAGCCGCTGTCCTGGCTGCCCTCGCCCTGGCGCACCCGCAACTACCCCGACGTGCTGCGCGAAGTGCCGATCGGGCGGGCCTACTGGAACAGCATGTACATCGCGGCGATCACCGTCGCCGCCACCCTGCTCACCGGGGCGATGGCCGCCTATGCCTTCGCCCGCATCCCGTTCCGCGGCTCCGGACCGCTGTTCGGCCTCTTCCTGGCCACCCAGATGGTCCCCGCCCAGGTCACCATCGTGCCGCTGTACATCATGCTGGCCAAGCTCCAGCTGATCGACTCCCACCTGGCGCTGATCCTGCCCGCGATCGCCAACCCCTTCGCGGTCTTCCTGCTGCGCCAGTTCATCAGAGCCGTCCCGGTCGAACTGGAGGAGGCCGCCCGGATCGACGGCGCCGGCCGCTGGACGATCTTCTGGCGGATCGTCCTGCCCAACATCCGGCCCGGCCTGTGGACGCTCGGCATCATCGTCTTCCTGGCCAGCTGGAACAGCTACTTCTTCCCGCTGGTGTTCCTCAACTCCTCGGAGCTGTTCACCGTCCCGCTGCTGCTCGACTCCTTCAACTCCCAGCGCGGCGGCATCGACTACGGACTCACCGCGGCGCTCTCCGTGATGACCGTGGTGCCGATGCTGATCGCCTTCCTGATCGGGCAGCGCAGGATCCTCGACAGCATGGCCTCCTCGGGCCTGGGAGGGCGCTGATGTCCGCGCTGCCCCGGGTCGAACTCGACCTCGTCGAACGGCCGTTCACCGAACGCGGCGCCCACCTGCTGGTCACCGCGGAACCGGGGCGGGACGGCGGCCTGCGGATCGCCCGGGCCGAGTACGAGACCCCGCTCGCCGCCACCACCGAACTCACCGGGCTGCGGGTGAGCGACGCCGCCGGGCGCCCGCTGCCCGTCGTCCGGGCCACACCCGTCGAGGTCGCCTTCGCCGGCGGGGTGTCGCTGCTGTTCGCCGACCCCGCCACCCTGGTGCTCGCCGGGCACGGCGCGCGGGCGTCCTGGCGGCTGCCGGACGGCACCGGGCGCACCCTCGCGCTCGACGGCTGCCATGTGCTGGCCGGCCCGCCGGGGCAGTGGTCCGCCCCCGCCGTACGGGCCGCCGCCGAGGCCCGCTGGGCCGACTGGTTCGCCCGGATGCCGGCCGTGCGCCCCGACCTCGCCGAGCGCGCCCGGATGGCCTGGTGGACGCTGGCCGTCAACCTGCTGCCGATCGCCGGGCGGGAGGGCCTCGTCCCGTCCAAGTACGGCTACGTCGGCGTCTGGAACTGGGACGCCCTGTTCCACGCCGTCGCGCTGCGCCACGGCGACCCGGCGCTCGCCCGCGACCAGATCCTGCTCGTCCTGGACCACCAGCTGCCCGACGGCCGGCTGCCCGACGTGGTGCACCGGCACGGCGTGCTCGCCGACACCACCGACCTGCCGCGCGCCGACCACGCCCGCCTCGCGGAGCACGTCGGCAGCGCCAACGGCACGCGCCCCGAGCGCGCGCCGGTCCCGGTCACCAAACCGCCCCTGGCCGCCTGGGCCGTCTGGAAGGTCCACGAGACCGACCCGGACCGCCCCTTCCTCGCCGCCGCCTACCCTCGGCTGGTCCGCGCCCACGCGTGGTGGTTCACCGCCTCCGACCCGGACGGCGACGGCCTGCCCGAGTACCTGCACCCCTACTCCTCCGGCCTGGACGACAGTCCGGTCTGGGACCACGGGCCGCGCGCCGAGCCCCCCGACCTCAACTCCTACCTCGTCCTGGAGGCCGACCGGCTGGCCGACATCGCGGCCGCCCTCGGCCGCCGGGCCGAGGCCGCCCGCTGGCGCGAACGGGCCGCCGCCCACGCCCGGCTGCTGGTCGACCGGCGCTGGGACGGCGCCCGCTTCACCACCCTGGCGGGCGGGTCGCCGGTGTCCGCGCGCACCGCGCTCGACCTGATGCCGCTGTTCAGCGGCCGGCTGCCGGCCGGGATCGCCGCCGCCCTGGAGCGGACCCTGCGCTCGCCCTCCTACTGGGGCGAGCGGCCGGTGCCGACCGTGGCCTTCGACGACCCCGCCTTCGACCCGGAGGCGATGTGGCGCGGCCCGGTCTGGCTCAACGTCAACTATCTGCTGTCCGAGGGCCTGGACCGCTCCGGCTTCCCGGGGACGGCCGCCGAGCTGCGCGAGCGCACCCTCGCCATGGTCCGGGACGGGGGCGGCCTCTACGAGTACTGGAACCCGCTGACCGGCGCCCGCGCGCGCCGGGCGACCTCCGGCTTCGGCTGGTCCGCGGCGCTCTTCCTGGACCTCGCCAGGATCGTCGGATAGTACGACTGTCCCTTTCTCCCTTCATCGCCTGACGTACCGTCACTACCCTTTCCCCCCGGACGGAGGCCCACCACCACAGAGATGGAGCACCGACCGTGCGAACCTCACTCAGGACCACCCTCGTCGTCCTCCTGGCCACCCTGCTCGCCGCCGCCGCGGCACTGACCGCCGCCGCCCCGGCCGGCGCCGTCGTCGGCGGCACGGCGGCGGGCGCCGGCCAGACCCCCTACCTCGTCTCCCTGGCGCGCGGCTCGCACTTCTGCGGCGGCGCCGTCCTCGACCCGAGCACGATCGTCACCGCCGCCCACTGCGTCAGAGGCGTGAGCGCCGACGCCCTGACCGTGCGCGCGGGCAGCCTCCAGCACGCCTCCGGCGGCGTCCGCGCCAAGGCCGCGTCCGTCCTGCCGCACCCCTCCTACGACCCGGCGACGCTCGACTACGACCTCGCCCTGGTCCGCCTCGCGACCCCGCTCGGCGGCAGCGGCGTCGCCGCGGTCCCGCTGCCGGCCCAGGGCAGCGATCCGGCCGCCGGCGGCGCCCAGGTCTCCGGCTGGGGCGCGACCGTCCAGGACGGCCCGCTGTCCGCGTCCGCGCGCATCGTCGCCGTCCCCCTCATCACCCGCGACAAGTGCCGCACCGAGTACGGGACCGCCAACGTCACCGACCGGATGATCTGCGCCGGGGAGGACGCCGGCGGCAAGGACGCCTGCCAGGGCGACAGCGGCGGCCCGCTCGTCGCCGGCGGCGTCCTGGTCGGCGTGGTCTCCTGGGGCCTGGGCTGCGGCCGCCCCGGCCACGCCGGCGTCTACACCCGGATCGGCGCGCTGCGCTCCTGGATCGACTCCCACCGCAGCGGCGGCTGACCCGCCCGGAAACCCGTTGCGCGGGCGGCGGAGGGCCGGTGATGATCCGTGGCATGAGCGCCGATCCCGTCCTGCACCCCTACCCCAAGATCTCGGCGCGCGGCGGCGTCGCCGCCTCCGGCGCCCGCGGCTGGGTCGCGGCGGAGAAGGTGCACGGCGCGCACTTCGCCGTCGTCTGCGACCGGGAGGGCGTGCGGCCCGCGAAGCGGCGCGAACTCCTCGGCGACGACGCGCTCGACGACTTCTTCGGCGTCAGCCGGATCTGGCCCGCGCTCGCCGTCGCGGCGGCCCGCCTCGCGGCGGCGGTGCGCGAGAGCTCCGGCCCCGCCGCCGTGGTGACCGTCTACGGCGAACTCGCCGGCGGCGGCTACCCGCACCCGGAGGTTCCCGCCGTCGACGGCGTCCAGCCGGTGCAGACCGGTGTCTGGTACGCGCCGGGGCTGCACTGGCTGCCCTTCGACGCCACCGCGGAGACCGCCGACGGCCGGTGCTGGCTCGCCGACCGCGACCTGCGCGAGGCCGCGACCGCCGCCGGGCTGACCTGCGTCCCCGCCCTCGGCCACGGCGCCCTGACCGCGCTCCAGGACCTGCCCGCCACCTTCCCCAGCCGCGTCCCCGCCCTGCTCGGCCTGCCCGAGCTGCCCGGCAACCTCGCCGAGGGCTACGTCCTCAAGCCGGCCGGGCCCTGGGCGCCCGAGGCCGGGCCCCGGCCGCTGCTGAAGGTCAAGCAGCCGGCCTTCGCCGAGGACGAGCGCTTCGACGGCGCCCGCCCCTACCTGCCGCCACCGGACGGCGCGGCCGGCGTCCCCGCCTGGCTCCTCGTCCAGGCCGCCGCCCTGCTCACCCCCACCCGCGCGGCCGCCGCCGTCAGCAAGCTCGGCCCCCGCACCCCGCCGGACGCCGTCGCCGCCGAGATCGCCCACGACGTCGCCGCCGAACTCGCCGAAGCCCTCGGCGGCCTCCCCGCCCCCACCCGTCTCGCCCTCCGGCACGCCCTCACCCCGGCCGCCACCACCCTCGCCCACTTCGACGCCGAGGACCGCCGCACCACCTGAGCCGCACCGCCTGGGCCGGGGCGCCTGGGCCGCACCGCCTGGGCCGGGGCGCCGCTCGCCGGGCCCGCGGGTGCTCAGGGCAGCAGGACGACCTGGCCCGCGTAGTTGAGGCCGGCGCCGAAGCCGACCAGCAGGGCGGTGTCGCCCGGACCGGTCGCGCCGGTCTCCAGCAGCGCCTCCAGGGCCAGCGGCACCGAGGCCGAGGAGGTGTTCCCGGTGCGGGCGACGTCGTAGGAGACGGCCGTGTCCGGGCCCAGCCCCAGCCGTTCCGCCATCAGGTCGATCATCCGGGCGTTGGACTGGTGCGGCACGAACACGTCCAGCTCCCCGGGCGCCACCCCGGCGCCGTCCAGCGCCCGGCGCGCCCCGGGGCAGACCTCCTCCATCGCCCAGCGGAACACCCGCCGGCCGTCCATCCGCAGCCAGGGCCGTTCCGTCGTGCCGGGCGCGCCGGCGTAGGCGTCCCAGCCGCGCGACATCCGCAGCGAGTCGAAGTACCGGCCGTTGGCGGCCCGCGACACCGGCCCGATCCCGGGCCGGTCCGCCGGACCGACCACGGCCGCGCCGGCGCCGTCGGCGAACAGGAAGGCCATCGAGTCGTCCGTCGGGTCGACGATGTCGGTCATCCGCTCGGCGCCCACCACCAGCACGTGCCCGGCGCTGCCGGAGCCGATCGAGTCGGCGGCCAGCGCCAGCGCGTGGCAGAAGCCCGCGCAGGCGGCCGAGAGGTCGATCCCGGTGGCGCCGTCCGCGCCCAGCTCATGGGCGATCCGCACGGCGGTCGGCGGGGTCATCAGCATGTTGGAGGTGCTTGCCAGCAGCACCAGGTCGATGTCGGCGGGCCGCACCCCGGCCCGGGCCAGCGCCTTCTCCGCGGCCGCCGCGCCCATCACCGCCAGGGTCTCCTCCGGCCCGGCGAACCGGCGCTCCACGATGCCGCTGCGGCCCGTGATCCACTCCTCCGGGTGCCCGATCATCCGGCCCAGTTCGGCGTTGCCGACCACCCGGTGCGGCCGGTACCCGCCGACCCCGAGCAGCCGGCTGTGGCCCGCGGGCGCGGCCCGCAGCCCCTCCGGCCGCGGCCGCCCGGGCCGTTCCGCGCCCCGCCCCGTCCCCTGCTCGGCCATCGTCGACTCCCCTTCACGCGGCTCGCGTCGGAACTCCGCGGCCAGCCTCCCGACCGGCCCTGGAACCCGGCTGGAGCCCTGCACCCCGGCCACTGTCCAGCGCGGCTCGACCGCAGCCCCAGCCGGGGCGCCGACCGTGGCGGTGTTCACCGAACGGAAGGAAACGGAAACCCCATGGCTGGCTTCACGCTCACCGACTTCCAGCAGATCGTGGCGAAGTGCTTCGAGGGCACCGACGGCGGCGAGCTCGACGCGGCCTCGGTCGACAGCGAGTTCGGCGACCTCGGCTTCGACTCCATCGTGGTCTACGAGATCGCGGTCCGGATCCAGGACGACTACGACGTCGCCATCCCCGACGAGGACCTCGACGACCTGAAGACGCCGGCCGCCTTCATCGCGTACGTCGACGCCCGCGTCCCCGCCGCGAACTGACGGGTGCCGAAGGCCGACGGAAGGAAGGAGGACCGGTTGTGAACCGAAGCGTCGCCATCACCGGGATCGGTGTGGTCGCACCCGGCGGGATCGGCCGCAAGGCGTTCTGGGACCTGCTCGTCTCCGGGCGCACCGCCACCAGGACCATCTCGCTCTTCGACCCCGCCCGCTTCCGCTCGCGGGTGGCGGCCGAGGTGGACTTCGACCCCGCCCTGCACGGACTGACCCCCCGGGAGGTTCGGCGGCTCGACCGGGCGGCCCAGTTCGCCGTGGTCAGCGCCCGCGAGTGCATCGCCGACAGCGGACTGGAGTTCGCCGCGCTGGACCCGCACCGGGTCGGCGTCAGCGTCGGCAGTGCCGTCGGCGGCACGACCACCCTGGAACAGGAGTACCTGGTCCTCAGCGACAGCGGCCGGAACTGGGAGGTCGACGGCGCCTACCTGTCGCCGCACCTGTACGACGCCTTCGTACCGAGCTCGCTGGCGGCCGAGGTGGCCTGGACGGTCGGTGCCGAGGGCCCGGCCACCGTGGTCTCCACCGGCTGCACCTCGGGGCTGGACGCCGTCGGCCACGCCCGCGACCTGATCGCCGAGGGCAGCGCGGACATCATGCTGGCCGGCGCCGCGGACACCCCGATCTCGCCGATCGCCGTCGCCTGCTTCGACGCCGTGCGCGCCACCTCGGCGCGCAACGACGACCCGGCCCACGCCTCGCGTCCCTTCGACCGGGGCCGCGACGGGTTCGTGATCGCCGAGGGCGCCGCGATGTTCGTCCTGGAGGAGCTGGGGCACGCCCGGGCCCGCGGCGCGCACGTCTACGGGCTGCTCTCCGGGTACGCCACGCGCTGCAACGCCTACCACATGACCGGGCTGAAGAAGGACGGCCGGGAGATGGCCGAGGCGATCCGGTACGCGCTGGCCGAGGCGGGCCGGGCACCCGAGGCGGTCGACTACGTCAACGCCCACGGCTCCGGCACCAAGCAGAACGACCGGCACGAGACGACGGCCTTCAAGCTGGCGCTCGGCGACCACGCCTACCGGGTCCCGGTCAGCTCGATCAAGTCGATGGTCGGCCACTCGCTGGGCGCGATCGGCTCCATCGAGATCGCCGCCTGCGCGCTGGCGATGGAGTACGGGGCCGTCCCGCCCACCGCCAACCTGCACGAGCGCGACCCCGAGTGCGACCTCGACTACGTGCCCAACGAGGCCCGGGAGGCCCGGCTGGACACCGTGGTGTCGGTCGGCAGCGGCTTCGGCGGCTTCCAGAGCGCGATGGTGCTGACCCGGGCGGACGCGGCATGAGCGGCCCGGACACCCGAGCGGCCGTCGCCACCGGCCCGGCGGCCGGCGCCGCGAGCGCGCCGGACACCGCCGTGGTCACCGGCATCGGCGTGGCCGCGCCCAACGGCCTCGGCACCGAGGCCTGGTGGGCGGCGACCCTGCGCGGCGAGAGCGGGATCCGCCCGATCACCGCCTACGACGCCTCCCGGTACCCGGTGCGCCTGGCCGGGCTGATCCCCGATTTCGACGCCGCCGCCCACCTGCCGGGCCGGCTGCTGCCGCAGACCGACCGGGTCACCCGGCTCGCGGTCGCCGCCGCCGACTGGGCGCTCGCCGACGCCGGGGCCGACCCGGCCGCACTGCCCGAGTACGGCATGGGCGTGGTCACCTCCAACGCCACCGGCGGTTTCGAGTTCACCCACCGCGAGGCGCGCAAGCTGTGGACCAAGGGCCCCCAGCACGTCAGCGTCTACGAGTCCTTCGCCTGGTTCTACGCCGCCAACACCGGCCAGATCTCCATCCGGCACGGCATGCGCGGCCCGAGCAGCGTCCTGGTGGCCGACCAGGCGGGCGGCCTGGACGCGCTCGGCCACGCCCGGCGCACCCTGCGCCGGGGCGGCGCGCTGGTGGTGAGCGGCGGCGTGGAGTCCGCCTTCGACCCCTGGGGGCTGCTCGCCCACCTGTCCGGTGGCGGGGTCTCCCTGGTCGCCGACCCGGAGCGGGCGTACCTGCCGTTCGACACCGAGGCCGCCGGCCACGTGCCCGGCGAGGGCGGCGCCGTCCTGATCGTGGAGAGCGGCACGGCCGCCGCCGCGCGCGGCGCCCACCAGGTGTACGGCGAGATCGCCGGCTACGCGGCGACCTTCGACCCGGCGCCCGGCTCCGGCCGCCCGCCCGGGCTGGAGCGGGCCGCCCGGCTCGCGCTCGCCGACGCCGGCCTGGCCACCGACGACATCGACGTGGTGTTCGCCGACGCCGCCGGCGTCCGCGAGCGCGACGACGCCGAGGCGGCGGCCGTCGAGGCGCTGTTCGGCCCGTACGGCGTCCCGGTGAGCGTGCCCAAGACTCTCACCGGCCGGCTCACCGGCGGCGGCCCGCCGCTGGACACCGCCGCCGCCCTGCTGGCGATCCGCGACGGCGTGCTGCCGGCCGCGCGGATCGGCCGGCCGGTGCCCGGCCACCGGCTCGACCTGGTGCGCGGCGAACCGCGCCCGGCCCGGGTGCGCGCCGCGCTGGTGCTGGCCCGCGGCCACGGCGGCTTCAACTCCGCCCTCGTGGTGCGCGCCCCCGCCCCGGACGCCCCCCGGGCGACCCGCCAACCCGACCCCGACCCCTCCCGGGAGGACCGGCCATGAGCCGCCTGACCTTCGACGACCTGCGCGGCATCCTCGCCGAGTGCGCGGGCGAGGACGAGCAGACCCGCATCGACCCCGAGGCCCTGGACCTGCCGTTCACCGACCTCGGCTACGACTCGCTGGCCCTGTTGGAGACGGCCGCGGTGATCGCCCGCCGCTACGGCGCCGACCTCGCCGACGAGGTGGTGGCCGCGGTGGAGACCCCGCGCCAGCTGCTCGACCTGGTGAACAGCGCGACGGCCGAAGCGGCCTGAGCGAACGCCCACCCATTTCGCGTTCGAGAGAGGAGCACCGGCATGGCGCAGCAGCAGCGCGGAGCGGCCCTGGTCACCGGGGCCACCCGGGGCATCGGCCGGGCCGTCGTCGAGACCCTGGCCCGGCGCGGCCACCCCGTCTTCCTCGCCGCCCGGGACGCCGGGCAGGTCGCCGCCACCGTGGGGGAACTGCGCGAGCAGGGCCTGACGGCGGACGGCGCCGCCTGCGACGTGCGGTCGCGCGAGGAGGTGCGGGCCTGGGTCGCGGCCGCCGTCGAGCGGTACGGCCCGGTGGAGGTGCTGGTGAACAACGCCGGCCGGGGCGGCGGCGGAGTCACCGCCGACCTGCCCGACGAGACCTGGTACGACGTCATCGACACCAACCTCAACAGCGTCTTCCTGGTCACCCGGGAGGTGCTCACCACCGGCCGGATGCGCGAGCGGGCGAGCGGGCGGATCATCAGCATCGCCTCCACCGGCGGCAAGCAGGGTGTGCTCTACGGGGCGCCGTACTCCGCCTCCAAGCACGGCGTGGTCGGGTTCACCAAGGCGCTCGGCCTGGAGCTCGCCAAGAGCGGCATCACCGTCAACGCGGTCTGCCCCGGCTACGTCGAGACCCCGATGGCCGAGGGCGTGCGTCAGGGCTTCGCCGCGCTGTGGGGCGTCACCGAGCAGGAGGTGCTGGAGCGGTTCCTCGCCAAGATCCCGCTGGGCCGCTACACCGACCCGGCCGAGGTCGCCGCCTTCGTCGGCTACCTGGTCAGTGACGAGGCCGCGCCGATCACCGCCCAGGCGCTCAACATCTGCGGCGGCCTGGGCAATTACTAGGGCCCGTCTTCAAACCCCCGCCTGCCGCCCCCGACCACGGACGACCCCTGCGACGGAGAGAGCCATGACCACACCACCGCCCGCACCACCGCTGCGCCGCACCGCCGAGCACACCGCCGACCTCCGGGCCCCCGCCGACCGGGCGTTCCGGCTGATCGCCGACGTCACCCGCTGGCCGCTGCTCTTCCCGCCCTGCGTCGCCGCCGACGTGCTGGAGTCCGACCTCGACTCCGAACGGATCCGGCTGTGGGCCGTCGTGGGCGAGGAGGTGCGCAGCTGGACGTCGCTGCGCACCCTCGACCGCGAACGGCTGCGGATCGACTTCCGCCAGGAGACCCCGAGCCCCCCGGTCACCTGGATGGGCGGCCACTGGGAGTTCGCGCGCGGGTCCGACGGCGAGAGCACCACCCGGCTGGTGCTCGGCCACGAGTGGGCCACCGCCGGCGCGCCCGAGCAGTCCGAGCTGATCGCCCGGGCGCTGGACGGCAACAGCGGGCAGGAGATCGGCGCCGTCCGCTCCTGGGCCGAACGTCCGGAACCGCTGGAGGAGTTGGTCTTCTCCTTCGAGGACCGGGTGGAGGTGGCCGGCCCGCCCGAGGCGGTCTACGACGTCCTGTACCGGGCCGACCTGTGGCCGGACCGGCTGCCGCACGTGGCGGCCGTCGAGCTGGACACCGCCGCCGCGACGCCGGTCACCGGCGGGGCCGAGGTCCAGTGGCTGACCATGGACACCCGCGCCGACGACGGCTCGGAGCACCGGACCCGCTCGGTGCGGCTCTGCTTCCCGCACCGGCGGATCGTCTACAAGCAGACCACCCCGCCGGCCGGCCTGCTCGGCCACAGCGGTGAGTGGATCCTCCGTCCCCACGGTGCGGGCACCGCCGTCACCGCCGTGCACCGGGTGGCCCTCGACGCGGCGGCCCTGCCCCGGCTGTTCGGCCCCGAGCCCGACCTCGCGGCCGTGCGGGCACGGGTGCGGGCGGCGCTCGGCGGCAACAGCCTGCGCACGCTGGAGTGGGCGCGCTCCTTCGTCGCGGACGCCTCGGCCGCCGCCTCCGGGGCGTCGCGGTGACCGGGCTGCCCGCGGCGCCCGGTGGTGCCCTGCACGGCAGCGCCCCGGACGGCGACCGGATCCGCGTCCAGGAGGTCGCCGACGGCGTGTTCGCCCACGTCCAGGATCCCGGCGGCTGGTGCCTCAGCAACGCCGGCGTGGTGCTCGGCGGCGGCGAGAGCCTGCTCGTCGACACGGCCGCGACCGAACGGCGGGCACGCCGGCTGCGCGAGACCCTGACCGGTCTGACCGCCGTCCCGCCCCGGCTGCTGGTGCTCACCCACTTCCACGGCGACCACGTCTTCGGCGCCGGGGTCGCGGCGCCGGAGGCGGCGGTGGTCGCCCACGAGAACGCCCGCCGCGAGATGGCCGAAGCCGGCCTCGGCCTCACCGGACTCTGGCCCGCCGTCGACTGGGGCCGTGTCGAGGTGCGGCTGCCCCAGCTCACCTACCGGGACCGGCTCGCCGTGCACATCGGCGAACGGCCCGTCGAACTCCTGCACTTCGGGCCCGCGCACACCACCGGGGACACCCTGGTCTGGCTGCCGGAGGACGGCGTGCTGTTCGCCGGGGACGTGCTGCTCTCCGGCTGCACGCCCTTCCTGCTGATGGGCTCGGTGCGCGGCACCCTGCGCACCCTGGACCGGCTGCGCGAACTCGCCCCCCGGACGGTCGTCCCGGGCCACGGGCCGGTCGCCGGACCGGAACTGCTGGACGAGACGGCCGCCTACCTGGAGTGGCTGCTGCGCACCGCCGAGGCGGGCCTGGCCGCCGGGCTGAGCCCGCTGGAGACCGCCCGCGACGCCGGCCCCGGCCCCTTCCCGCACTGGCTGGACGGCGAGCGGGTGGTCGGCAACCTGCACCGTGCGTTCGCCGAGCTGACCGGCGCGGCGGAGGGTGCCGCGCTGGACGTGGTGCGGATCTTCGGGGAGATGGTGGAGCACAACGGAGGGCGTCTGCCCGCCTGCTACGCCTGACGTCCGCCCCCGCCCTCCGCCCGCGCGCACGGCCCCGGCCCCTTCCGGCCGGGGCCGTGCGCGCGTCAGACCGGCACGCCCGTGCGGCGGGTGCGGGTGCGGGCGGCCGGTGGGCGGACCCAGGTGTCGAGGACGGCGGCGGAGAACAGGCCCAGCCCCCGGGCGCGGGCCCGGGCCAGGTCGGCGGGGGTGTCGACGTCCAGCCGCAGACCCGGTCCGGCGGCGAGCACCGGCTCCCCGGCTCCGGCCGCCCGCCCGAACGCCGGGACCAGTTCGGCGGCCCGCAGTGCCGTCACCACCGTGGTGCCCGCGCCGGTGTGGTCGGCGACCCTGGTCCGGCGGTGGCGCCGCGCCCGGGCCAACAGCTCCGCCAGCTCCTCGGACCGCAGGGTGGGCAGGTCGGAGGCGAGCACGGCCACCGGGCTGTCCGGGGCGAGCGCCGAGGCCCCGGCGAGGGCGGCCGCGTCCGGCCCGGCCGCCCGCTCCTCCGGCACCGCCGCCGCCCCGAGGGTGTGCGCCTGCCGGGCGGCCAGCGGATCGCCGGTCACCACCAGCACCAGCCCGACCCCGGGCGTGGCCCGCACCGCCCGCAGCGTGTCCAGATAGAACGCGTGCGCCAACTCGGCATGGTGGCGCCCACTGTGCCGGGCCAGCCGCTGCTTGGCCACCCCGAAGGGCCGCACCGGCAGCACCACCGACCAGAGCACGTTCTCCCGATACGGCTCAGCTGTCATACCCCCCACCGTCCACCCGCCCTCTGGAGCCCCCCTGCACCCCCGCTGGAGCACCGGCCCCGGGGCCGCGGACGCCCTCGGGTTGTTTCGGCGGCCCGGGTCGGCGTCCTCGTCCGGTCCGGCGATGCGCCGACGCGGGGACGGTGCGGGCCGTTGGCCCGGAGCGGGCCGGCGAGCTGCGGGGTGGGCCGTCCGTCGTCCGCTGTCCGCTGTCCGCGACGCTCCCGCCACCGCCTCCTCGGGTGGTTGCCGTTCTTCTCGCGCCGCGGTGACGGTGGTCGCCGGTCACACGGCTCGGGTCTCGCGGACCGGGGTCAGGCGTGGCGGTGCGGGGTGGTGGCTCGGGTCGCGGTGGGCCGGGGTGTCCGCCGGCCGCGCGTGGGGCTCGCCGCCCCGGGTCAGGGCCGGTGGGGCAGACGGGCGAGGGCGGCGCGGAAGGCGGTGAGGTCGGCGGGGGTGCCGGTGTGCAGGGGGGCGGCGAGGAGCGGGGCGACGACGGTGGCGCCGGAGCGGACGGCGGGGTGGTGGCGGGCGGGGGTGGAGAGGCTGCGGTCGGGGCTCGCGTCCAGCAGGAGCAGGCCGGGGCTGGTGCCGGAGCGGTCGAGCAGGGCCGACAGCGCGGGCCACCAGCGGACCGGGCGGGCGAGTTGGCCGGCCCAGAACCGCGGGTCGCGGGCCTCCTCGGGGCGGACCTCGGCGGTGGTGCACGCGGAGAGCACGGTGGTGCGCGGCGGTCGCGGGCCGAGTCCGGCGAGCGCCGTGCCGAAGCGGTGGGCCGCGGGTGCCAGGGCGGGGGAGTGGAAGGCGTGGCCGGAGCGCAGGGCGCGGACGGTGTGGCCGGCGGCGCGCAGCCGCTCCGCGGTGGCGGCGAGGGCGGCGGACGGGCCGGCGAGCACGGTCTGCCGGGGGCCGTTGACGGCCGCGAGGGCGACGCCGGGGCCGAGCCGGGCCGGCAGGTCGGCGGGGGCGGCGGCGACGGCGAGCATCCCGCCGCGGGTGCCCGGGTCGAGGTCGCCGCTGCGGGCGTCGACGAGGACGGCCAGCCGGTCGGCGGGGAAGACGTCGGCGAGCGCCGCGGCGGCCAGCTCGCCGACGCTGTGCCCGAGCAGCAGCGCGGGCGGGCCCGCGGCGGCCTCGACGGCCCGGCCGAGCGCGTGGCCGACGGCCAGCAGCAGCGGCTGGGCGGTCGCGGCGTCGTCCATCGCCGGGTCGGGGGCGGGCCGCAGCCAGGCCTCGCGCAACCGCTCGCCGCGCGCGCCGAGGGCGGCGAACGACCGGTCCAGGTGTGCGGTGAAGACCGGTTCGCCGCCGTACAGGCCGGCGGCCATGCGTTCGCGTTGGGCGCCCTGGCCGGGAAGCAGCAGGACGGTCCGGCGGTACTCGGTCATCGTCGTCTCCGGTGGGTCGTCATGGGTCATGGGTCACGGGTCATGGGGCGTCGGCCGTCGGCCGCTGGTCGTCGTCGGGAGCGTGCGGGGGGTGCCTTGACCCGGGGTGGACCGGGGCTCAAGCCAGAATCCTGTCCGCGCCGCGAGGGTGACGGCGTGACGGACGTGCTGTTCCATGACGACTTCCGCGCCGGGTTCGACACCGACGCGCTCTGGCAGGCCGGTGGCGATGGGGTCGCCGCCACCTCGGCGGACGGCCTGGCGGTGCGCTCCTCGGGCACCGACCCGGTCACCGGCGAGCCGGTCTTCACGGCCACCCGCTCGCCGAACGCGCCCGGCGGCGGCCGCGGCGACCACCTGAAGTGGACGGCTCTGGTGCGGCACGCCGCCCGCTCCGGGCTGCCGGGGTTCGATCTGCCGGCCGGGGGCACGCTGACGGTGGGCGCGGTGCTGTCCGCACGTTTCCCGGGCACCGGCCGGCACCCGTTCGGCACGGCGGTCGCCGACCCGGCGGCCGACCCGCGGCTGGCGGCGGCAGGCCTGGTGGCCACCGACCCGGTGAGCCGGACGGTCTTCGACTTCCTGCTCACCGACACCCGGGTGTACGCGCTCTACGAGTGCCTGCCGCCGCGTCCCGGCGCCGACCCGGCCGACCCGGCCGCCCCGCCCCGCGCCGCGTTCAGCCACGCGGTGCCGGTGGCCGAGCGGACACCCGGGGCCTGGCACCGCTGCGCCGTCCAGGTGGACCGCTCCGGCACCCGGGTGACCTGGCTGCTGGACGATGCGCAGGTGCTGGCGGTGGACCGGATCGGCCACCTGCTGCCGGGGCGCCGGCACCTGCTGCTGGACCACGGCGGCGAGCCGGGGGAGCCGCTGAGGCTCGGCCAACTGGCCGCCGGGCTGGCGGTGCTGACGCTGCTGGACGGCGCGGGCCCGGACGGGCGCGCCCTGGTGCGGCTGGACGCCGAGCCCAGCCACTACGCCGACGTGCGGGCCGGTGCCCCGGTGCCGCAGGCCTTCGTCGACGAGCACAGCCGCCCGGAGAGCCGACTGTTCGGCGCCGGAGCCGAGTTGAGGGTGCGTGAGCTGACGGTGCGGGCGAGCGCGTGACCGGGCGCGCGGGTGCGGCCGGGTGTTGACAGGCACCGGCGGCCCCGTTAGCTTACCTTTGCTTTCAAAGCAAACGATTGGAGCGCCCTCATGAGCTGGAACGAACGGATCATCAAGGAGT
Source organism: Kitasatospora sp. NPDC057595 (assembly GCF_042800875.1). NCBI lineage: Bacteria > Bacillati > Actinomycetota > Actinomycetes > Kitasatosporales > Streptomycetaceae > Kitasatospora > Kitasatospora sp. NPDC057595. Next base: position 9,033 of record NZ_JBHVGL010000043.1, on the reverse strand, counting down.
TCCGGGAGAACAACGGGAAGGTGGGCGGCATGTTCGACGGCGCCCCGATGGTGGTCCTCACCACCGCCGGCCGCCGTACGGGCAAGCCGCACACCAACCCGGCGATCTACCTGCGGGACGGCGGCCGCTACCTGGTGTTCGCCTCCAACCTCGGCAGCCCGGAGCACCCCGACTGGTACCACAACCTGGTGGCCTCGCCCCAGGTCACCATGGAGATCGGCACCGACGAGGGGCAGGTGAAGCCCTTCGCCACCCGCGCCGTCGTCCTGGAGGGCGAGGAACGCGACCGGCTGTACGAGCTGCAGAGCACCATCAGCCCCGCGTTCCGCGAGTACCAGGAGAAGACCACCCGGGTCATCCCCGTGGTCGCCCTGCACCCGCTGGACCTCTCCACCGACAACGAGCGCAACAAGATGATCGGCCGCCAGCTGATCATCCACCACAACGAGCTGCGCACCGAGCTCGCCGAGGTCCGCGCCGCCGTCGAGGCCGCGCTCGACGGCGAGGGCGCCCCCCGTCCGGCCGCCGACCTGACCCGGCAGCTGCACCGCCGCTGCCTGACGTTCTGCTACGGACTGCAGATGCACCACACCCGCGAGGACGGCTCCTTCACCGCCTTCGAGCGGCAGTTCCCGCACCTCGCGCCCGCCATCACCCGGCTGCGCGAGGAGCACAAGGTGGTCGAGCAGGCGCTCGCCCGCCTGGAGGAGGTGCTGGAGCGCGGCCTCGCGGCCGAGGGCGGCGACGTCGCCGAACTCCGGGCGGAGCTCGACCGGGCCATCAACGGCCTGGAGGAGCACTTCGCCTACGAGGAGGAGCACCTGCTGCCGGCGCTGGACGTGTCCCGTCCATCCTGACCGGGCCCCGGGCTGGCCGGGGCCCCCGAACCACGGAGCGTGCTGACATGCGCTACACGCTGCTCGGCAAGTCGGGCCTGAGGGTCTCCGAACTCGCCCTCGGCACCATGACCTTCGGCACCGACTGGAAACTGCCCCCCGAGGTCCCCGGCCGCCTGCTCGACCTGTACGCCGACGCCGGCGGCAACCTGATCGACACCGCCAACGAGTACGGAGACGGCACCGCCGAGTCGAGGCTCGGCGAACTCCTCGCCGGCCGCCGCGACCGGTTCGTGCTGACCACCAAGTACACGATGCAGACCCGGCCGGGCGACCTCAACTCGGCCGGGAACCACCGCAAGAACCTCGTCACCTCCCTGGAGGCGAGCCTGCGCCGGCTGCGCACCGACCACCTGGACCTGCTCTGGGTGCACGCCCGGGACACCCTGACCCCGGTGCCCGAGGTGATGCGCGCCCTGGAGGACGTCGTCCGCGCCGGGAAGGTGCTCCACATCGGCGTCTCCGACTGGCCCGCCTGGGAGGTCGCCCAGGCCAACACCCTCGCCGAGCTGCGCGGCTGGTCCGCCTTCGTCGGCCTCCAGCTGCACTACAACCTCCTCGACCGCACCGCCGAACGCGAACTCCTGCCGATGGCCCACGCCTTCGACCTCCCGGTGCTCGCCTGGGGCCCGCTGGCCGACGGCCGGCTCACCGGCAAGTACCTGACCGGAGGCACCGGGCGGCTGGACACCGTCTCCTGGGGCCGGGCCCGCGGCGAGGGGGACGACATCGTCCGCGAGGTCCTCGCCGTCGCCGAGGCGGTCGGCCGCCCGCCCGCGCAGGTCGCGCTCGCCTGGCTGCGCTCGCGCCCGGGCACGGTGATCCCGCTGGTCGGCGCCACCTCCGAGGAGCAGCTGCGGCAGAACCTCTCGGCCGCGGAACTGGCGCTCGACGAGGAGCAGTTGACCGCGCTGGAGCGGGTCAGCGCGGTGCCGGCCGGGTTCCCGCACGCCTTCCTGCGCTTCCCCGCGATGGTCCGGCTGATCTACGGCGACCAGTGGGAACTGGTCGACGACCGGCGCACCACCGTGCGCCGCGCCGTCGCCGACGACCTCTACGGCAGCGCCGCGCGCTGACGGCGCATGCCGCACGGCGCTCACCGGGGCGCACGCGGACGGGGCCGCGGACCAGGAGGTCCGCGGCCCCGTCCGGCCCTCGCCCGTGCCTACTTCACGTACCGCATGTCGAACGAGCGCACGTTCAGCGTCACGCCCTGGCCCCAGAGCCGGTTCCGCTCCAGGCTGCTGTCGTCCAGGAAGCTCTGCTGGGCCGGCGCGCCCTGCGACGGCTGGTAGTAGAAGTCCTGCTCCTTGTCGAGGCGGACCAGGCCGCGCTTGTCCCGGTCCTTCACCCCGCCGGCGCCGTCCAGCAGGTTGCCGGTGCCCAGGCCGCACTGCACCGAGCTCGCCCGGACCTGCTCCGGCGTGCCGCCGTGGTCCAGCCGCAGGTACTTGCGGTCGAAGGCCAGCGTGCCGATCCGGTCGGTGGACAGCACGTCCTTGCCGTTCACCAGCCAGGTGACCCGCTGCCCGCCGCGGTCGAACTTGATCTCCAGGGTGTCCGTCCGGCCCGGGGTGCGCTTGGCGACCGGGACGGAGAAGTGGTACGCGGCATAGGTGCTGCCGGGGATCGGCAGCCGCTCGTACACCGCGTGGATCTCGCCGTTGGTGACCGTCAGGTTGGCCACCGTGTGGGTGGTGTGGTCGACCGAGATCAGCGTCGCGCTGGCCAGCCGCGGGTCGCTCTGCGGGTCGGCGACCGCGTCGCCGAACGGGTGCTGGTCGACGTAGTCCGCCTGGACGGACAGCTTGCTGGAGCAGAGCAGCGCGCCGGTGTCCGGGACCGGCACGCCGTTGGCCGAGGAACGCCGGGGCTGCGCCACCCACTTGAGGTGGTCGCCGGTGCCGCCGCCGAACCCGGTCGCGTTCTGGTCGGTCGTCGCGGCGAAGGCCGGCCGGCCGGTGACCGGGTTGGTACCGGTCGGCACCACGGTGATGCCACGGCGCCCGGCGGTGATCACGCCGTCGCCCTGCGGCAGCGTCTGGCCGGTCGCGGTCTTCGACGAACCCAGCTGCCAGGTCTGGGCGGTGTCGAAGCCGCCGCGGAACTCGTCGTGGAAGAGGACCTGCCCGGACCGCCGGTCGGCGCTGTCCGCGCCGGTGGCCGCGCCGGCGGTTCCGCCGGCCCCGGCCACGCTGGCCACGGTCATCGCGACGCCGATCGCCGCCTTCATTTTCCCGTTCAACGCGTCTCCCTGTGCATCGGATCACTGAGTACCGAGGAGCGGCCCCGAGGACCGCGGGCGGTGCGCCGCACACTCTGTCCACGCCCCCTCGAATTCCGGTCGAACCGCCCCCTCCACGCCCGCTCGACCACAGCTCCAGCCGCCCCGGCCAGGCTGCGGACACCCACGACGACCAGCCCTGTCCGGAAAGGAGGCGATGGCCGTGGACCAGCTCCTCGCCATCACCGAGGAAGTCGGCACCGCACTGGCCGAGCGGCGGCCGGTGGTCGCGCTCGAATCCTCGCTGATCACCAACGCGCCGTCCGTCGACGCCGCCCTCGCCATCGAGAAGGCCGTCCGGGACGGCGGCGCCGTGCCCGCCACCATCGGCATCCTCGACGGCCGGCTGCTCGTCGGCATCGACGCCGAGCAGATCGAGCGGTTGCGCACCACCCCCGGCGTGCCCAAGGTCAGCGCCCGCGACATCGGACCGGTGCTGGCCGGCGGCGGCGCCGGAGCCACCACCGTGGCGGGCACCATCGTGATCGCCGAGCGGGCCGGCATCCCGGTCTTCGCCACCGCGGGCATCGGCGGCGTGCACCGCCGCGCCCAGCAGACCTTCGACATCTCGCCGGACCTGCTCCAGTTCACCCGCACCCGGATCACCGTCGTCTCCGGCGGCGCCAAGAGCATCCTCGACGCCCGGCTCACCGCCGAGTACCTGGAGACCGCCGGCGTGCCGGTGCTCGGCTACGGCACCGACCGGCTGCCCGCCTTCTACGCGCGCGCCACCGACGTCCCGGTCCACCGGGTGGACGACGTCCGCCAGGCCGCGCGCACCGTCCGGGCGCACTGGGAGGTCAACGGCGGCGGCACGGTCCTGCTCACCACGCCGGTCGCGGAGGAGGACGCGCTGGACGCGGTCGTGGTGGAGACCGCGATCGAGCGGGCGCTCGCCGAGGCGGACGCCGCCGGGGTCACCGGCAACGCCGTCAGTCCGTTCCTGATGAAGGCGGTCTCCCGGGCCACCGAGGGCCGTACCGCGAAGGCCGGCCGCTCCCTGCTGCTGAGCACCGCCACCCTCGCCGGCGAGCTGTCGGTCGCGCTCGCGGCCCTCGCCGACTCCGATTCCGACTCCGAGCCCGGATCCGGGCCGGAGGGGGAGCGGGCATGACGGGCGGCGCGCCGGCCGGCGTCCTGTTCGACCTCGACGGCACCCTCGCCGACACCCCGGGGGCCATCACCGCCCTGCTCACCGCCGTCCTCGCCGAACGCGGGGTGCGCCCCGACCCGGACGAGCTGCGCGCGACCGTCGGCCTGCCGCTGGAGCCCAGCCTCGCCTGGCTGCTCGGCCGACCGGCCGACGGCCCCGAGGTGGCCGCTGCCGCCGCCGACTACCAGGCCCGCTTCCGCGCCCACCTGACGGCCGCCGGCGCCGCCCTCTGTTACCCGGGCGTGCCCGAGGGACTGCGCCGGCTGACCGCCGCCGGGCTGCGGCTCGCGGTCGCCACCTCCAAGCCGCGCGGGGCCGCCGAGAAGATCCTCGCCCTGATGGGCACCGCCGACGCCTTCACCGCGGTGGCCGGCCACGACAGCGTCGAGCACGGCAAGCCGCACCCGGCGATGGCCCGGTACGCCGCCGAGCGCCTCGGCCTGCCGGCCGGTTCCTGCGTGGTGGTCGGCGACGGCGTCGCCGACGTCGGCATGGGCCGCGCCGCCGGCATGCGCGTCATCGGCGTCTCGTACGGCGCGGCGACCGCCGCCGAACTGACCGCCGCCGGAGCGGACCCGGTCGTCGGATCCTTCGCCGAGGTCGTCGACCTCCTGCTCGCCCAGGCCGCACCGACCACCCGACCCGAGGAGCCGCGATGAACCCGCCCGCCCGCACCCCCGACACCGCCGCCGCGACCGACGCCGCCGTGCTCTTCCGGGACGACTTCCGGGACGGCCTGGCCGCCACCGGCCCCGACGCCCGCTGGCGCCACGTGCAGGCCACGCCCGAGCTGATCGCCGACGACGCCGACCTCACCGTCACCGGCGACGGCCTGCGCCTGGCCTCCCGTGGCCGCCACCCGGAGACCGGCGAGCCCGCCTACACCCGGACCGTGCCCAGTGAGCGCGGCCAGGCCGGGGTGGTGCCCGGCTTCGCCGACCACGCCAAGTGGATCGCCTACGTCAACCGCACCGCCGCCTCCGGCTTCCAGGGCTTCGACGCCCTCCCCGGCCGGGTGCTGTCCGTCTCCGCCACCGTCTCCGGGCGCACCTACGGCACCGCCGGCCACCCGTTCGGCGACGCCGTCCGCGACCCCGAGGACGACCTGCGGCTCGCCGGCGCCATGCTGAACACCATCGACCCGGAGACCTCGGTCGCCTTCGACTTCATCCTGACCAACCGCCGGCTGTACGCCTTCTACGGGCGGACCAACTTCGCCCGCCGCCTGCTCGGCCGGTACGGCTCCTTCGCCTGCACCGTGCCGCTGCTCGACCGCACCCCGGACGACCGCCACCGGGTGCGGATCTCCTACGACCGCGCCGCCGGCGCGGTCCGCTGGCTGCTGGAGGATCAGGAGGTGCTGCGGGTGGACCGGATCGGCCTGCCGCTCGCCCGCGAGACCCTCACCCTCGACGAGGGCGGCGAGCTGACGGTGGTCGAGCCGCGCCAACTCAGCTTCGGAATGGGCATGCTGAGCCTGCTGGACGGCTCCTGGCCGACCGGGCGCGGCCTGGTCAGGCTCTCCCGGGCCACCACCTACTTCCGCCCCGACGCCGGCGAGCCGCACGAGCAGGCCTTCGTCGACGAGGAGAGCCTGGAGAGCAGCAGGCTCTTCGGCCAGGGCGCCGAGCTGACCGTCGGGGACTACACCGTCACCGACGAACCGGCCGGCTGACCGGCCACCGCACGGCAGCGCGAAGGGGGCTGCGGGCACCGGCCCGCAGCCCCCTCCCGTGTGCACCGGGGTGTCAGCCCGCCCGGCGGCCGGCCAGCTCGGCGGTCGCGAAGCGGTGCGCGGCCGGCTCCCACTGCAGGACGGCGTGCGTGGCGCCGGTGGTGGCGTCCCGCCAGAACCGCTGGAAGGGCGCCTCCTCCTGCAGCGCGCCGGTGCCGGCCGTCGCGGCCAGCCCGTTGACCGCGGCCAGCAGCAGCTCGGCGGCGGCCGCCTGGTCGCGCTGCGCCCGGGCGCCCCGCCACTCGCCCCGCTCACCCCGGTCGGCGTCCTCGGCGGCCCGGGCCAGCAGCAGCGCGGCGGCGTCGGTGGTGGCGGCGGCCCGGGCGAGCGCGGACTCGGCCGCGGCCGAGGGCTTGCGGCGGACCGCGGCGGCGCCGTACGCGTCCAGCGCGCCGCGGACCGCGCCCAGCACCGGAGCGGCGAAGGTCAGCCCGCTGACGTCGCGCAGCGCGACGGCGAGCGGCGCGGGCGCCGCGCCGGCCGGGCGTCCGGCCAGCAGCTCGCCGGTGGTGAAGGTGTGCCCGGCGGGGACGTGCACCGGGTCCAGCACCAGGGTGTGGCTGCCGGTCCCGCGCATGCCGACGGTCCGCCAGGTCTCCTCGACCCGGTAGGCCGGGCGGGGCACCAGCAGGAACCGCGCCTCCCGCTCGTCCGGCCCGCCGCCGGGAACCGGCACCAGGCAGGCGAGCAGCGCGGCGTCGGAGGAGTCGATGCCGCTGACGTAGGACCAGCGGCCTTCGAGCCGCCAGCCGCCGTCCACGGCGACGGCCGTGCCGGCGGGCACCAGAGCCCCCGCCACCAGGGCGTCCGGGCCGTCCGCCCAGAGGGCGCGCCGGCCCTCCTCGGGCAGGAACCCGGCCATCCGGCCGAGGGTCGCGGCGATCGACGCGCACCAGGCGGCGGACGGGTCGTGCCGGGCCAGTTCGGCGACGGCGTCGAGACAGGTGCCGAAGCCGCCCTCGTCGCCGCCCCACGCGGCGGGGACGAAGTGCCGGGCGAACCCGGCCTCCCGGACGGCCTCGGCGACCTCGGGGACGAGCCGGTACTCGCGCTCGGCCCGCTGCGCGTGCGTCGAGGCCAGCCGGCACACCTCGGTCAGGTCGGAATGCTCCTTCACGGCGGCACTTCCCTCCGGGACGGTGGAGAACGGTGGAGAAGCGCAGCCTCCCTCCGCCCGGTGGAGACCCACTGGACCTCCGGTCGCGCCCGCCCGCCGTCGGCGGAAGGAGCGCGGGGACCGGTGCGGCCCCTCCGCCGACGCCGCTGCGTCCGTGCGGGCCGCGGTCAGGCCTTGGCGGCCCCGGCGTCGGCCGGTTCCTGGGGGGTCTGCTGCGGGGGGCGGGCGGCCATGAAGACCAGACGGCCGCCGGGGAGGATCATCGCGGCCGGGGCGGCCAGCAGGTAGAGGCCGACGACGACCAGCAGGCCGGTCGCGGCGGAGCGGATCGGCGGGTGGCCGCCGTCCAGCAGGCCGAAGTAGACGGTGCCGAGCAGCGCCACGCCGGAGGCGGTGCCGATCTGGATGGCCGTGTTGACCAGCCCGGCCGCGGCGCCCACGTGGTGGCCCGGCGTCTTCGCCAGGACGGTGGCGATCAGGACGCCCGAGGCCATCGACATGCCGACGCCGCCGACCAGCAGACCCGGGATCAGCTGCCAGGAGTGCAGCCCGGTGCCGTAGCGGACCACCGCGAGGGTGGTGAGGCCCATGCCCGCGGCGAGCACCAGGCAGCCGACCACCGCCAGCGGCCGGCCGAGCTGGCGCAGCTTGGTGGCGAACGGCGAGAAGAGGCCGACGCCGACGGCGGCCGGCACCATGGTGAGCGCGGTGTGCAGCGGCGAGAAGCCGACGGTGCTCTGCAGGTGGACGGTCAGGACCACCGGGTACGCGGCGCCGGCGAAGAACAGCACGGCGACCGAGAGCCCGCCGAGGGCGGCCCGTTCGCGCAGCAGCGCCGGGTCGATCAGCGCGGTGTGGCCGCGGGCGACGACCGTGCGTTCGTAGCGGCCGAAGAGCCAGAGCAGCACCGGGCAGGCGGCCATGACGACGAAGGTCCACCACGGCCAGTCCAGGGTGCGGCCCTCGACCAGGGGGTAGAGCAGGGCGAGCACGGCGACGGTGGCGAGTACGAGGCCGCGCACGTCGGTGCTGGAGGCGTACTCGGAGCGGGAGTCGCGGCAGAGCAGCACGGTGCCGATCAGCGCGGCGATGCCCACCGGCACGTTGACGAAGAAGATCGGCCGCCAGCTGAGGTCGAACAGGTCGGCGTTCAGCAGCAGGCCGCCGAGCAGCGGGGCGCCGACGCCGCCGATCGAGAAGGTCAGGCCGTAGACGGTGGCCGCGCGCTGCTGCTCGACGGGCGGGAACTCGACCCGGAGCATCGCGAGCACCTGCGGCACCATCAGGGCGGCGGAGGCGCCCTGGAGGATCCGGACGGTGACCAGCATCTCCGGGTTGACGGAGAGGCCGGTGACCAGCGAGGTGAGGGTGAAGGCGACCAGCCCGGCCTGGAAGACCTTGAGCCGGCCGTAGCGGTCGCCGAGCCGGGAGGCGGTGATCATGCCGGAGGCGAAGGCCAGGGTGTATCCGGCCATGGCCCATTCGAGCTGGGTCGAGGAGGCGTGCAACTCGCGGCGGAGCGTGGGTAAGGCGACCTGGAGGACCGTTCCGTCGATCAGGTCCATCACGGTGGCCGCCATGGTGACCACCAGGGCGGCCCAGCGACGGGGGTTGAACTGCTCGGATGCTGGCCGGGGCACGGGCATGGGACGCCCCTTCCGGTACTCTGGGGGAGCGGACAGAGACTTTGCTTTGAAAGCAAAGTTATGAGGAGGGGTGGAGGGATGTCAACGGAACACGCGTCCGACGCCGTGCCCGGGGGTGGTCTGAGTGCCGATGAGGCGGTCCGTGCGATGCTGCTTCTCATGCCGAGGGTGGCGGCGCGGTTGAAGCGCACGCCGGTGCCCG
>NZ_JBHVGL010000042.1:0-34123 GCF_042800875.1 Kitasatospora sp. NPDC057595 | reverse complement strand
ACTGCAGGGGGGACCCTGTGGGAGAGTAGGACGCCGCCGAACAATTCTTCTGAGAAGCCCCTGCCGGGGATACCGGCAGGGGCTTTTCGCATTTCTGCGGCTCCGCGTCCGCGGCGGGCGCCGGGGCCGGGGGTGGACCTAACACCACCCTGAAGTCGGGTGGGACGGCCAGTGCGTCCGTCCGGGTGCGGGGGAAAACTGGGTCAGGACGATCGGAGCCGGTCTTCGGCATCGGCATCATCAGCGGCATCGGCAAGCGGGAGTGCTCGTGGCAGCGACGGAGAGTCGGATCAGCGGGGGCGCCGGCGTGCGCGTGCGGACCGAGGCGGCGCTCGCGGCGGGCGGGCTCGGGCTGACCCGGCTGGCGCTGTTGGTGCTGGTCATGGTCCCGACCGTGGTGGTGCCGGCCTTCTGCACGGTGTTCGCCGGCGCCACCGTCGCGTGGATGCTCGACGCCTACTATCCGGCGGCATTGTTCGCGCTGGTCGCCGCCGCGGTCGCGGGGCTGGCGTCGGCCGGGGTGTTCGTACGGGCCTCGGCGCGACGGACCCGGGCGCAGCTCGGGGACTGGTACGGGATACGGCTGCCGGTCTCGTACAGTCCGCGGCCGGCCCTGGAGACGGACGCGCGCGGTCACTGGTGGACGGGCTACTCCTACCACCGCTCCCACAGCGTCGCCCGGCTCGCGCAGCTGCTGCACTGGGCGGTGCGGGACCGGGCGACCCGGTCCGAGATGCTCTGGCTGGTGGTCAGTCCGCCGCTGGTGCTCGCGCTCGGGGTGGTGGTGGCGGGTCTGCTGGCAGGTGGGGTGGTGAGCCTGGTCGTGGGGGCGGTGAGCTACAAGTCCTACGGTCCGTCCTCCACGGGCGCGGCGACGCTGCTGGGCTCGATCCTGCTGGGGTTCGCGCTGATCGCCCTGGGCCTGCTGCTCGCGCCGAACGCGGTGCGCCTGTACGCGGAGGCGGGCCGGCGGGTGCTCGACCAGGACGGCCGGGCCACCCACGCCCAGCTGACCCGTCGGGTGGCCGAACTGACGGAGACCCGCGCCGATGCGGTCGGCAGTCAGGCGGCGGAGCTGCGGCGGATCGAACGGGACCTGCACGACGGCGCGCAGGCGCGGCTGGTCGCGATCGGGATGACGCTGGGCACGATCGAGCACCTCATGGAGACGGATCCGGCGGCGGCGCGTGAGTTGCTCTCGGAGGCCCGGCAGTCCTCGGCGCGGGCGCTCCAGGAGCTGCGTGACCTCGTCCGCGGCATCCACCCGCCGGTTCTGGCCGAGCGCGGCCTGGGCGACGCGGTGCGGGCGCTGGCGCTGGACAGCGCGCTGCCGACCGAGGTGTGCGTGAGCCTGCCGGACCGGCCGCCGGCGCCGGTGGAGGCGACGGCCTACTTCAGCATCTGCGAGCTGCTGGCGAACGCGGCCAAGCACTCGGGCGCCGAGCAGGTCTGGGTGGACATCCTCTACCGGGCCGGCCGGCTCCGGGTCACGGTGACGGACGACGGGGTCGGGGTGGCGGATCCCACCCGGGGGACGGGGCTGCGCGGGATCGAACGCCGATTGGGTACCTTCGACGGTGTCCTCGCCATCGACAGCACGTCGGGCGGTCCGACCACCATCACCTTGGAGCTGCCGTGCGAGTTGTCCTCGCCGAGGACCTCTACCTCCTTCGAGAAGGTCTGATCCGCCTGCTGGAAGCGCACGGCTTCACGATCGCCGCAGCGGTCGAGACTGGTCCCGAACTGCTGGACGCACTGCTGACGCACCGTCCGGACGTCGCGGTGGTCGACGTCCGGCTGCCACCGACGCTGACCGACGAGGGTCTGCAGGCGGCCCTCAAGGCACGTCGGGAGATTCCCGGGCTTCCGGTGCTGGTGCTGTCGCAGCACGTCCAGCAGCTCTACGCGCGGGAGTTGCTGGCCGACGGCACGGGCGGGATCGGCTACCTGCTGAAGGACCGGGTGTTCGCCGCGGACCAGTTCATCGACGCGGTCCGCCGGGTGGCGGCCGGCGGAACCGCGATGGACCCGGACGTCATCGCCAAGCTGATGCAGACCACGGCCCGCCGTCCTGGGCCGTTGCAGCGGTTGTCGCCCCGCGAGCGGGAGGTGCTGGAGCTGATGGCGGAGGGCTGCTCGAACTCGGCGATCGCCGCCCGGCTGACGGTGAGCGACGGGGCGGTGGCCAAGCACATCGCCAACATCTTCACCAAGCTCGAACTGGCCCCGGCGGAGGACGCCAACCGCCGGGTGATGGCGGTGCTCGCGTACCTCAACGGAACGGCGGGACGGGTGGTCTGACCGGCCACCCGTTCCGCCGGGAGTGACGGTCCGGGCTGCGAGAACGCTGAGACAGGTGTACGAGTAAACTCCGGTGGGCCGAGCCCGGAGGTGCCTCAGCCGTCCGGCGCCCCGACACGCGGGAACCGGCAGCCGGGGCAGCGTACGGCCTCAGCCGACATCCAGGGGTTGATAGACGTAATGGCACGCCCATCGCTCACCAAGGCCCACCGGGGCCTGCTCGGCCTGGTCGCGGCCGGGGCCTGTGTCATCTCGGGTATCGGCTTCGCCGGCTCGTACAGCGCGGTCAAGGAACTGGCCGAGGAGAAGGGCTTCGGCGCCTTCTCCTACGCCTTCCCGATCGGTGTGGACGCGGGCATCGTGGTGCTGCTCGCGCTGGACCTGGTGCTGACCTGGCTGCGCATACCCTTCCCGCTGCTGCGGCAGACCGCCTGGCTGCTGACCGTCGCGACGATCGCCTTCAACGCCGCGGCCTCCTGGGGCGACCCACTCGGGATGGGCATGCACGCCGTCATCCCGCTGCTGTTCGTCGTGGTGGTCGAGGCCTCGCGGCACGCGGTCGGGCGGATCGCGGCGATCACGGCGGACCGGCACATGGAGTCGGTCCGGATGATGCGCTGGGTGCTGTCCCCGGTGCCGACCTTCCGGCTGTGGCGGCGGATGAAGCTGTGGGAGCTGCGTTCGTACGACGAGGTCGTACGGCTGGAGCAGAACCGGCTGGTCTACCGGGCGCAGCTGCGGTTCCGGTACGGGCGGGGCTGGCGCCGCTCGGCGCCGATCCAGGCGCTGCTGCCACTCAAGCTGGCCAAGTACGGGGTGCCGCTGGACCCGGCGGTGTTCGAGCGGATGGACGAGGAGACGCAGGCGGCGCGCGAGGCGAAGGAGGCCCGCGAGATCGAGGCCACGGCCCGCGCGGAGGCGTCGGCCGCCCAGGAGGCCCGGGTTCCGGCGGAGAGCCGTGCGGCGGCCCTGGTACCGGCCGGGCAGGCGGAGCCGGCCGCGGCGCCGAGCCGGCCGCAGGGCGGCGGCCGGGCGCCGGTTCCGGGTGAGGCTCCGACCGCTCCGCCGCAGCAGGTGCGGCCCGGTCCGCAGACCGCTCCGCAGGCAGGGCCCCAGCCGCAGCAGCAACCGCAGGCCCAGGCCGAGCCGGCGCCCGCCGAGGTGCTCGCCAGGCTGGCCGCCGTGCGGCTGCGTGACGCGCAGGAGCCGGCGGGCGAGGAGTCGCAGCTCCCGTCGCAGCCGCAGGAGGAGCTGAACGTCTGGACCGAGCGCGCCGTGCGGACCACCGGCCACCCGAGCGACGGGGCGCCGGGCGGCCGGGTGCCCGGTCAGGTCTCGCCGTGGTTCAAGGCGCCGCGGCCGACCGGGCCCGGCGAGCAGCCGGAGGACCCGCGGCAGCCGGGCGCGGCCGACCACGGTGCTCCTGCCGAACCGTACGCCGACTACGCGGACGAGCCGGGCTTCCCGCCGGAGGCCGGGTTCGCGGAAGGGGAGTACGCCGAGCCCGAGGCCGTCCAGGAAGTGCCGGAGGCCGTGGAGCGCCCGCAGCGGCCGTTCGGTCCCGCGCCGCGTCCGGGCTCGCACCGGTTGGATCCCGAGCAGGTGTTCGATGCGCTGGTGAGCTACCTGGAGACCTTCGGGCACGAGCCGGATCCGCAGCGGCTGGCCGCCTGGCTGACCGAGAACTACGACGTGACCGGCAGCCGTGCCGACGGTTCGGTCCACCCGAAGGACATCGAGGTGCTCCTTCCGGAGCTGCGCGGCCGGTACGCCGCTTCCGGGCGGGACTGACCCGTCCGCAGCCCGCCAGTCCGTTGGTCCGTTGTGTGCCCGGGCCGTTGACGCCCGGGGGCGGCCCACCTACCTTCGCATCAACAATCCGTTGAGGCGTTGGCCGGGCGCGGGTCCGTGCGGATGCCCGCGTGAGGAGTGACGGATGCCGCGGGTCGGGACGGGCGGTACCGGGGAGACAGGTCCGGCGGGGTTCTCCGCCGCCGCCCGGGCCGCCGTGGACGCGCTGCTGGCACCGGTCGACGCCGAGCTCGCGCGTCGCTACCCGGGCGATCCGGGCGGCCGCCAGCCGGTCCACACCGTCTACGTGCCGGCCGACGCCTTCGCCGCCGACACCGTGCGCAGCTGGGGCCGGCGGGCGTTGGAGGCCTTGGACACCCATGCCGGGACCCCGGCCGAGCTGGCCCGTGCGCTCGGGGTGCCGGCCGACGCGTTGCTCGCCGAGGTGCACCGCAGGGTGCGAGCCAAGCTGGAACGCGAGCCGGTCGAGGACCTGCGGATCGACTTCGAGGACGGTTACGGCCCGAGGCCCGACGCCGAGGAGGACGCGGACGCCGTCCGCGCCGCCGTGCTGGTCGCCGCCGCGGTCGCCGACGGCGTCGCCCCGTCCTGCGTCGGTATCCGGATCAAATGTCTGGAGGCGGCCGTCCGGGAACGGGGCATCCGCACCCTGGAGCTCTTCCTCACCACCCTGCTGGCCCGCGGCGGACTGCCCGGGGGGCTGGTGCTGACCCTGCCCAAGGTGACCTACGCCGAGCAGGTCAGCGCCCTGGCCGGGCTGCTGGCGGACTTCGAGCGCGCCGCCGGGCTGCCGGTCGGCCGGCTCCGCTTCGAGATCCAGATCGAGACCACCCAGGCGGTGCTGGGTCCGGACGGGCGGGCCACCGTGGCCCGGATGATCGGGGCGGCCGAGGGGCGGGTCGCCGGCCTGCACTACGGCACCTTCGACTACAGCGCCGCGTGCGGGGTCGCCGCCGCCCACCAGAGCCTGGACCACCCGGTCGCCGACCACGCCAAGGCGGTGATGCAGGTGGCCGCCGCCGGGACCGGGGTCCGGCTGTCCGACGGCTCCACCAACGTGGTCCCGGCCGGGAGCACCGCCCAGGTGCACGCCGCCTGGAAGCTCCACCACGACCTCGTCCGCCGCTCGCTCTCCCGGGCCTACTACCAGGGCTGGGACCTGCACCCGGCGCACCTGCCGGCCCGGTACGCCGCGGTCCACTCCTTCTACCGGGAGGGTCTCGGCCCGGCCGCCGCCCGGCTGTCGGCGTACCTGGCGGGGGCCGGCGGGGACGTCATGGACGAGCCGGCGACGGTCCGGGCGCTCGGCGGGTACCTGCTGCGCGGGCTGGACTGCGGGGCGGTGGACCTCGCCGAGGTCGGCGGAGCGACCGGCCTGGACCGCGCGGGGCTGGAGGCGCTCGCGGGCCGCCGCTGAGCGACCGGCACCGAGGCGGGTACCGAGACCGCCGCCGGGGCCGCCGCCGGAGCCGCCGGACGGGACCCGACCGGTCGGCGCGGCCGGGGGTTAGGCTGGCGGAGCGGTCCCCGGGCGAACTGCCGTCCGGCGCGGGCCGCACCGCCCGCCCCCTCGTCGTCGTCCGGGAGAACCGCCGCGCCATGCCCGCCACACCGGAGCCGACCCCCAGGCCGTACCTGACCATCCGGAGCGCGGGCACGCACGAGCTGGAGATCAAGAAGTCCCGGTTCCTCTGCCACCTCGCCCGGGTCGCCGACGAGGAGGAGGCCCAGGCGTTCATCGCCGGCATCCGCAAGCAGTACTGGGACGCCCGGCACAACTGCACCGCCTTCGTGGTCGGCGACGACCAGCGCCGCGAGCGGTCCAGCGACGACGGCGAGCCCGGCGGGACGGCGGGCGTGCCGATGCTGGAGGTGCTGCGCCGGCGCGGCGTCACCGACACGGTGGCGGTGGTGACCCGGTACTTCGGCGGGATCAAGCTGGGCGCGGGTGGCCTGGTGCGCGCGTACGGGAGCGCGGTGTCGGAGGCGCTGGACGAGGTCGGGCTGCTGGAGCGGCGGCCGGTCGCGCTGCTCGCCGTGACGGCGGACCACACCCGGGCCGGGCGGGTGGAGAACGATCTGCGGGCGGCCGGGTTCACGGTGAGCGACCTGGCCTACGGGGCGGCCGGGGTGCGGATCGAGGTCGGGGTGCCGGAGCCGGAGGTCGCGGCGTTCCACACCTGGCTGGCCGAGGCGACCGGTGGGACGGCGGTCGCGGTGGCGGCGGGCCGGACGTACGTCGAGGTGCCGGTCTGAGCCGGACGGTCTGAGCCGGACGGTCCGAAGGGGGGCGAGCCGGACGGCCCGAACGCTCGGTGCCGGGCCGGTACGCGGTTCCGGACAGCTTTTCGGCCGCTTTCCGGCCGCCCGGTCCCGGGTGCGCGACGCCCTGCCTAGCCTGGTCGGATTCCGCCGACCAGGGAGCCGAAGACCGTGATGCCCGTCGTCCGGACGATCACCCTGGACCCGGGGGACAGCACCGGCTGGCACTACCACCCGGGCCGGGTCGACGTCGTGGTGCTCGCCGGCACGCTCACCCGGACCCTGCACGACGGCCGGGTGGAGGTCAGCCGTGCCGGGGACTGTCTGGTCGAGCACGCCGGGCCGGTGCACATCCACGTCGGCCACAACCGCGGGACCGTGCCGGTGGTCCTGGTCGCCCGCTACGAGGCGCCGGCGGGCCGCCCGCTCGCGGTGTCCGTGCCAGTGCCCGCGTGGAGCCGCAGCGGCGCCGGGCAGAGCGCCGGCTGACGCGCTCACAGCTCTCGCCGCGACCGGCCGCCGCTCCAGCAGATCCTCGTCGGCCGCGCTGTTCGGCTTGAGCAGATTCACCCGAATGTAGTGACGTGGCCCGGAGTTGGAACTTCCGCTCCGGGCCATGGCGTTTCCTGGGCACAGGTCCGGCGAACCGGACCAAAGACCCATCGATGGAGGACACGGGACCCCACCACCGAACCCGGAGGTATGTGCATGACCTGGGAACGCTCCTCGTCGTCGCCCGTCCACGCCGGCCCGCCCGGCCTCGGCAACCCCGCGACGCCCTACCGGATGACCGTCACCACCGCCCTCCCGCACGTCGACGCCCTCGCCCTGGCCGACCAGTGCCTCGCCGCCTGGTTGAAGCAGGAATGGTGCGAGGAACCCCCGCCCCCCGAACAACCCGCCCCGACCCCCCGCACGGACGCGTCCCCCGCCGAACGGTTCCGGCTCGGCGAGCGCGTCCTGCTGGACCGTGACGGCGGCCCGCTCGACGGCCCGTGGCCCGGCGGCCGCTACGACCGCCGCCGGGTGCGCACCCCCGCGCCGCACGGCGCCGACCGGCTCACCGTCACCGTGGCCACCGGGCCCGTCGGCCCGACCTGGCTCCGGCTGGAGGCCGCGGCGCACACCGCCGCCGGTGGTCTGCGCGCACCGGGCCGGGTGCCGGTGCCCGAGGTGGTCCGCACCCTGCTGCCCCTGCTGGACGCAGCCGACGGCCCGGCCGCGCTGTCGGCCGTGCCCCGGGTGCTCACCGCCGCCGGGGTCGACCGGCTCGTCGACGAACTGTGCGACCCGGACCGCCGGATGCCCACCGTGGTGGCCAGCGTGCCGGCCGGTCTCGGCACCGGACCGTGGCTCGCGGACGTGGTCGCTCCGCTCTGCGACCAGCTGCCGGGCCTCGCCGGCCTCTACGTGCTCGACGCGGACGCCCGGACCAGGTTCAACGTCGCGCTGGAGTACCACGCCGTCTACGGCGGCGCGGTGCGCACCTACCTGCCCGAGGTCGACCCGGCCTCGCGGCGGGACGGCCGCCGGCACCCGGTGCTGGCGCGCAACCGGATCGAGGAGGAGCCGCGGCGCGCGGCCGCCCTGCTCGCCCGCGAGCCGCGCCGGCTCGCCGCCGAACGGCCGCTGCCGCCGGTGCTGGCGTCCGTGCCGGTCCTGCGGGTGCCCCGGCCCGCCGCGGAACCGGACCGCACACCACCCGGACCCGGGGCCCCGGTAGCCGCCCACGGGCGGGAGGAGCGCGAGCGGATCGCCCACCCCGGTCGGCACGAGGGCCGTCGGGAGCGCCACCACGAGCGGCCGAAGCCCAAGGTCCTGCCGGGCGGAGCGGTCACCGGGCGGGCGGCCGGGCCCGGCCAGGGGTGCGTGTCGGTCGGCCGGCTCTGCGCCACGACGGGCGGTGCGGGTGCCCCCACCGCGCCGACCGGGCCCGCCCGCCGGTCCGGCCGGCGGCGCGCCGGACCACCCGGCGCCCGCGGCGGCGTCCCGCTCAGCTTCACCGAACTGATGGCCCGGCTCGGCGAGTTCCCGCTGCTCACCTTCACCGGCGACCAGAAGGCCGCGCTCGCCCTCGACGAACTGCGCTGCGACGGTGGTGGCTGGGCCCGGCTCACCTGGGACGGCCTCACCGCGCTCCAGGAGTACGCCGAGGCGGCCGTGCGCGGCCAGGCGGGCGGCGACTTCAAGCAGTGGTGCGAGCGGACCCCGGCCGGCTGCCACCGCTTCCCGCCCCGCAAGGCGGTGCGCGGCGAGTCCAGGACGGTGCACAGCCACGCCAAGTGGAAACGCGAGCGGATGCTCCCGGTCCCGGAGTGCGTGGACGCGTCCAGGCGCGCGTTCATGGGCGCGCACCTGCGGATCGGCGGCGGCCGTACCGCGCCCCGGTTGCACTACCTCGACGACTGTTCGGGCAGTGGCCGGATCTATGTCGGCTACATCGGACTGCACCTGACCAACACCCGGACCAACTGAGAGGCTTGGCTGACCGGTGCGCCCGTTCGGTGGACAATGTCCGGGAGGGGGCGGGCCTCGGGGTGGCCGACGGGCTGCCGACCGCCCCGGGCAGGCGCCGGACGAGCATGGGGGAACGACCACCGATGCAGTACTCAGCAGACGGCCAGTCCGACGGTGCTGTCACGGCCCCCCAGCCGGGCTTCCTGGCCTCGGTCTTCCGTGACCTCGGGGTGGAGCCGGAGGACGACGGCCCGTCGGGCCGTCCCCCCGGTGCCCCGGCCGGCCCGTCGTCCGACGGGCCGACGGGCGCGGGCGGTGACGAGGCCGTCGCCGCCCACGCCCGGGCCGCCGCGCTTACCCACCACCGCACGCTCACCGTCCAGGCCGAGCAGGAGCGGCTGACCGACCTGCTCCGGCGGGCCGCGCTGCCCGTTTCGGCCATGGACTTCGAGAGCCAGCTGCGCCGCTACGAGCCGCGCCCCTACGCGGCCGACGGTCCGGCCGCGGAGGCCGGTGCGGACCCGGAGCCGCGCTGGGAGGACTTCGCGCCCGCCGAGCCGCCCGCCGCCGACCCCGACGAGGCCCCGTCCCGCCGACTGCTCGACTCCGGCTACCAGCGCGGGCTGGCGCAGGCCCGGCTCGACCACCAGCGCGCCCTGCGCGAGTGGCGCACCCGGCAGGCCGAGGCCGTCGACCCGGTGGCCGACGAGTACCGGCGCGCCCACGACGAGGCCGAACAGGCCCGGGCGCGGGCGGTGCGCGAGTACAACGACTCTCTGGAGGAGTGCCGCCGCGCCTACCGGCAGGCCGAGCCGGCCGCCGTCGAGTCGCTGCTGGAGCGCGCCCTCGCCGCCGCCGAGACCCACACCCAGGACCTTCCGGCCCCCTGCCGCGCCGTCTACCGGCCGCTGACCCGCACCGCCGTGCTCGACCTGGACCTGCCGGCCCTCGACGTGGTGCCCTCGCTGACCGGCTACCGGCTCGGCCCGGACGGTGAGGCCCTCCCGGTGCCGCGCCCGCCGGCCGACCGGGCCGCCGACTACCTGCGGCTGGTCGCCCGGCTCGCCCTGCGCGCCCTGCAGGCCGCCGACGCCGTCGACACCGACGAGATCCTCGCCGGGGTCGTCCTCAACGGCTGGCTGCGCGAGCCCGGCGGGGCCGAGCCGCTCTGCCTGGTCAGCGTGGACGCGGACCGCGACGCGCTGGCCCGCACCAGGCTGCTGCCGCCCGCCGACCCCGAGGACGAGCCCGACGGCGAGGGCGTCTACGCCGACGCCGAGCAGGACGAGGCCCTGGTCCGGCTGCGCCAGCTCGGCGCCGCCGTCAGCCCCGACCCGTACAGGTGGGTGGGCGTGGAGCCGGCCGCGCAGGCCGCGGCCACCGTCCCGGCCGCGCCCGACCTGTCGGCGAACGAGTTCGCCCAGCTGGTCCGGGAGCTGCTCACCAGGGGCGGGCTCGGCCAGTGGAGCGTGCGGCTGCGCGGCCCGGCCGGGCTGGTCGCCACCGGCGAGGGACCGACCGGCAGCGCGCTGCCCGGCCGCTGGGTGGTCTGGGCCTCGCGGAGCGCCGGGCCGGTGGGGGAGGAGGAGATCCGCACGCTGGCGGACGCGGTCCGCGAGGAGTCGGCCGAGCGCGGCCTGCGGCTGACCACCGGCCACTTCACCGACGGGGCGCTGGACCTCACCGGCGAGGACGGGCACCGCCACATCCACCTGGTGGACGGGGACGGTGTGCGCGAGCTGGCGCGCACCCAGCTCGGTCTGCCGCTCGCCGCCGGGCGCTGAGCCGGTCGGCGGTCGGCGCGGGTCGGTCGGCGTACGGTCGGCTCACCCCGACGGACCGTCCGGCGGGCGCCGCCGCGCGGGCTGCACGACGCTGGGGGACACGGCCGTCCGGCCACGGTCGACGGCCGGCCCGGGGACGGCGGAACACGGGGGAGACGAGTGGACGGACGGCCCGTCAGGGTGGAGGCGCGGTGACCGCGGTCCTGGTCGCCGCGGGGGCCTTCCTGATGACGCTGATCGGCGGCTGGGTCGCGCAGCGCACCGGCGACCGCCGCCACCTGGTGCTCGGCTTCGCCGCCGGGCTGATGCTCGGAGTGGTCGCCTTCGACCTCCTCCCGGAGGCGCTGCACCAGGCGCCCGAGGAGGTCCACGGCGTGCCGCAGGCGCTGCTGATGTTCGCGGCCGGCTTCCTGGCCATCCACATCGTCGAGCGGGCGGTGGCCATCCACCGCGGCCACGAGGGGGAGTACGCCGAGCACACCCACGGCCAGCGGCCCGCGCAGGTCGACGGCCACGCCCACGGGCATGCCCACGGCCGCGCCCGGGCCGGCGTCGACGGGCGCCAGGGCATCGGCCTGACCGCGGCCTTCGCCCTGGTCGGGCACAGCGTCATGGACGGCTTCGCGATCGGCGCGGCCTTCCAGGCCGGGACGACGGTCGGGACGGTGGTGGCGATCGCCGTGGTCGCGCACGACTTCGCCGACGGCTTCAACACCTACACGATCACCCGGCTCTACGGGAACAACAGGCGGCGGGCGCTGACCCTGCTCGCGGCGGACGCGCTGGCGCCGGTCACCGGTGCCGCGATCACCCTGCTGTTCACCATCCCCGAGCACCTGCTCGGCCTCTACCTGGGCTTCTTCGCCGGGTTCCTGCTCTACCTGGCGACCTCCGACATCCTGCCCGAGGCGCACAGCCCGCACCCCTCACGGACCACACTGCTCTGCACCCTCGGCGGGGTGGGCTTCATGTGGCTGGTGATCGGCCTCGCCGGCTGACCGCGGCGAGGCCCATGAGCACCGGCCCTGGGCCTGCAGGGCGTCCCACCGGGCCCGCATCGCGGCCAGCGCCTCGGTGATCGCCGGACGCCGTGAGGCCTGGGAGCGCCAGAGCGCGAACACCCGCCGGGCCGGCTCCGGCACCACCGGCCGGGCGACCACCCCCGGCGGCAGCGCGGCGCGCCCCAGCCGGGGCACGAGTCCGACGCCCAGCCCCGCCGCGATCAGCGCGATCTGCGTCTCGAACTCGCCGACCTGGTAGTGCACGTCCGGCTCCTCGCCGGCTTCGCGCAGCGTCCGGACCAGCCAGTCGTGGCAGATGTTGCCCGGCGGCACACTGGTCCACCGCTGCCCGCGCAGCCGCTCCTCCGGCACCGTGGCGAGCCCGGCCAGCGGGTGGCCGACGGGCAGCAGCAGGTCCAACGGGTCCTCGCCGAGCTCCATCCGGGACAGGTCGTCCTGGACCGGCAGCGGCACCGTCGGCCAGTCCTGGACGAGCGCCAGGTCGACGTCCCCGCGTGCCACCAGCTCGGCCGCCGGGTACGGGTCGCTCTCCAGCAGCCGCACGTCCAGGGCCGGGCAGCGCTCGCGCAGGTCGGCCAGCACGCCCGGCATCAGCCCGCGCGCGCCGGTCGCGAAAGCGGCCAACCGCAGCCGTCCGACCGCCTGGCCGCGCTGCTCCTCCAGCCGCACCTCGGCCCGCTCCACCAGACCCAGCACCGCCTGCGCGGTGGCGGCCAGTTCGCGCGCCGCGTCGGTCAGCACCACCCCGCGGCCCTGGCGCTCCAGCAGCACCGTCCTGGTCTCCCGCTCCAGCTTGGCGATCTGCTGGGAGACGGCGGACGGCGTGAAGCCGAGCGCCGCGGCCGCCCCGCCGACCGAGCCGTGCACCGCCACCGCGTGCAGCGCCCGCAGGCGCCCCAGATCCATCATGCAGCAATGCTAAAGCGTGGCCTTCAGTATTCATCGCTGGTGCTACACGGTGCCCGGCGGCCATCCTCGTCCCATGAGCACATCCCCGCAGGCCGCCCCGGGCGGCGGCATGAGTCCGCGTCACATCGCCCTGGCCGTCCTGGTGGCCGCCGTCTGGGGTCTCAACTTCGTCCTCATCCACATCGGCCTGGAGAACTTCCCCCCGCTGCTCTTCTGCGCCCTGCGGTTCGCCGTGGTCGCGGTCCCGGCGGTCTTCTTCGTCGGCCCGCCGAAGGTCGCCCTGCGGTGGGTGCTCGCGGTCGGCGTGGTGCTCGGGGTGGTCAAGTTCGGCCTGCTCTTCCTCGGCATGCACGCCGGGATGCCGGCCGGCCTCTCCTCCCTGGTGCTCCAGGGGCAGGCCGTCTTCACCGCGCTGTTCGCCGGCGTCCTGCTGGGCGAGCGGCCCGGTGGCCAGCGGCTGCTCGGCCTGGCCGTCGCCTTCGCCGGGATCGGTCTGAGCGCCGTCGACCGCGGCCTCGGCGGACCGCTCGGCGCCTTCGCCCTGCTCGTCCTCGCCGCGGCCGCCTGGGGCCTGTCCAACGTGCTGACCCGCAAGGCCGCCCCGCCGGACGCGCTGCGCTGGATGGTCTGGGTCAGCGCCGTCCCGCCGCTGCCCCTGCTCGGTCTCTCGCTGCTGGTCGAGGGCCCGGGCGCCGACCTGCGGGCGCTGCGCGGGATCGGCCTCGCCGGACTCGGCGCGATCGGCTACGTCGGGCTGGTCTCCACCCTGTTCGGCTTCGTCGCCTGGAGCTACCTGCTGCGGAGCTACGACGCCACCGCCGTCGCGCCCTACTCGCTGCTGGTGCCGGTGTTCGGGATGTCCTCGGCGTGGCTGCTGCTCGGCGAGTCGGTCGGCCCGCTCGCCGCCGGCGCCGCGGTGCTGGTGGTCGTCGGCATCGGGATCACCGCGCTGCGCCCGGGGACGCTGTCCGGCGCGGCCCGGCGGTGGGCGCGGTCGTCGCCGCGTACCCGGACTCCGCGGTCCGCAGCGCCCGCAGCAGCGCGTCCTGCTCGGCGGGGCTGACCGGGCCGAAGTACTCCTGGGCCACCTCGTGCCGGACCTGGCCGATCCGCTCCACCGCCGACCGGCCGGCCGCCGTCAACAGGATCCGCACGGCGCGGCGGTCGGCCGGATCCGGGGCCCGCTCGACCAGGCCGGCCTCCTCCAGGGCGTCGACCACCGTGGTGGCCGAGCGCGGGGCGATGTGCAGCCGGTCGGCCAGGTCGCTCAGCCGCATCGCCCGGTCGGGGAGCTCGCAGCCGGGGGCGTGCGCGAGGGCCCGCAGGGCGCGGCCCTGGCCGGGGGTGATGCCGTAGGGCTCCAGCCGCTCACTGGTGCGGCGGCGGATCCGCTTGATCGCCCGGGTCATCGCGTCGGCCAGCTCGGCGGCGGTGTCCGGGGCCGCGGCGGTGTCCGGGGCGGACGCCGGGTCCGCGGCGGGGGAGGAGCTCGCGCCGTCGTCGGTCGGCGTGGTGGTCATGGGCGGCTCTCCTCGGCAGGCGTTCGACCAAGGGTATCGGCCGGTCCGCGGGCGCTCGGAAAAATGTTGAGCAAGGCTCAGCATCTGCGTTAGCGTAGGTCGTGAGTGAGGGCACCCTAAGTCCCCTCCCCCGACCCTGGAGGGCCCGTGCCCCGCTCCGAAGCCCGCGTCGCCACCGACCGTTCCGCCCGCTACGCCAAGCAGCTCGCCGCCCACATGGGCCGGAAGATCCAGGCCGACTGGTCCGAGGAGACCGGCCGCGGCACCCTCGTCTTCGGCGCCGGCACCGCCACCCTGGAAGCCGCCCCCGATGCCCTGCTGCTCACGGTCGAGGGCGAGCGCGAGAACCTGCCCGGCCTGGAGGACGTCGTCGGCCGCCACCTGGTCCGCTTCGGCGCCCGCGACGAACTGGTCGTCGAGTGGCGGCGCGACAACGGCGAGCCCGGCCTCGTTCACCGCAACGACGAGGCCCCGGCCGAGGGTTAGGACCTGCTCCCCGGACCCTTGCCCGGGCGGCCGGTGAGCGGCCACCGGGCGAGGGTCCACAGGACCAGACTGCCCAGGCACCAGCTGGCCACCACGTCCAGCAGCCAGTGGTAGTCGCTCCACACCAGCCCGAGGCCGACACCCGCCGCCAGCAGCGTCGCGCCGGCGCCGAGCCCCCGGCGCGCCCGGGTCCCGGCCGCCCGGGCCAGCAGCAGCGCCGCCACCCCGAACCCGAGGGTGGCGGTCGCGGTGTGGCCGGACGGGTACCAGCCCCACTGGTCCGCCGCCAGCGGCAGCCCGAACGGGCCGGGCCGCGCGAACCACGCCTTCGCCAGCACCACCAGCAGCGGGATCAGCCCGGCGGTCAGCACCGCCACCGGGACCGGCAGCCACCAGCGCGCGAAGCCCGCCCGCCACTCCCGCCAGGCCGCCACCGCCCCGCCGAGGAGCAGCACCGGCACCGCCACCGAGCCCCCGCCCAGGTCGGAGAACGCCTTGCCGAGGTGGTTGAGCAGGGTGCTGTGCAGGGTGTGCCGCACGTCCCGGACGGTGTGCCGGGTCCAGCGGTCCAGGCCCAGCAGCGGCCCGTCCACCGCGACCTGCCAGGACACCAGCACCAGGACCACCCCGAGGACCACCGGCACCGCCGGATGGGCGAGAACGCGAGGCAGCCGCCCCGGAGCAGGGGGGAGAGCTCCGGGGCGGCCCTGATGATCGCCGTTCCGTGCGCCCCGGGGGGTGTGGGTCGGACGGCCGGTCGATCGGCTTTCGGTGTGTGCCGCCCCTGGCGGGACGGCCTGGTTGTCCTCGCGGCCCACGCGCGGAGCCGTCCCGGAGGACGGTGCCGCGGACGGATCCGCCCATGGCTGGGGCTCGCTGTCCATCTGTGATGACACTACGTCAAGGTCCGTACGGGGTAGTGGAGCTTCAGCGATTCCGCACACCATCTTCACCGTCCGCGCCGGTGGCGTCACGCCGGGTTCGAACCGAACGGCCCGTGGGGACGAGGTCCCCACGGGCCGTTCAGCGCTGTCCGGACATCCCTCCGGCGGGTCTTCGGTGCGGCGCGGGTCGCCACCGCGGCCGCGGGCCGGCTCAGAGGGCGGCGAACGCGCCCTCGAGAATGTCCAGGCCCTCGTTCAGCAGGTGCTCCGGCATCACCAGCGGCGGCAGGAAGCGCAGCACGTTGCCGTAGGTGCCGGCGGTCAGCACGACCAGGCCCTCGGCGTGGCAGGCCTTGGCGATGGCGGCGGTGGCCTCGGTGTTCGGCTCCTTGCCGCCCGGCTTCACCAGCTCGACGGCGATCATCGCGCCGCGGCCGCGGACCTCACCGATGATCTCGTACTTCTCCTGCATCGCCCGCAGACGGCCCAGCATGATCTCGCCGATCCGCTGCGCCTTGCCGACGAGGTCCTGCTCCTTCATGGTCTCGATGGCGCCGAGCGCGGCGGCGCAGGCCACCGGGTTGCCACCGTAGGTGCCGCCCAGGCCACCGGTCTGCGCGGCGTCCATGATCTCGGCGCGGCCGGTCAGCGCCGACAGCGGCAGACCGCCGGCGATGCCCTTGGCGGTGGTGATCAGGTCCGGGACGATGCCCTCGTCCTCGCACGCGAACCACTGGCCGGTGCGGCAGAAGCCGGTCTGGATCTCGTCCGCGACGAACACGATCCCGTTCGCCTTCGCGAACTCCACGATCGCCGGCAGGAAGCCCTTGGCCGGCTCGATGAAGCCGCCCTCGCCCTGGATCGGCTCGATGATGATCGCGGCGACGTTCTCGGCGCCGATCTGCTTGTTGATGGTGTCGATCGCCTGGGCGGCGGCCTCGGCGGCGCAGTTCTCCGCACCGGTCAGCCAGCGGTACGGGTAGGCGACCGGCACCCGGTAGACCTCGGGGGCGAACGGACCGAAGCCCTGCTTGTACGGCATGTTCTTCGCCGTCAGCGCCAGGGTGAGGTTCGTACGGCCGTGGTAGCCGTGGTCGAACACCACGACGGCCTGGCGCTTGGTGTAGGCGCGGGCGATCTTCACCGCGTTCTCGACGGCCTCGGAGCCCGAGTTGAACAGCGCGGTGCGCTTCTCGTGGTCGCCCGGGGTCAGCTCGTTCAGCTGCTCGGCGACGGCGACGTAGCCCTCGTACGGGGTCACCATGAAGCAGGTGTGGGTGAAGGCGGCCAGCTGCTCGGTCGTCTTCGCCACCACGGCCTCGGCGCTGTTGCCGACGTTGGTCACGGCGATGCCGGAGCCGAAGTCGATCAGCGAGTTGCCGTCCACGTCCTCCAGCACACCGCCGTTGGCACGGGACACGTACACCGGCAGGGTGGTGCCGACGCCGGCCGCCACCGCACCCAGCTTGCGGGCGTGCAGCTCCTGCGACTTCGGACCGGGGATCGCGGTGACCAGGCGGCGCTCCTGCGGGAGCGGCGTTGCGGCGCTCATGGGTTTCTCCAGACTTCTCGGCTCGGTAGTTCGCAGGCTACGGGGGCGCTCTCCGGGCAGGCATGCGCCACTCGGTAGCACTGGGCCGTCCGACTTGTCCGGGGCGGCCAGCGCGGCCGGCGCCACGACCGGCCGCCTTCGCTCCACTACATTGAGCGCGGGCGTGTCGCCGGGGCGGCGGCATGGGTATGGGCGGCACCGACGGCGGTCGGGCCGTCGGGCGAGGGAGCGGGGCCGTACATGGGACTGGACGGGGCACGGAGCCACAGCGAGCGGACCACGGCCACCCCCCACAGTCCACCGCCCACCGTGATGCCGCACCCGCGCTCCCCGGCCGGCGCGGCCTTCGACCTCGCCGCCTGGGTCGCCGCCCCGCGGCCGGAGGCCGCCCCGGGTGTCTTCCGCGAGGGCTACCGGCAGCTCGACCCCGACCGGGCGGAGGCGGCGAAGGTGCCCACCTGGCCCCTTCTCGTCCGCGCTGGTCTGAACGTCGTGGTGGGGTGGTTCGCCTTCGTCTACGGCACACAGCTAGCGCTACACCTGATCGTTCTGACGGTATGGGTGGACCATCCCTCCTCCACAGCGGTCACCGTCGTGGGACTGTCGGTGAATGCCGTCGTGCTCGCCGTGGTCATCAAGGTCTTCGGGCGGATGGGCCGGTGGGTGGAGGTGTGGCGGCGGTATGCGGTGCCGCTGCTGTCGCGGACGGTGACGGAGGAGGAGCCCGCGTCCGTGGAGGAGCGGGCGGAGACGGTGCGGCAGCGGGATCCGTGGGCGGTGCTGCGGCAGGGCGGGGCAGAGGTCGCGGCCGGGCGGCTGGACGGCGAGGCGGTCGGGGACGTCGACTACGTGCGGATCCAGCGGGCGTGGGAGTCGGCCCAGGCGGACCGGGCCTTCCTGCCGGCCTTCGCCGAGCAGGTGTCGCTGCGCGGTGCGGCCGCGTTCGCGCACCCGTCGGAGGCGCGCGAGCTGCCGGGGCGGGCGGAGCGGCACGACCTGCTGCTGGCGCAGGTGCGGCTCGGTACCGCACAGGACGTGCCGAAGAACCCGTTGACCCACCGGGCGGCGGGCTTCGCGCTGGACCCGGCGGTGCTGGGCACCTCGCTGCTGGCGGTGGGCCCGGCCGGGACGGGGAAGACGGCGCGGCTGGCCCGCCCGGTGGCGGAGGCGCTCTGCCTGCAGGCGCTGGCCGGGACGGCGTGCGCGGTGGTGATCGGGTCGGCGGAGGCGGATCTGGGGCCGGACGACTGGTACGACGTGGTGATCGCCCCGGGGCACGCCGGCTCCCGCTACGGGCTGGACCTGTACGGCGCGGCGCAGGACCCGGACGAGGCGGCGGCCCGGCTGGCGGAGGCGCTGCTGCCGGACGAGCTGACGGCGCGCGCCGAGACGGCGCGCACGGCGCTGCAGCAGATGGTGGGACCGTTCCACGCCGCGTTCGGCCGCTACCCGGGGGTGCGCGAGCTGCGCGCGCTGCTCGCCGGGGAGCCGGAGGCGCTGGAGTCGCTGGTGAAGGGGTTGCGCGCGGCGGGCCTGCTGGGCTCGTACGAGCGGGACCTGGAGCACCGGGAGCGCCAGCGCGGCCGGGCGGACGATCCGGGGGCGCTGCTCGCGGACCGGTTGGCGCTGCTGGACCGGCCGGCCTTCGAGGGGGTGTTCGCGACCGACGGCACGGGCCGGCCGCCGTTCGCGATGCGGGTGCTGGACCACCCGCTGCGGGTGCGGGTGAAGCTGCCGGAGCGCAGTCACCCGGAGGCGGCGCGGATGCTGTCGCGGCTGCTGGTGGGCCAGTTCGTGCAGGCCGCGGGGGCCCGGGGGGATCGGTCGCTGTTCGCCGGGCTGGTGGTGGACGACGCCTCGGCGGCCCTGGACGCCGGGATCGTGCGCGGGCTGCAGCGGCTGCGCGGGGCGAACGCCGGGGTGGTGCTGCTGCTGCGCACCCTGGTGGACCTGCCGGAGGCGCTGCGGGCGCCGCTGTTCGGGGCGGTGGGCTGCCGGGCGGCGTTCCCGGGCATCGCGCCGTGGGACGGCCGGCTGTTCTCGGAGGCCTGGGGCACGCACCTGGTGCGGGAGACGGCGGTGACGCTGGCGCCGGACACCTCGGGCGGGATCGTGCGACGGGCCGGGCGGCTGGGCCGCAAGGCGCTGTCGGGGACGACCGCGCAGACGGAGTCGGTGACCACGCGGGAGGTGGAGCGGCTGCGGTGGTCCCCCTCGGACCTGGCGCACGCGCTGCCGGCCGGGCACGCGGTGCTGTCGCTGACGGCGGTGTCGGGGGAGCAGGTGCCGCCGCTGCTGGTGGACCTGCGGGGTTGAGGGCCCCGGACGGACCCGGACGGACCCCGGGCGGAACTCGCCGTTAAAGCTCGCCTTCGAGGTGGATTCAGCAGTGCGGGTTGTCCGGGGCGTCCATAATGAGAGGTGGGAATCCCCCCAGGACCCCCAGCCCTCTCTCGCCCGGCCGCAACGGCGCGGTCGGGTCGTTCCCTCGAAGGTGCCATGCCCCCCACACTTGCCTCCGTCGTCCGCAACACCTCGCTCCATCTGACGGTCCTCGCCGGTGCGGACCACCTGGAGCGGCCGGTCCGTTGGGTGCACACCAGCGAACTGGACGACCCGACGCCGTTCCTGGAGGGTGGTGAGCTGCTGCTCACCACCGGGATCAAGCTCGGCCGTACCGCCGCCCAGTTGCAGGCGTACGTGCACCGGCTGGCCGACGCGGGGGTGGTCGGGCTCGGGCTGGGGGTGGGCCTGTCGCACACCGAGGTGCCGCAGCCGCTGGTGGACGCCGCGGCGCAGCGCGGGCTGCCGCTGCTGCGGGTGCCGGAGCCGACGCCGTTCATCGCGATCAGCAAGGTGGTGTCGGCGGCGCTGGCCGCCGAGCAGTACGAGGCGGTGACGACCAGCTTCGAGGCGCAGGAGGAGCTGACCCGGGCGGCGCTGGGCAAGGACGGTACGACGGCGGTGGTCCGGCGGCTGGCGGCCCGGCTGGGCGGCTGGGCGGCGCTGTACGACGGGTCGGGCGCGCTGTCGGTGGTGGCGCCGGACTGGGCGGCGCGCCGGGCCGGGCGGCTGGCGGCGGAGGTGGACCGGCTGCGGCGGCGGCCGGCGCCGTCGAGCGCGGCGCTGCAGGGCCGCGCGCCGGGGATAGACACGGCGGACGAGGACTACGTGGTGGTCCAGTCGCTGGGGGCGGACCGGCGGGCCCGGGGTTTCCTGGCGGTGGGTACCGAGGACCGGATCACGCCGACCGAGCGGTACGTGCTGAACGCGGCGGTGGCGCTGCTGACGCTGACCCTGGAGCGGTCGCGTGAGCTGCGGCAGGCCGAGGAGAAGATGGGCGCCGCGCTGCTGCGGATGGTGCTGGCCGGTGAGGTGGCGACGGCGCGGCAGGTGGCGGCGGGTCTGTTCGGGGGGCTGCCGGAGGGAACCGTCCGGGTGCTGGTGGCCGGGGCGCCGCAGGGGGCGGACGCCGGGGAGGCACTGGGCGAGCTGGGCGACCGGGCCGAGCAGGCCGGGTCGCGGGTCGGCGAGAAGCTGCTGGTGGCACGGGAGGACGGCGCGCACGGGGCGCGGCTGATGGTGCTGGCGCTGGACAACGGCGCGGTGCACCGGGCGTGCCTGGGCGCGGTGGAGGAGCACGAGGGCCTGTCGCTGGGTGTGTCGGCGCCGGCCGCGCTGGAGGACGCCGGGACGGCGCACGCGCAGGCCGAGCGGGCGCTGGCGGTGGCGCTGCGCGGCGGGCGTCGTTCGGTGGACCACGAGGAGGTCGGCGCGGGCTCGCTGCTGCCGCTGCTCGGCGAGGACGCCGTGACGGCCTTCGCGGAGGGCCTGCTGCGGCCGCTGCGGGAGCACGACCGTACGGCGCGCGGCGATCTGGTGGCCTCGCTGCGGGCGTGGCTGTCGCGGCACGGGCAGTGGGACGCGGCGGCGGCCGACCTCGGGGTGCACCGGCACACGCTGCGGTACCGGATGCGGCGGGTGGAGGAGCTGCTGGGGCGGTCGCTGGACGACACCGACGTCCGGATGGAGCTCTGGCTGGCGTTGCGCTCCGGCGAGGAGTGAGCGGCGCGCGGTGGGGCCGGGCGGGGCTGGACGCGGTGGAGTGGCCGCGGGGGCGAACGCTACTCGGTGTCCAATCCGGTCGGCGCGTCGCCCGTCCTACCCTCGGTTCTGGCTCCACGTCCGTGGGGTCGTGAGGACGACGAGGAGAGGGCCGGTACCACGGTGACCACCACGTACGATTTCTGGCTGGCCGGCCGCCGGGCGAGCGGCGACGCCGACTTCGAGGTGCACAACAGCTGGGACGGCCGCCTGGTCGGCAAGGTGAGCATCCCCACCGAGGCGCAGGTCGAGGAGGCCCTGGAGGCCGCCGTCGCCGCGCTGCCGGTGTTCGCCGCGACCCCTGCGCACGTGCGCACCGCCGCTCTGGACCACGTGGCGCGGCGGCTGACCGAGCGCACCGAGGAGCTCGCCCAGCTGATCACCGCCGAGAACGGCAAGCCGATCAAGTGGGCCCGCGGTGAGATCGGCCGCGCCGTCTCGGTGTTCCGCTGGGCGGCCGAGGAGGCCCGCCGGACCAACGGCGAGACCATGCGCCTGGACACCGACCCGGGCGGCACGGGCCGCTTCGCGGTGGTGCGCCGCTTCCCGCGCGGCGTGGTGCTGGGCATCGCCCCGTTCAACTTCCCGCTGAACCTGGTCGCCCACAAGATCGCCCCCGCGATCGCGGTCGGCGCCCCGATCATCCTCAAGCCGGCCCCGGCCACCCCGCTGTCGGCCATGGTGCTGGGCGAGATCCTCGCCGAGACCGAGCTGCCGGCCGGTTCGTGGAGCGTCCTGCCGGTGCCGAACGACCGGATGCCGGCCCTGGTGCAGGACCCGCGTCTGCCGGTGATCTCCTTCACCGGTTCGGACAAGGTCGGCTACCAGATCATGGACTCGGTGCCGCGCAAGCACACCACCCTGGAGCTGGGCGGCAACGCGGCGGCCGTGGTGCTCGCCGACTGGTCCTCCGAGGCGGACCTGGAGTGGGCGGCCACCCGGATCGCGATGTTCGCCAACTACCAGGGCGGCCAGTCCTGCATCTCGGTGCAGCGGGTGATCGCCGACGCGTCGGTGTACGACGCGCTGGCCGAGAAGGTCGTCGCCAAGGTGCGGGCCCAGGTCACCGGTGACCCGAACGACGACGCGACGGACGTCGGTCCGCTGGTCGACGAGAACGCCGCCAAGCGGGTGGAGTCCTGGGTGGACGACGCGGTCGCCAAGGGCGCGAAGCTGCTCACCGGCGGCACCCGCGAGGGCGCGACCTACGCCCCGACCGTGCTGGCCGAGCTGCCGGCCGACGCGATCCTGGCCACCTCCGAGGTGTTCGGCCCGGTCCTGTCGCTGCACAAGGTGGACGGCGTGGACGAGGCCTTCGCCGCCGTCAACGACTCGCTGTTCGGCCTGCAGGCGGGCGTGTTCACGCACGACCTGCAGACCGCCTTCCGCGCCCACCAGGAGCTGGAGGTCGGCGGTGTGATCATCGGCGACGCGCCGTCCTACCGCGCCGACCAGATGCCGTACGGCGGCGTCAAGGACTCCGGCGTCGGCCGCGAGGGCGTCCGCTACGCGATGGACGACTACACCGTCGAGAAGGTCCTGGTCCTCACCGGCCTCGCCCTCTGAAGGTGACGTGAGCGAGGGCCCGGCCGCCGTGTGCGGCCGGGCCCTCGCGCATGCACGGGGGCACGACAGGGCCGGACGCGGTCAGGCGTGGCCGCCGGCTGCCGCGACGGCCTCGGCCACGGTGGCGTCGCCGCCGGTCAGCTCCAGGGTCTGCCCGGCGGTGCCGGGCTCGTGCAGCAGCGCGGCGAGCACGGCGGCGACGTCCTGCCGGTCGACGGAGCCGCGCGGCACGCTCGGTGCGAGCCGGACCCGGCCGGTGCCCGGGCCGTCGGTGAGACGCCCGGGGCGCAGCACCGTCCAGTCCAGCGCGCCGCGGGCCCGGACGGCGTCCTCGGCGGCGCCCTTGGCCCTCAGATAGGTCTCGAAGACCTCGTCGGACGGGTACCGGGCCCGGGCGTCGGCGCCCATCGAGGAGACCAGGAGGTAGCGGCGCACGCCCGCCGACACGGCGGCGTCGGCGAGCAGCACGGCCGCGTCCCGGTCGACGGTGAGCTTGCGGGCGGCGCCGCTGCCCGGTCCGGCCCCGGCCGCGAACACCACGGCGTCGGCGCCGTCGAGCAGCGGGGCGAGTTCGGCCGCGGCGGCCGTCTCCAGGTCGAGCAGCAGCGGTTCGGCCCCGGCCGCGACGAGGTCGTCGGCCTGTTCGGGGCGGCGGATGATCCCGGCGGGGCGGTCGCCGCGGTCGGCGAGCAGCCGTTCCAGGCGGCGGGCGATCTGGCCGTGGCCCCCGGCGATGACGATGCGCATGGCTCCGACGGTAGCCCGGGGGCGGGTCCGCCGCCCCCGGGAACGGTCCCGTGGTGCCGGGCGGGGAGCCGGGCAGGACACAATGGGCGCATGACTTCGCTCGCCCACCCGCAGCTGCGGTTCACCCCCGAGGTGAACACCCCCTCCGGCCCCCGGGAGCTGGTGATCCTCGGCTCCACCGGTTCGATCGGCACCCAGGCCATCGACGTGGTCCTGCGCAACCCGGACCGGTTCCGGGTGGTGGCCCTGTCGGCGGCCGGCGGCCGGGTGGAGCTGCTCGCCGAGCAGGCGCTGCGGCTGGGCGTGCACACCGTGGCGGTGGCCGATCCGGCGGCCGAGCCGGCGCTGCGCGAGGCGCTGGCGGCGAAGGCGGCGGGCCGTGCGCTGCCGGCCGTGCTGGTCGGCCCGGACGCGGCGACCGAGCTGGCGGCGATGGAGTGCCACTCGGTGCTGAACGGCATCACCGGCTCGATCGGCCTGCGCCCGACGCTGGCGGCGCTGCGGGCCGGCCGGGTGCTGGTGCTGGCCAACAAGGAGTCGCTGATCGTCGGCGGTCCGCTGGTGAAGGCGGCCGCGAAGCCGGGGCAGATCGTGCCGGTGGACTCGGAGCACGCCGCGCTGTTCCAGGCGCTGGCCGGCGGCACCCGGGCGGAGGTCCGCAAGCTGGTGGTGACGGCGAGCGGCGGCCCGTTCCGCAACCGCGGCCGCGCCGAGCTGGCGGGCGTCACCCCGGCCGAGGCGCTGGCGCACCCGACCTGGGCGATGGGCCCGGTCGTCACGATCAACTCGGCCACCCTGGTGAACAAGGGCCTGGAGGTGATCGAGGCGCACCTGCTGTACGACGTGCCGTTCGACCGGATCGAGGTCGTGGTCCATCCGCAGTCGGTCGTCCACTCGATGGTGGAGTTCATCGACGGTTCCACGCTGGCGCAGGCGAGCCCGCCGGACATGCGGATGCCGATCGCGCTGGGCCTGGGCTGGCCGGACCGGGTGCCGGACGCGGCTCCGGCCTGCGACTGGACCAAGGCGGCGACCTGGGAGTTCTTCCCGCTGGACGACGACGCCTTCCCGGCGGTCGAGCTGGCCCGCGAGGTCGGCACGCTGGGCGGCACCGCCCCGGCGGTGTTCAACGCGGCCAACGAGGAGTGCGTGGACGCCTTCCTGAACGGACGCCTCGCCTTCACCGGGATCGTGGACACTGTGGCGAAGGTCGTGGCGGAGCACGGCACGCCGGTGGCGGGAACTTCGCTGACGGTCGAGGACGTCCTGCACGCGGAGGACTGGGCGCGCGCCCGGGCCCGCGAGCTGGCCGGGGGCTGATCCGGGACCGCCCGGACGGCGCCGCCGGACGACCGGTACGACGACAGGATGAGCGGAGTGGCATGACGGAGGAGCAGCGGTGGCAACGGTGATGACGGTGGTCGGCATCCTGGTCTTCGTACTGGGACTGCTCGTTTCGATCGCCTGGCACGAGCTCGGCCACCTCTCCACGGCCAAGCTGTTCGGCATCCGGGTGCCGCAGTACATGGTCGGCTTCGGACCGACGGTCTGGTCGCGGAAGAAGGGCGAGACCGAGTACGGCCTCAAGGCCGTCCCGCTGGGCGGGTACATCCGGATGATCGGGATGTTCCCGCCCGGCGCGGACGGGCGGATCACCCAGCGCTCCACCTCGCCCTGGCGGACCATGATCGAGGACGCCAGGGAGGCCTCCTACGAGGAGGTCAAGGAGGGCGACGAGAACCGGCTCTTCTACACGCGCAAGCCCTGGAAGCGCGTGATCGTCATGTTCGCCGGGCCGTTCATGAACCTGATCCTCTCCTTCGGGCTCTTCCTGACGGTGATGATGGGCTTCGGCGTCCCGATGTCGGTGCCGACCATCGGCACCGTCTCGGAGTGCGTGGTCAAGGCCGGTCAGCCGACCGACACCTGCCCGGCGGACGCGCCCATGGCGCCCGCCTTCCAGGCCGGTCTGAAGCCGGGCGACAAGGTGGTCTCCTTCGACGGCGACCGGATCACCACCTACGAGCAGCTCCAGGGCGACATCCGCAAGTCGGCCGGCAAGACGGTCGAGGTGGTGGTCGAGCGCGGCGGGCAGCAGCTCACCCTCACCCCGACCATCGCCGTCAACGACGTGCAGAAGTACGACGACAACGGCGTGCCGGTCAAGGGCGAGACGGTGCGGGCCGGCTTCCTCGGCTTCACCCCGACCAGCGGCGTGGTCCAGCTCGGCTTCGGGCAGTCCGTCGACCGGATGTACGACATGGCGCAGAACGGCGTGAAGTCGCTCGCCGCGCTGCCCGGCAAGATCCCGGGCCTGTGGCACTCGGTGGTGGACGGCACCCCGCGCGAGGTCGACTCGCCGATCGGCATGGTCGGCGCCGCCCGGGTCAGCGGCGAGGTGTTCGCGCTGGACATCCCGGGCAGCCAGCGGGTCGCCTACTTCGTCAACCTGCTCGCCGGGATCAACCTCTCGCTGTTCCTCTTCAACATGCTGCCGCTGCTGCCGCTGGACGGCGGCCACATCGCGGGCGCGGTCTGGGAGTCGGTGCGCCGCCGCTTCGCCGCCCTCTTCCGCCGTCCCGACCCCGGCCCGTTCGACGTGGCCCGGCTGATGCCGCTCGCCTACGTCGTGGCCAGTGTGTTCATCGGCTTCACCCTGCTGGTGCTGGTGGCCGACCTGGTGAACCCCGTCAAGATCAGCTAGCGCCTGTCGTCGAACTCCCGTCGTCCGCCCGAAGGGCGGGCCGGCCGGCGTCGGGGTGCGTGCACCGCAAGGCGGAGGTGGGGGCAGCTCCCGGCCGGAGGCCGGCGGAGTGCATGCCCCGGCGTTGCCCGGCAGGCGGGAGTTCGACGACAGGCCCTGGGACGGGGCCGGTGGGTGCGCGGGCGCCCGTTGCCGTGCCGTACCGTTGGAGCCCGGGCGTGCGATCGTCGGCGCGTCCGGGCTCGGCCGTCCCAGCGGCCGGACCGACCACACCTCAACCCCGGGGAACCCTGCGCACATGACCGCGATCTCGCTCGGTATTCCGTCTCTGCCGCTCAAGCCGCTCGCCAAGCGCCGTGTCTCCCGTCAGATCATGGTCGGCAACGTGCCGGTCGGCGGCGACGCCCCCGTCTCGGTGCAGTCCATGACGACCACGGTGACTTCGGACATCAACGCCACGCTGCAGCAGATCGCGGAGCTCACCGCGTCCGGCTGCCAGATCGTGCGGGTCGCCGTCCCCTCCCAGGACGACGCCGACGCACTGCCGATCATCGCCAAGAAGTCGCAGATCCCGGTGATCGCCGACATCCACTTCCAGCCGAAGTACGTCTTCGCGGCCATCGACGCCGGCTGCGCCGCTGTCCGCGTCAACCCGGGCAACATCAAGGCCTTCGACGACAAGGTCGGCGAGATCGCCAAGGCCGCCAAGGACGCCGGTGTGCCGATCCGGATCGGCGTCAACGCCGGCTCGCTCGACAAGCGCCTGCTGGAGAAGTACGGCCGGGCCACCCCCGAGGCGCTGGTCGAGTCCGCGCTCTGGGAGTGCTCGCTCTTCGAGGAGCACGACTTCCGCGACATCAAGATCTCGGTCAAGCACAACGACCCGGTCGTGATGATCAACGCCTACCGCCAGCTCGCCGCCGCCTGTGACTACCCGCTGCACCTCGGAGTCACCGAGGCCGGTCCGGCCTTCCAGGGCACCATCAAGTCCGCGGTCGCCTTCGGCGCGCTGCTCGCCGAGGGCATCGGCGACACCATCCGGGTCTCGCTGTCCGCCCCGCCGGCCGAGGAGATCAAGGTCGGCAACCAGATCCTGGAGTCGCTGGGCCTGCGCCAGCGCGGTCTGGAGATCGTCTCCTGCCCGTCCTGCGGCCGCGCCCAGGTCGACGTCTACAAGCTCGCCGAGGAGGTCACGGCGGGCCTGGAGGGCATGAACGTGCCGCTGCGCGTCGCCGTCATGGGCTGCGTCGTCAACGGTCCGGGTGAGGCCCGCGAGGCCGACCTCGGTGTCGCCTCCGGCAACGGCAAGGGCCAGATCTTCGTCAAGGGCGAGGTCATCAAGACCGTCCCCGAGTCCAAGATCGTGGAGACCCTGATCGAGGAGGCGTTCAAGATCGCCGAGCAGATGGAGGCCGAGGGCGCCGAGTCCGGCGCGCCGACCGTCACCGCCGGCGAGTGACCCGGCCCGGTACCGGGGGTGCCGGGTCGTCCGAAAGTCTTCCGGAAGCGGGGCCGTCCGTGCGCGGGCGGCCCCGCGGCCGTATCCGGGTGGGGGCACGGAGTAGGGTGCGGCCAGAGTCGTCTCAGTAAGGTGCTGTCTCGATGCTCGATCGAGGTGTGATGCTCCCCAGCTCGTTCCAGGCCGCGCGCGCCCTGGCGACCACCCGCGTGCTGGAACCGCCGGACCTCGCCGACGCGCTCGCCGTCCTCCACCGCGACCCGGTCGCCAACGCCTTCGTGGCCACCCGGGTGGAGGCCGTCGGCCTCGACCCCTGGCGGCTCGGCGGCGAGATGTGGGGCTGGTACGACGAGCACGGCGAACTCGACGCGCTCTGCTACGCGGGCGCCAACCTGGTCCTGGTGAACGCCGGGCCGCCGGCGGTCCAGGCCTTCGCCGAGCGCGCCCGCAGACAGGGGCGGCGCTGTTCCTCCATCGTGGGCCCGGCCGGGCCCACGTCGGCGCTGTGGGCGCTGCTGGAGCGCAGCTGGGGGGCGGCCCGGGAGGTGCGGGCGCACCAGCCGCTGATGTCGACGAGCGTGCCGTCCGCGGAGATCTCGCCGGATCCGCTGGTGCGGCGGGTACGGCGCAATGAGATCGAGACCCTGATGCCGGCCTGTGTGGCGATGTTCACCGAGGAGGTAGGGGTCTCGCCGCTGGCCGGCGACGGGGGGCTGCTCTACCAGGCCCGGGTCGCCGAACTCGTCTCCACCGGGCGCTCGTTCGCCCGGTTCGGGGAGGCGGGGGAGGTGGTGTTCAAAGCCGAGATCGGGGCCGTCACGGCGGGGGCCTGTCAGATCCAGGGGGTGTGGGTGGCGCCCGAGCACCGGGGGAAGGGGCTCTCCGAGATCGGGATGGCGGCGGTGCTGGACATCGCGCTGCGGGAGGTGGCGCCGGTGGTCTCGCTGTACGTCAACGACTACAACCTGCGGGCGCGGGCGGCGTACCGGCGGGTGGGGTTCCGGGAGGTCGGGGCGTTCATGAGCGTGCTGTTCTGAGGGGCGGGGATCGGGCATGGAGCGGCTGACGGGTGTGACGGTCGAGGCCATCGACCTTGCGGTGTGGGCTCCGCAGGCCCTTGAGGTCCAGGCGGTGGCGTTCGGGCTCACGCCGGAGGAGGTCATGGTCCGGCTGCACATCGTCGGGCGGCACGCGCAGCAGCCGGGGGTGATCGCGCTCGGGGCGTTCAGCGGGGGCGGGGGGACGGCCGGGCGGGGGCGGTTGGTGGGGTTCGGGTACGGGATGCCCAACCACCGGGAGCACTGGTGGAGCACGGTGATCGAGCCCTATCTGGTCGCCCGGGGCTACGGGGACTGGCTGGACGGAGTCTTCGCGGTCACCGAGCTGCACGTGCTGCCGGAGTACCAGGGGCGGGGGGTCGGCTCGGCGCTGATCCGCACGCTGACCGGGCTCTCCGGGATGGACCGCAGCATCCTCTCCGCGATCGACGCCGAGACGCCGGCCCGGCGGCTCTACCGGTCCCTGGGGTACCGGGACCTCGCGCGGGCCGTGCACTTCCCGAACACGGAGCGGCGGTACGCGGTGATGGGGGCGCCGTTGCCGTTGCGGGAGGCCGGTGGGGCCGGGCCGGCTCAGAGCGCGCCGGCGAACTCCAGGTAGAGCTCGGCCTCGGGGCGGCGGCCGGCGGCGAGGGCGGTCAGGGCGAGGTCGACGGCGCGGACCAGGGTCCAGCCGCGGAGGCGGTCGCGGTCGACGTCCAGGGCGTCGGCGAGTTGGTGCAGACGGCGGCGGAGGGCGGCAGGGAGGCCGGGGGAGCCGACGAGCGTGTCCGCGCGGTCCAGGGCGAGGCGGGCCAGGTCGTAGGCGCGTTCGCCGACCAGGGGGCGGGGGGCGATCGCCAGCCAGGGGGCGCGGTCGGCGGCGAGGACGTTGCCGTGGTGGAAGTCGCCGTGGAGGAGGAACTCCTCGGTGGCGGAGGCGGTGAGGGAGGCGGCGGTTTCCCTGGCCTCGGTGAGGAGGGGGGTGGCTTCGTCGGGGAGGGCGGGGAGTCCGCCGGGGAGCGTGGTGGGGGTGGTCGGGAGCTTGTGGTGGGGGTGGGAGACGGGGAGGGGGAGCCAGAGGCGGTGGAGGAGGCTGGTGGCTTCCAGCATGGCCTTGGGTTCGGCGAGGGAGCGGAGCGGGATCTCGCCGTGCAGGCGCTCCAGGAGGAGCACGCTGCTGGTGGGGGTGCGGTGGGCGTCGAGGAGGAGGACGGCGCCGCGGCCGGCCCAGGTGGTGAGGGCTTCGGGCTCGTGGGCAGTTTCCGGGGTGCGGAGGGAGACCTTGAGGGCGGCCGGGGTGAGGTCGTCGTCGCGGTGGACGTAGGCGACCAGGCTGAGGGTGCCGCCGGGGTCCAGGACGCGGTCCAGGGTGACGCCGAGACGGGTGAGCTGGGCGGAGACGAGGGTGGGCAGTTCGGCCAGCCAGCTGGTCGCCTCGGCGGGGTGGGCGGCGGTGATGCTGCGGGTGAGCCAGTCGGGGACGGTGCTCTGCCCTGGTGCTGGTGCCGACATGGTGGCCTTCCGGTCGCGGGTCCCCTGGGGTGGTACGGGTTCATTGTCCGTTATGAGAGGGATGGGGTGGGGTGGCGGCGCGGGGTGGGGGTGTGCGGGGTGGGGGTGCGCGGTGGGGCTCCCGGGAGGGTGGGTGCGGGGTCGGCTCCGGGGGTGGCCGCTCCGGGGGCTGGATGATTTTCCGACTGCCGACCCTGGTGGGGGTGGGTGGGGTGGTGCGGGTGACTCTTTGCGGGCGCGCGGCTTGGCTCGCGTGCCCGGTCAGGGGGTGATGCTGGGGGTGGGGGTGCTGGGGAGGCCGGGGAAGGGGGTGGGGGTGGCGCCCCAGTGGCGGGCGCGGAGGGCGGAGTCGCGGAGGGCGTCGGCGGCGAGGGGGCGGTGGGGGGCGGGGGCGGCGGCGACCAGGTCGGCGTAGACGGTGGTGAGGCGGGTTTCCAGGTGGGCGGCGAGGCGGGTGGCGGCTGGGGCGTCGGTGACCGGGAAAGGGAGCTGGTAGCCGGCGGCCGCGGCGGTGGGGGTGGCGCCGCTGGTGGTGAGGAGGCGCTGCCAGGCGTCGCGGCGGGACTGGTGGGCGGCCAGGGTGGTGCGGGCGTCGGTGCGCTGCTGGTCGTCGGTGAGACGGGCGCCGACCACGCCGTAGCCGTAGACGGCGGCGTGTTCGGCGCTCAGGGCGTCCTGGAAGGCGGTGGCCGGGTCGGGCGAGGGGGAAGGGGCGGCGGCGGGGGCGGTGGTGCCGGGGTCGCCGAGGGCCACGGCGTGCAGCACGCCGGCGGTGGAGACGGAGGCCAGCAGACGGGCCAGCTGCGGGGAGGCGGCACCCAGGTCGGCGAGGCGGGACTGGGCGGTCTGGTGTTCGAGGGCGGCCAGGGCGGTGAGGGTGGTGGGGGCGGTGCTGGGCGGGGCGGTGACCGTGGGGGGTGCGGTGGTGGTGGGCTGGAGGGCGGCGCGGTGCTGGGCGACCTCGGCGCGCAGCGGCTGGAGCTGGGGGGCCTGGGGGAGGAGGGCGTCGTAGCCGGCCAGGAGGGTGTCGGTGGCGGCGACGGCGCGCAGCCGGATCGGCTCGTCCGGGTCGGGG
The DNA here is from genome assembly GCF_042800875.1 of Kitasatospora sp. NPDC057595. Classification (NCBI taxonomy): domain Bacteria; kingdom Bacillati; phylum Actinomycetota; class Actinomycetes; order Kitasatosporales; family Streptomycetaceae; genus Kitasatospora; species Kitasatospora sp. NPDC057595. Next base: position 2,927 of record NZ_JBHVGL010000042.1, on the reverse strand, counting down.
CGGCGGGCGGCGCCGGCCGGGGTGTCGTCGTGGGGCTCGGTGCAGGCGGTGAGGACTGTGCCGGCGGTGACGAGCAGTCCGAGGGTGAGGAAGGTCCGTCGGCTGCGCGGCTGCATGGGTGTCACTCCGGGGCGTGTACGGGAGGACGGCCTGCCCGCCTGCCCTCGTTGGCGTGAATGATTACAGAATCCTTACGTCTGTGGGGGCCGATCGAGTTGTCGGTGAGGGGTGTGAGCTTGCTCGCACCGGGCGCGGCGGGGTCGGGGCCGGAATCGGTGGTTGGGGGGTTCACCGGCTAGGCTTTGGGCCGAGCTGCCGCGACCCGGCCGCGCGCCGTACCGGCGCCGGGGGTGCGGGGCGACCTTCCGACAACAGCAGACGCGGCCGAGGAGTCCACCCGGATGAGCACCACCCACATCGACCGGCTGCGCGCGTTGCTGGAGCCGCTGGCCGCGCAGGCGGGCCTGGACCTGGAGGACGTCAAGGTCACCCAGGCGGGCAGCCGCCGCCAGGTGCAGATCGACGTGGACGCCGACGGCGGCGTGGACCTGGACACCATCGCCGAGTTCAGCCGGGTGGTCGGCGAGGCCCTGGACGAGTCGGACGTGATGGGTTCCGGGGCGTACGTCCTGGAGGTCGGCTCGCCGGGCGCGGAGCGTCCGCTGAGCGTGCCGCGGCACTGGATCCGCGCCGAGGGCCGGCTGGCCAAGATCCACCTGGTGGACGGCGGGGAGATCGTCGCCCGGGTGCTGGAGGCGGACGAGGACGGCGCGCTGGTCGAGGTGCAGCCGGTCAAGGGCCGTGGCCGGCCCAAGGAGCGCCGGCTGGAGTACGGCGAGGTCGCCCGGGCCCGGGTCCAGGTGGAGTTCAACCGCAAGGACGACGAGCTGCTGCTCGACGAGGGGGACGACGGTGCGGAGTGACGACCTGCGCACCGACCGCACCATGATGAACGTGACGAAAGACGAGGAGGCGTAGCCGTGGACATCGACATGAGTGCCCTGCGCACGCTGGTCAGCGAGAAGAACATCCCCTTCGGCCTCGTGGTCGAGTCGATCGAGTCGGCCCTCCTCACCGCGTACCACCGCACCGAGGGCTCGCGCCGCCGCGCCCGGGTCGAGCTGGACCGCAAGACCGGCCACGTGACGGTCTGGGCGACCGAGGACGCGTCGGAGCTGGAGGAGGGTGTCGAGCCGAAGGAGTTCGACGACACCCCGAGCGGTTTCGGCCGGATCGCCTCCAGCATCGGCATGCAGGTGATGATGCAGCGGCTGCGTGACGCCGCCGACGACCAGACCTTCGGCGAGTACGCGGGCAAGGAGGGCGACATCGTCACCGGTGTCGTCCAGCAGGGCAACGACCCGAAGAACGTGCTGGTCGACATCGGCAAGCTGGAGGCCATCCTCCCGCCGCAGGAGCAGGTCCCGGGCGAGGACTACCGCCACGGCACCCGGCTGAAGTGCTACGTCGTGGCCGTGCGCCGGGGTGTGCGCGGCGCGTCGGTGACGCTGTCGCGCACCCACCCGAACCTGGTGAAGAAGCTGTTCGCGCTGGAGGTCCCGGAGATCGCGGACGGCAGCGTGGAGATCGCGGCGATCGCCCGTGAGGCCGGCCACCGGACCAAGATCGCGGTCTGGTCGCGCCGCCAGGGGCTGAACGCCAAGGGCGCCTGCATCGGTCCGATGGGCTCCCGGGTGCGCGCGGTGATGGGCGAGCTGCACGGCGAGAAGATCGACATCGTCGACTGGTCGGAGGACCCGCGCGAGATGGTCGCCGCCGCGCTGTCCCCCGCCCGGGTGACCAGCGTGGAGATCGTCGACGCCGCCCAGCGCTCCGCGCGGGTGATCGTGCCGGACTACCAGCTGTCGCTGGCGATCGGCAAGGAGGGGCAGAACGCCCGTCTCGCGGCCCGGCTCACCGGGTGGCGGATCGACATCCGGCCGGACACCGAGGGTGGCGAGCAGGAATCCGCGACCCCGTAGTCGTTGTTGTCCGAGTGCCCCCGCCGCTCCCTCCGGGATCGGCGGGGCGGCGCCATGTCCCTTCGGAGGGGTAGACTTGCCTTCGTCTGGCCGGACGCACGTCCGAGCACGCCCGGAACGCACCTGCGTGGGCTGCCGCAAGCGAGCGGCCAAGCACCAGCTGTTGCGTGTCACGGCGGTCGAGGGCGTCTGCGTCCCCGATCCCCGTGGCGCACTGCCGGGCCGGGGCGCACACCTGCACCCCGAACCGGCCTGCCTCGACCTCGCGGTCCGCCGACGGGCGTTCCCCCGGGCCTTCCGGCTCCAGGGCGCGCTCGACACCGGGCGGCTCCGCGAGTACATCGAGGAGCGGGTGAGCGACAGCTCCCCGTGACGGCCGCCGCTCGCGCGGCGGAGAACCACCGCAACAAGCACGGCACACGGGCAGCCGTACGCCGTGCCACCAGTCAGGTACCTCGCGATGTGGAAGTAGGTCGAGATTGCGATGAGCACTCGATGAGTACGCGATGAGTACGCGATGGGTACGCCCATGAAGTAGCGACAGTCCGGCGGACGAGACCCCCGGACTCATAGACAGGAGTGAAGTGGCTAAGGTCCGGGTTTACGAACTCGCCAAGGAGCTCGGTTTGGAGAGCAAGGCCGTCATGGCCAAGCTCACCGAGCTGGGTGAGTTCGTCCGTTCGGCGTCCTCGACGATCGAGGCGCCGGTCGTACGCAAGTTGACTGACGCGCTTGGTGTGGCCCCCACCGGTGGTTCCGCTGCCAAGCCGGGCCCGCGGAAGCCCGCGGCGCCCCAGCCCGCGGCCGGTTCGGCCGCGGGTGCACCCAAGCCGGGTGCCCCGACCCCGGGTCCGCGCCCCGCGGCCCCCGGTCCCCGTCCGACCCCCGCGGCCGCCGCTCCGGCACCGGCCGCCCCCGCCGCGGCCCGGCCGTCCGGCCCGACGC
>NZ_JBHVGL010000041.1:34273-34651 GCF_042800875.1 Kitasatospora sp. NPDC057595 | reverse complement strand
CGGTCGGTGCCTCGCGCGCCGCCGTCGACGCCGGCTGGTACCCGCACAGCAGCCAGGTCGGCCAGACCGGCAAGCAGGTCTCCCCGCAGCTGTACATCGCGGCGGGCATCTCCGGCGCCATCCAGCACCGGGCCGGCATGCAGACCTCGAAGACCATCGTGGCCGTCAACAAGGACGCCGAGGCCCCGATCTTCGAGCTGGTCGACTACGGCGTGGTCGGCGACCTGTTCGCGGTCCTGCCGCAGCTCACCGCCGAGGTGAAGGCCCGCAAGGCCTGATACGGCGAGGAATCGTAGCGGGGGCGGGCGCGGGCGTTCGCCGGGCGCGCCCCCCCCCGCCTGCCCCCGGCCGCCCGGCGGGCGGCCGGCGGCCGGGCGA
>NZ_JBHVGL010000041.1:28921-34263 GCF_042800875.1 Kitasatospora sp. NPDC057595 | reverse complement strand
TGTCTTGTCGACTCTCCTTGGGGTTGTCGGCCCTCTCTTTTTGTTTTGCTAGGTGGTTTTTGGGGGGGGGGGGGGGGTTGTGGGCGCCGGGGGCCCCCCCCCGCCGTCCTTCCCCCGGACGTCCGGCCGGCCGCCGGCGGCCCGTAGAGTCGGTCGGCGGCGCGCGGCGACCCCGCGGCGCGCCGCGGACCACCGTGGACATCCTGGACAGGGGCGAGGGCAGACGCATGACACTCTTGACGGCGCTTCAGGGCGGATTCGGCGACTCGGCCGACGCCCTGCGGATCTCCGACGGCCCCGGGCTCTCCCGCGAGCGGCTGCTCGGCGCGGCCACCGCCGTCGCCGACCGGGTGGCCGGCGCCCCCGCCCTGGCGGTGCTCGCCCGCCCCACCGCCGAGACCGTGGCCGCCGTCGTCGGCGGGCTGCTCGCCGGGGTGCCGGTGGTGCCGCTGCCGCCCGACTCCGGGCCCAAGGAACGCGCGCACATCCTGCGCGACTCCGGCGCCGCCCTGCTCGCCCACGCCGCCGACGACGGCCCGCCGCAGGACGCCGGGATCCCCGGCCTCCCGGTCGACCTGCGCGAGCGCTCCGCCACCACGTACCCCGAGCCCGACCCGTCGGCGACCGCCTTCGTGCTCTACACCTCCGGCACCACCGGCGCGCCCAAGGGCGCGATGATCGGCCGCGCCGCCGTCGCCGCCGACCTCGACGCGCTCGCCGACGCCTGGCGGTGGACCGCCGAGGACACCCTGGTGCACGGCCTGCCGCTGTTCCACGTGCACGGACTGGTGCTCGGCGTGCTCGGCGCGCTGCGCACCGGCAGTCGGCTGGTGCACACCGGACGGCCCACCCCCGCCGGGTACGCGGCGGCGGGCGGCAGCCTCTACTTCGGGGTGCCGACCGTCTGGTCCCGGGTGGCGGGGGACCCGCAGGCGGCCGCCCGGCTCGCCTCCGCCCGGCTGCTGGTCTCCGGCAGCGCCCCGCTGCCCGTCCCGGTGTTCGAGCGGCTCGCCGCGCTGACCGGCCACGCCCCGATCGAGCGCTACGGCATGACGGAGTCGCTGATCACCGTCTCCACCCGGGCCGACGGCGAGCGCCGCCCCGGCAGCGTCGGCCTGCCGCTGGCCGGGGTGCGCACCCGGCTGGTCGGCGAGGACGGCTCGCCCGTCCCGTACGACGGCGAGAGCGTCGGCGAGCTCCAGGTGGCCGGGCCCACCCTGTTCCACGGCTACCTCAATCGGCCGGACGCCGACGCCGAGGCCTGGACCGCCGACGGCTGGTTCCGCACCGGGGACGTCGCGGTGATCGGGCCGGACGGCTTCCACCGGATCGTCGGGCGCGCCTCGGTCGACCTGATCAAGAGCGGCGGGTACCGGATCGGCGCCGGCGAGGTCGAGGCGGCGCTGCGCGACCACCCCGCGGTGGCCGACGCCGCCGTCGTCGGCGCGCCGGACGAGGACCTCGGCCAGGCGATCGTCGCGTACGTGGTGGCGGACGGCCCCGTGACGGGTGAGCAGCTGACGGCCTTCGTGGCGGAGCGGCTCTCGGTGCACAAGCGGCCCCGCCGGGTGGTGCTGGTGGCGGAACTGCCCAGGAACGCCCTGGGCAAGGTGCTGAAGAAGCAGCTGATGGCGGACTCGGCACACGGGTGACGGGCGGTCACCCGGCGCCGGGTCGGGTGACGGTCGCTCACCTTGCGTGAGCCTTCCTTTGGCGCACTCCACTGCGCGCCGTGAGCGGACGCGTGCCTAACGTGACAAGCGGCGCGGCCGGGGCCGACCAGGCCCCGCGCACCGCGTCCAGCGTTCAGCTCCCAGCGTTCGGTGCGATCGAGGCGCCCGGCGCGATCAGCGAAGGAAGACAGCAGCATGACGACCGTCAACACCGGCGCACCGGGTGCCGCCGACGACGCGACCGGGCAGCACACCGCCTCCCCCTCCCCCCGGCCGGCGGCGGCTGCCCGGCCTTCCCGCGCGGCGCGGATCCGCCGGGGGATAGGCGCGGTGGCCGTGATCGCGGCCGGGACCTGCGTGATCGGCCTGGGCACCGGCGCGGGGACCGCGGCGGCCGAGCGGGCGCCCGCCCACGCCGGCTGGGACGGCTCGCGGTACTGGTTCAAGGACGCCCAGGGCCACTGGCGCTGGACCTCGCACTACGACGTCTACCTGGCGCGCACCGGCGGGTCCGCCCCGGCGCCGGCGGCGTCCACGGCGAGGACGGCCGGCTCCTCCGGAGGGATCACCCAGGGGTGGGACGGCTCGCGCTACTGGTTCCGCAACAGCCAGGGCCAGTGGCGCTGGACCTCGCACTACGACGTCTACCTGGAACGCACCGGCGGCTCCGCCGCCTCCTCGGGGGACTCGGCGTCCCCGCCCCCGGCCGCGGCCCCGGCGGCGGACGGCGACGTCGAGACGGCGGTGCAGTTCGCGCTCGCGCAGCTGGGCAAGCCGTTCCGGACGGCCGGCAACGGACCGGACGGCTACGACTGCTCGGGCCTGGTCCAGCAGGCCTTCCGGCGCGGCGGCATCTCCCTGCCCCGGATCGCCAACGACCAGTACGCGGCCACCACACCGGTGACGGCCGGACAGCTGCGCCGCGGCGACCTGCTGTTCTGGTCGGACGACCGCACCGCGCGGGGCATCCACCACGTGGCGATCTACCTGGGCGACAACCAGTACGTGGAGGCCGCCCGGCCCGGCACGTCGATCCGGGTCTCGCGGATCAGCAGCGGCTACTACCCGACCCACATGGGCCGCCCCTGACGGGTCCGCGCCGTCCCGCCGGTGCCCCGGGCCGCCGAGGCCCGCACACCGGTGGGACGGGGGGAGCCCCGCACGCAACGGGGCGCGCGTGGTGCGGTGGGGGCGTGCGCCAAGGGGCCGGACTCCGGTGCCCGGAGGGGTGGGCGCCGGCGCGCCGGGGGTCGTACGGGAATCGTCGCAGGCCCCCTGACCTGGGCACATGCCCCTGTCAAGCGGAACGGGGAACCGCCATGAGCGGGGCGGACGTGGAGGTATGGGGACCGGCGTGGCGGGGGTACCACCTCCGATGGCGCCGGCTCGACCGACGGGGGGCGCCGCCCGGGGCGAACGGCGCCGGGGAGGGCGAGAACATGGGGGCGTGCGTGATCGTCTGGGTCAATGGCACATTCGGGGCGGGCAAGACCAGCTCCTGCCGCGAACTGGTGGAACTGCTGCCCGGCAGCATGCTGTTCGATCCCGAGCTGGTGGGCTTCGGGCTGCGCGCGATGCTGCCGGCCGACCGGATGGCGGCGGTGCCGGACTTCCAGGACCTGCCCGCCTGGCGGCGGCTCGTCCCCGAGACGGCGGCGGCACTGCTCGGTGAGATCCCCGGGCCGCTGGTGGTTCCGATGACACTGCTGCGGGAGGACTACCGGGACGAGATCTTCGGGGCGCTCGCCTCGCACGGCATCGTCGTGCACCACCTCGTCCTGGACCCTGAAGAAACGATCCTGCGCGAGCGCATCGCCCAGCGCGAGGAATTCCCGGACGACCCGCGGCGCAGCGAGCAGGTCCGCCGCTGGTGCCTGGAACACCTGCCGCGCTACCGCGCCGCCCGCCGCTGGCTGCGCCGCGACGCCCGGCTCGTCGACACCTCCGGCCTCACCCCGCGCGAGACCGCCGTCCGGCTCGCCCGGCTGGTCGACGACGGCTCGGCCCGCTGCCCGATCGCGCAGACCCCCGACCCCACCGGGGACACCGTGGCCGCCGCCGTCCTGTTCTTCGACGAGCAGGACCGGGTGCTGCTCGTCGACCCCGTCTACAAGCCCGACTGGGAGTTCCCCGGCGGCGTCGTCGAACGCGGCGAGGCACCCACCGACGCCGCCCTCAGGGAGACCGCCGAGGAACTCGGCCTGCGCCTGGACCCGGCGGTGCTGCGCCTGCTCGCCGTCGACTGGGAACCGCGCACCGGCCCGCGCCGGGGCGGGCTGCGCCTGGTCTACGACGGCGGCCTGCTGGACGCCACCGCCCGGCAGGGGCTGCTGCTCCAGCAGGAGGAACTGCGCGGCTGGCGGTTCGTCAGCCTGGAGGAGGCCGCCGGACTGCTGCCCCCGGGCCGCCACCGGCGGCTGGCGGCGGCGCTGGACGCCCGCCGCTGCGGGGAGTTGCGCTACCTGGAGGCCGGACACCGGGCGGGCCTGGGGTCGGCCCGCACCGCCGACGCGGCGTGAGCCCGGTTCCGGCGCGCCCCGTTCCGGCCTGGGCCCGGTTCCGGGACTCACCCCGGCTCAGGCCCGGTTCCGTGGGCCCGGTTCCGGGGTGAGCCCCGTTCCGGCGCGCGCCCCGCGAACGCGCCGCGCGCCGGAGCCGGGCGCCGCAGACGGGCCCGGCCGGGCGGCGGCAGGATGAGGGCATGCCGTTCACCCTGAGCCACCCGGCCGCCGTGCTGCCCCTGCTGCGCGCGGCGGGGGAGCGCGGGCCGCTGGTCGCGTCGGCGCTGGTCGCCGGCTCGCTGGCACCCGACGTGCCGTTCTTCGCCGAGTCGCTGCTGCCCGGGGTGTACCGGCACGGCGCGCCCACCCACCGCTGGTGGGCGGTGCCGACGCTGGACGTGGCGCTCGCGGCCGCACTGGTGGCGGGCTGGCACGGGCTGGTGCGCGGGCCACTGGTCGCGCTGCTCCCGGACCGGTGGGCGGGCGCCGCCGAGGCGCTGACGGCCCGCCGGTCCGGCCGGGGGCGGCCGTCGGGCGCGGACCTCGGACGGTTCGCGCTCTCGGCGGCGGTCGGTGCGGCGAGCCACGTCGGCTGGGACGGCTTCACCCACGCGGGGCGTTTCGGGTCCCGGCTGGTGCCGGCGCTGGAGCGGCCGGTGGCGGGCGGCCCGCCGCTCTACGAGGTGCTGCAGTACGGCAGCTCGGTGCCCGCGCTGGCCGCGGTGGCGGGGTACGCGGTGCGGGCGGCCCGGGCGGTGGAGCCGGTCCGACCGGCCGACCGGCCGTCGCGGCGGGCCCGGCGGGGCGGCGCGCTGGTGCTGGGGGCGGCCACCGCGGCGGGGGCGGCGCACCGGCTGGTGCCGCTGCGGCGCGGGCCGCTCGCGGAGCTGTGCTTCGGGGCGGGGGCCGGGCTGGCGGTGGGCGCGGCCGGGTGGGCGCTGGCCCGGGCGGCGGTGACCGGCGCGGCGGGCGTCGCGGGGGCGCGCGGCCGGCCGTAGGGCGCGAAGGCAGCGGTTCGCGCGGGCGTGCGGTGGCGTGTTGGTGCGTTGGTGCAGGCGTGCGGTGCTCCGGGGCGGGCCCCGGCCGGCCGCGGGGGGGGGGGGCGCCCGGGCCCCCCCCCCCGGGGACGGCGCCGCGCCGGCGGGGGGGGCGCCCGGGGCCCGCACCC
>NZ_JBHVGL010000041.1:0-28911 GCF_042800875.1 Kitasatospora sp. NPDC057595 | reverse complement strand
CAAACCCCTATTTTTTGTGTTGGGGGGGGTGTTTTTTTTTTTATCCCCCCGGGTGGTGGGGGGGGGGGGCGGGGGGGGGGGCGGGGGGGGGGGGGGGGGCGCGGGGCGGCCGGCCCCGCCCCGGTGCCGGGGTGTCAGACGGAGCGCAGCTCGGCGTAGCGGCGCAGGAACAGCGCCTCGGTGAGGGCCATCCGCTCCAGCTCCAGCGGGTCGACGCTCTCGTTGACCGCGTGGATCTGGGTGGTCGGCTCCTCGACGCCGATCAGGATGATCTCGGCCTGCGGGTAGAGGGTGCGCAGCGTGTTGCAGAGCGGGATCGAGCCGCCCTCGCCGGAGGCCACCATCGGGGTGCCGAAGGCCTCGGCCATCGCCTCGCCCATCGCCTCGTAGGCCGGACCGGAGGTGTCGGCGCTGAACGCCGCGCCGTTGCCCTGCCGCTCCACGGTGATCTGCGCGCCGAACGGCACCCGGCTCTCCAGGTGGGCGACCAGCGCCTCCTGGGCGGCCGTGGTGTCCATGCCCGGCGGCACCCGCAGGCTGACCGAGGCCTTGGCGGACGCCTGCACGGAGGAGGTCGCTCCGATCACCGGCGGGGCGTCGATGCCGAGCACGGTGACCGAGGGGCGGGCCCAGAGCCGGTCGGCGACGGTGCCGGTACCGGTCAGCGCGACGCCGTCCAACACCTTGGCGTCGGCGCGGAACTGCTCGTCGGGGTACTGCACCCCGTTCCAGGACTGGTCGGCGGCCAGGCCGGCCACCGCGACGTCGCCGTTCTCGTCGTGCAGCGAGGCGAGCACCTTGACCAGCGCCTGCAGGGCGTCCGGGGCGGCGCCGCCGAAGGCGCCGGAGTGCAGGTTGCCTGCCAGGGTGCGGACCGAGACGTCGACCACCGTCATGCCGCGCAGCGAGGCGGTGACGGTCGGCAGGCCGGGGGCGAAGTTGCCGGTGTCGCCGATCACGATGGCGTCGGCGGTGAGCAGCTCGGGGTGGGCCTCGGCGTAGCGCTCCAGACCGCCGGTGCCCTGCTCCTCCGAGCCCTCGACGATGACCTTCAGCCCGACCGGGTAGCCGCCGTCCACCTGGCGCAGCGCCCGAAGGGCCGTCAGGTGCATCAGGATGTTGCCCTTGCAGTCGGCGGCGCCGCGCCCGTACCAGCGGCCGTCGCGCTCGGTGAGCTCGAAGGCGGGGCTGAGCCAGGCGTTCTCGTCGAGCGGCGGCTGGACGTCGTAGTGCGAGTAGAGCAGCACGGTCGGGGCGCCGGCCGGGCCGGGGAGCTCGCCGTAGACGGACTGGGTGCCGTCGGGCGTGTCCAGCAGCCGGATGTTCGTCAGTCCCTCGGCGGCGAAGGCGTCGGCGACCCAGCGGGCGGCCTTCTCGCACTCCTCGACCGGGAACTGGCGCGGGTCGGCGACCGAGGGGAAGGCGACCAGGTCGGCGAGATCGGTGCGGGCGCGGTCCATGAGGGACCGGACGGCGTCGGCCAGGGGCTGCTGCGACATCGGGTGCTCCGGGGAGGGCTGGTCCGTCCGAGGGGGTGGTGCGGGCGAACGGCGTTGACGGTGGGTGATGCCGATCATAGGCGGCGCGCGGCGGTGGCCCGCGGGGGAGGCCGCGGGGGAGGGCCGCCCGGTGCCGCCGGGGGCGGCCGACCGACTGCCGACCGGCTGCGCCCGACCGGCGATTCGGTCGCGCGTTCGGGGCGGTGCGGCCGACGGCGGAGGGGGTGGCCGCATAGGATTGCTGCCCGTGACTGACTCCGGAAGCCCCGATTCTCGTAGCCCGCTCGACGCCGAGGCCGGCGGGCCGGACCGGCCGGGCCCGCTGGACGGCGTCTGGGACGTCGTCGTGGTCGGCGCCGGGCCGGCCGGCTCCTCCGCCGCGCACGCCGCGGCCGTGCAGGGCCGGCGCGTGCTGCTGCTCGACAAGGCCGAGCACCCCCGGTACAAGACCTGCGGCGGCGGCATCATCGGCCCCTCCCGGGACAGCCTCCCGCCGGACTTCAGACTGCCGCTCCAGGACCGGGTGAACGCCGTCACCTTCGCGTACGACGGCCGGTTCACCCGGACCAGGCGCTCCCGGCGGATGCTGTTCGGCCTGGTCAACCGGGACGAGTTCGACCTGCGCCTGGTCCAGGCGGCCAAGCAGGCCGGGGCGGTACTGGTCACCGGAGTGACCGTCACCGGGGTGGAGCAGCGCGGCGGCGAGCACCGGACGGCGCTGGTCACCGCCTCCGACGGGCGCAGCTTCGAGGCGCGCGCGGTGGTCGGCGCGGACGGCAGCGCGAGCCGGATCGGCCGGCACGTCGGCGTCTCCTTCGACCAGATCGACCTCGGTCTGGAGGCGGAGATCCCCGTCCCGGCGGACGTCGCGGCCGACTGGGCGGGCCGGATCCACCTCGACTGGGGGCCGCTGCCCGGCAGTTACGGCTGGGTGTTCCCGAAGACCGAGTCCGCCAGCCTGACCGTCGGGGTGATCTCGGCGCGCGGCGACGGCGAGCGGACCAAGCAGTACCTGGCCGACTACATCCGGCGGCTGGGCCTGTCCGGCTTCCCGCCGAGCGTGGAGTCCGGGCACCTGACCCGCTGCCGGGCCGAGGACTCGCCGCTGTCGCGCGGCCGGGTCCTGGTGGCCGGCGACGCGGCCGGGCTGCTGGAGCCGTGGACCCGTGAGGGCATCTCCTACGCGCTGCGCTCGGGCCGGCTGGCCGGCGAGTGGGCAGTCAAGGTGGCCGAGGCGGGCACGGCGGCGCAGGTCCGGCGCGAGGCGCTGAACTACGCCTTCGCGATCAAGGCCGGCCTGGGGGTGGAGATGCGGGCCGGCAAGCAGATGCTGAACGCGTTCGAGCGCAGGCCGTACCTGTTCCACGCGGCGGTCTGCCTGGTCGACCCGGCCTGGCGGGCGTTCGCCCGCACCACCCAGGGGCACCTGACCTTCGCCCAGGTGCTGCGGCAGTACCGCTCGGCCCGCCGGCTGGCCGCCCTCGCCTCGCGCTGAGCCGGCGGGGACCGGACCGGCGGCGCATGACGTGACGCCGGGTCCGGCGGGGCCGGTACCCCGCCGGACCCGGCGTGCGCGCGGTGCGGGTGCTACTTGAGGCCGCCGTCGACGGCGTTGATCAGGGTGCCGCCCGGGGTGTCACCGGTCATGTCCCAGATCATCGCGCCGAGCAGGCCCTTGGACTTCAGCCAGGCGGTCTTCTTGCCGATCGACCAGGCGTCGTCGAAGGTCCACCACTGCCCGCCCGCGCCGGTGTAGCCGTAGGTGGCCACCGACTGTTCGTCGTGGTAGACGGAGAGGCTGGGGAAGGTGGTGATCAGGTTGTTGTACCCGCGGGTGCCGGCCTCCTCGGCGAACTGGCCGGGGGCCGCGCCGGTCGCGCTCTGCCACTCGCCCTTGACGCCGCCGTCCGCCACGCCCTGCCAGCCACGGCCGTAGAAGGCCAGGCCGATGGTGAGCTTGCGCGGGTTGACCCCGGCGTCCAGGTAGGGCTTGACGGCCCCCTCGACGCTGAAGTGGGTGGTGTACGGGTCCTGGGCGTCCACGTAGAGGTTGCCCTGGTGGCCGGTGCGGTTGGGCTCCCACGAGTTGTCGCTGCCGGCGCCGTGGAAGTCGTAGCCCTGGATGTTGGCGATGTCCAGGTAGTTGAAGATCTTCGAGAGGTCCCAGCCCTGGTTGATCTTGACCGGGTCGGCCGGGGTGAAGGCGGTCAGCAGCTTGTGCGAGCCGCCGAGCGCGTCCAGCTGCTTGCGGAACTCGGCGAGCAGCGCGGTCAGGTTGTCCTTGTCGTTGGCGCTGTAGTGGTTGCCGGCGTGGCCGTCGGGCGAGCCGGGCCACTCCCAGTCGATGTCGATGCCGTCGAAGATGCCGGCCGCGACGCCGTCGCCGCCCGCGCCGTTGTAGGCCGGCAGGTTGCCCTTGATCCAGATGTCGAGGCAGGACTTGACGAACTTCTGCCGGGACGCGTCGGTGGCCGCCACGTCGGAGAAGTACTTGGAGAAGGTCCAGCCGCCGAGCGAGGCGACGACCTTCAGGTTCGGGTACTTGGCCTTGAGCTTCTTCAGCTGGTTGAAGTTGCCGCGCAGCTTGCCCCAGCCGTCGTCGGCCACGCCGTCGACCGACTGGGCGGCGCTCATCGGGCGGGCGTAGTCGGCGTCGGCGTCACCCGCGCCGGTGCCCTGGTCGGGGTCCTGCGGGTTGGACGTGGTGCCCTTGGTGACGCCCGCCAGGCAGGTGAGGTTGACCGGGTCGATGTTCTCGAAGGCGTAGTTGATGACGTCGAGCTTGGCGGCGCTGCCCGAGGTGTCGAGGTTCTTCACGAAGTACTGGCGCCCGTAGATGCCCCACTGGGTGAAGTAGCCGACCCGGGCGTACTTGCCGGCGCCGACCAGGTCGGAGGTGGTGACCTTCAGCGGGGTGGAGGCGGGGGAGGCGTTGTCGGCGCCGTCGCGGGCCTTGACGGTGAACGTGTAGGAGGTGGACGGGGAGAGGCTGCTGACGGTGGCGGTCAGGGTGGAGCCGGTCACCGTGCGCACCAGCGTGCCGTCCTGGTAGACGTCGTACGCGGCGACCTTCAGGTTGTCGGTGGCGGCGTTCCAGGCCAGCGTGACGTCGCTCGAACCGACCGCGGTGGTGCGGAGGCTGGTGGGCGCGGTGGGCGGCACCTGGTCGGTGGACGGGTCGAAGGTGGAGGCGGTGACCGACGCGCTCGCCGGACCGAGGTTGCCGCGGGTGTCCTTGGCGCGGACGGTCAGGGTGTAGCTGGTCGCCGGGGTCAGCCCGGTGACCACCGTGTCGGTGGTGGTGCTGCTGCCGACCACGGTGCTGCCGTTCAGCACGTCGTAGGAGGCGACCGGGAAGTCGCCGCCGGTCGCGGCGGGCCACTTCAGGGCGAGCGTGTGGGCCGTCGCGTCGGTCACCGTCGGGGTGCCCGGGGCGGACGGCAGGACGTCCGAACTGCCGTCGCACTTGTCGCCGTTGATCCGGCATCCGGTCGGGGTGCCGACCGGGCCGTTGGCGACGAACCAGAAGCTGTACGGCTCGGTCGTCTTCCCCGCGGGGACGTTGGCGTTGTAGAACGCGGCGACGGCGGTGACGTGGCTGCCGTTGACCGTCGCGGTGCCGTTGTAGCTGTTCTGGATGGTCACGCCGGCCGGGAGGTCGAACTCCAGGGTCCAGCCGTTGACGGCGGTGGTGTTGTCGTTCTTGACGATGTAGGTGCCCTTCCACCAGGAGCCGTTGTTCTCGCTGGTGAAGGCGGCGGTGAGCTTGCCGGCCGCGGTGGCGGGGGTGGCCAGGGCGGTGATCGCGGCCAGTGGGAGGAGCAGGACGGAGAGCAGCGCGAGCACTCGGTGGCGCGTTCGACGCGCCCGGGTTCGAACGGACATGGTTCTCCCTGCGACTGTGGGGGTTGGACAGGGTGGCGCAGAACCGTACGTGGTGCGGGGAGCGTTCGATGCCCGCGCCGTGGGGAGACGGGGGCATGGGCACTGTAGGAGGTACAGACCAATGCGTCAACAGGTCTGTACCACTGGCCAGTTGGCGGGAAATCGGCGGCGGCCCGGATCGTCACCCGCCGCGACGGGCGCGACGCGCACCCGCCGGGGCGGGCGGGATGCTCACCCGCCGGGGCGGCCCGGGCCGGACAGCTCGTCGCCCAGCGCGCTGCGCCGGTACAGCACCGAACGCCCGTGCCGCGCCCGGGTCACCAGGCCGGTCGCGTGCAGCACCGCCAGGTGCTGGCTGACCGCGCCCGGCGTGACGCCCAGCCGGTAGGCCAGGTCGGTGGTGGACGCCGGTTCGGCCAGCAGCGCCAGCAGCCGCGCCTTCGGCGCGCCCAGCAGCAGCTCCAGCGCGCGCGGGGGTGTCGGCGGCCGCGGACCGGCCATCCCCGCCTGCCCGCGGGCCGGATAACTGATCTGCGGCGGACGGTCGTTGCCGATCATCGTGACCGCGCCACGGGCGAAGAAGGTCGGCACCAGGACCAGCCCCCGCCCGTCCGCCGTGATCTCGCCGTCCAGGTCCTTCCAGCGGCGGTCGACCGACAGCACCCCGTCCGCCCAGCTCAACCGGTGGTCGAGGTCGGCGAACAGCGCCGCCGCGCCCTGCTGGGCCAGCACCCGGGACCGGTAGACCAGGTCCGCCTCCAGCACCGCCCGCGCCTGCGGCCACCACGCGGGCGCCAGACAGCGCTCCCAGTACTCCTCCAGCGCGTCGGCGATCCGCGCCAGCAGCCGGGCCGGATCGGCCAGCCCCGCCGCCAGCGGAGCCGGCAGCGGCTGGTGGTGCGGCAGGAACGTCTGCTCCAGCTCCGCGCGCAGCTGCTCGGGCGGCAGCGCCCGGACGGCGGCCAGCTCGGAGCGGAAGTCCGGCCACGGGACGGCCGGGCGGGGCGTCAGGAAGTCCGGGATCCAGCGGTTGGCGGCGACCAGCGAGAGCAGCAGCGAGGAGTCCAGCCGCTCGAAGGCCGGCCGCAGCCGCCCGAAGGCGGCGGACTGCAGGGGGTAGACGCCCGGATGGGTCCACATCCGCAGGCTGAGCGCGGCCTCCTGGATCGGCGAGCAGGCGAACCAGGTGGTGGCCAGGTCGGCCAGGCCGAGTCTGAACAGGTGCACGCCGCCCCCCGGAGGTTTCAGACAGAGCCTAAATCAGTACGGCCGGGCGGCGGCGCCGGGGTGGGATCGTGGGCATGACCACCCCACCGGCGGCGAACGCCGCACCGAGCCCGGCAGCCGGCCCCGTACCGAGTTCCGTACCCGACCCCGCCCTGCCCGCGACCGGGGCCTCCCGGCTGCTGCACCCCGACCCGACGGTGCGCCGGCTCGCCCGGATCACCCTGCTCAACACCCTCGGCAGCGGCCTCTCGCTCTCCGTCGGCGTGCTGTTCTTCACCCGCTACCTCGGCCTGAGCGCCGGCCGGCTCGGCCTCGCGCTCACCGCCGCCGGACTGTGCGGCGTCCTCGCGAGCGTCCCCGCCGGGCGGGCCGCCGACCGCTGGGGGAGCCGGCCGGTCCTGGTGACGCTGGTCGCGCTCACCGGCCTCGGCACCGCCGGCTACACCGCGGTCGGCGGCTACCCCGCGTTCGTGGCGCTCGCCTGCCTGGTCGCCGCCGCCGACCGGGGCGCGGCCGCCGTGCGCAACGCCCTCTACGCCGAAGTGCTGCCCGCCGACAAGCGGGTGGCGGGCCGGGCCTACCTGCGGGTGGTGACCAACGTCGGGATCTGCCTCGGCACCGGCGTCGGCGCGATCGCCCTCCAGGTGGACTCGCGCACCGGCTACCTGACGGCGATCCTGGCCGACGCGGCCTCGTACCTGGCGGTCGCCGTGATGTTCCACCGGCTGCCGATGCCCGGCGCGGGCGCGGCGGGCCCGCGGGGCGGGCGGGAGACGGAGCGGCGGCCGGTCCGCGAACGCAACCCGGCGCTGCGGGACGGGCCGTTCCTGGTGGTGACCGCGCTCAGCGCGGTGCTCGGCCTGCAGTTCGCGATGCTGGAGGTCGGCGTGCCGCTGTGGATCGTCCAGCACACCGACGCGCCGCGGATCACCGTGGCCGCCACCCTGGTCGTCAACACCGTGCTGGTCATCGCCTTCCAGGTCCGCGCCACCCGCGGCACCGAGCATCCGGCCGCCGCCGCCCGGGCCTGCGGCCGGGCCGGGCTGATCCTGGCCGCCTCCTGCCTGGTGATCGCCCTCGCCCACGGAGCACCCGCCGCGCTCGCCGCCGTGGTGGTGCTCACCGGCGTCGCCCTCCAGGCGGCCGGCGAGGTGCTCGGCCAGGCCGGCACCTGGGCGCTCAGCTACGACCTGGCCGGCGAACGGGCCCACGGCGCCTACCAGGGCGTCTTCAACGCGGGCAACGCGGCCGCCCTGATGATCGGACCGGCCGTCGTCTCGACCGCCGTCATCGGCCACGGCCTGACCGGCTGGGCCGCCCTCGGCGCCCTGCTCGCCGCCGCCGGCCTCGCGATGGGCCCCGCCGTCCGCTGGGCCGGACGACGGGACGCGGTCCGAGGGGTCTGAGAGGGTTGAGAGGTCTGAGGGTTTGAGGGGTCAGAGGGGTCCGAGGGGTCCGAGGGGCTACTCCGGGACCACCGCGAAGGCCTCGATCTCCATCAGCACCTCCGGCAGGAACAGCGCCGCGACCTGCACCGCGGACGAGGCCGGCAGCGGCAGGTCGCCCAGCGCCTCGTTGCGGGCCTCCCGGATGGCGGGCATGTACGCCATGTCGGTGACGAAGTACGTCAGCTTGACGACGTGCGAGAAGTCCGCCCCCGCCGCCGCCAGACAGCGCCGCAGGTTCTCGAACACCTGCCGCGCCTGCGCCTTCGGGTCCCCCTCCCCGACCAGCCGCCGCTCCTCGTCGAACGCGACCTGCCCCGACACGGCCACCAGCCGCCCACTGCCGCTGACGACCTGCGTGTACCCCGTCCCGGGAGCGACCCCGGACGGCTCGGCGATGTGGGTGAGAGCCGCGGCTCTCCGCTGCGATTCCATGGTCATGCGCCCATCGTGGCCGACACCCGCTCACCACACCAGGCGTTTACCGTCGGTACGCCGACCCCGTACCCGCGGTCACGAGAGCGTCCCGCCAGGAGGCGAACGATTCGTGGACACGGCCCGCACCGAGATCATCGGGGGAGCCGTCACACCGCAGGCCAAGCGCCGCCGCTACGGCCAGTACGGGGCGCCGCTCCACCTCCTGGCCGACCGCCAGGCCCGCACCTGCACGCCGTTCAGCGGGCCGGCCGGCTCGGCTGCGCCGTCGAGGACGGTCCGCACCCGTTCGGGGCACCCCTCACACTGCCGGAGCCGTTCGGCCTCGGCCTCGACACCTCGCGGCTCTGATCCGCGGCGGCGGTCCGAGGGGGCTGGCCGGGGGACGGGCGGGCATGTCAGAGTCGTCCGGGCGCGCCCGTGGGTTCACCGGAGGCGGGCCGTCCGTTCCGACCCACCCTCAGCCGGAAAGCAGGACCGCACCGATGACCAGCGAAGCGCCCCTCGTCCGCGTCACCACCGAGGACGCCGTCACCACCCTGACGCTCGACTCGCCGCACAACCGCAACGCGCTCTCCACCCGGCTGATGGCCGAGCTGACCGCCGGCCTCGCCGCGGCGGCGGCCGACCCGGAGGTGCGCGCGGTCGTGCTGACCCACACGGGCAAGGTGTTCTGCGCCGGGGCGGACCTCTCGGAGGCGACCGGCGCCGACCCGACGGTCGGACCGCGCGGGCTGGTCGACCTCCAGCGGGCCATCGTCGACTGCGCCAAGCCCGTCATCGCCGTGATCGACGGACACGCCCGGGCCGGCGGGCTCGGACTGCTCGGCGCCGCCGACCTCGCGCTTGCCGGACCGGCCGCCACCTTCGCCTTCACCGAGGTCCGGCTCGGGCTCGCGCCGGCCGTCATCTCGCTGCCGCTGCGCCCCAAGCTGGACCCGCGCGCGGCCTCCCGCTACTACCTGACCGGCGAGGTCTTCGACGCCGCCGAGGCCGCCCGGATCGGCCTGATCACCCAGGCCGTCGACGCGCCGGAGGCGGCCGAGGTCGCGCTCAAGGGCCTGCTGGACGCCCTGCGGCTGGGCTCGCCGCAGGGTCTCGCGCAGTCCAAGCGGCTCGCCAACGCCGAGGTGGTGCGCTCCTTCGAGCGGGACGCCGACGAGCTGGTGGAGCTGTCGGCGCGGCTGTTCGGCTCGGAGGAGGCGCAGGAGGGCATGCGCTCGTTCCTGGAGAAGCGCCCGGCGCGCTGGGTGCGCTGACGCGCCCCGCGGGCTCGCCGGGCGCCGGAGGGCACCCGGGGGCGTCAGCCGATGGTCGCGGTCGCGCGCCACAGGTCGAGCAGGGTCTCGTCCCCGGTGCTGACCACTCGCCCGGTGCCGGCCGGCAGGCGGTTCCAGAGCAGCAGGTAGAGGTCGCGGGCCGGGCCGGTGAGCGTCAGGTCGGCCGGGCGCTCGGCCTGCTCGGCGCGCTCGGCCCGCTCGACGGTGAGCGGCTCCGGACCGATGGTCAGCAGCCAGCGGCCGGGGCCGTCGCTCGCGCTGATCCGCAGTGTCCGCGGCCGTTCGCCGCGGACCTTGGAGCGGGGGAGGCTCAGGAAGCCGACCAGCAGTTCGTCGATGCCGTCCTGGGAGAACTCCGGGTCGGTGTGCGGGCCCTCGGTGCCGGCTGCCGCGTCGGCGTCGATCCGGTGCACGGCCGTCTCGTGCGCCTGGCGGCGGGCCCAGAACGCGAGCGGGTCGGCCCCCGGGAGGAAGCTCCAGCAGTCCAGGTCGGCCGGGGCGGCGGTGAGCGCGTCGACCAGTGCGGCGTGGCCGGTGCGGAACCAGTCGACCAGGTCGGCGTCGTCCGGCTCCGGCCCCCAGACGGCCTGCTGGCGCTCGGCGTCCATCGGGGCGGGCAGCCGGTCCCGGACGGTGGCCGTCGCCCAGCGGTGCACCTGTCCGGTGTGCAGGACGAGGTCGCGCAGCCGCCACTGCGGGCAGGTCGGGACGGGGGCGGTGAGGTCGGTGCGGGCGGCGGCGTCAGCGAGCAGGGTGCCCTCGCGGCGCAGGACGTCGAGGTGCGCGGTGATCTCCATGCCTTTGAGTCTGTCAGCAGTGGCGGTCTTCGGACATCGCCTTCCGAACAGGTTTTCGAGATATCGGGCAGGGTGCCGCATCCGGTCGACGGCCCCCCGGGGCGGTCGCGGCGGGGGTGTGTGACCTTGGCCGCCCTGTCGCCGGGCGGACCCTACGGGCCGGTAACGTGAGCGCATGTCGATCACGCGTTCCCTGTTCAGCGCCGCCCGCGCCGGCGGCCGGCGCGCCACGGGCCGGCTCGTCCACCGGGGCTGGCAGTGGGTGCAGCGGGCGGGCGCGGTGTCCAGCGAGAACCCCGGGCCGTACCGGTTCGGCGAGCTGGGCGCGGGGACGAAGCTGACCTTCCCGCTCGGCGCGGTCTTCAACGAGCAGTGGATCACCATCGGACCGTTCTCGATCATCGGCGAACGGGTGACCATCAGCGCGGGCTTCCTGCCCGGCCTGGACCTCGGCCCCGATCCGATCGTGCGGATCGGCGGCGGCTGCGTGATCGGCCGGGACAGCCACATCGTCGGCCACCAGTCGATCGTGCTCGGCGACGACGTGTGGACCGGCCCCGGCGTCTACATATCCGACCAGGCGCACGAGTACCGGGCCACCGACCTGCCGATCGGCAAGCAGTGGCCGCGCAACGAGCCGGTGGAGATCGGCTCCGGCAGCTGGATCGGCACCGGCGCGGTGATCCTGCCCGGCGCCCGGCTGGGCCGCAACGTGGTCGTCGCGGCCGGCTCGGTGGTGCGCGGCGAGGTGCCCGACCACACGGTGGTCGCGGGTGCCCCGGCCAAGGCGGTGCGCCGGTGGACGGCGGAGGAGGGCTGGCAGCCGCCGTTCCGCACCGAGCCGCCGCGGCCGCTGCCGGACGACGTGACG
The DNA here is from genome assembly GCF_042800875.1 of Kitasatospora sp. NPDC057595. NCBI lineage: Bacteria > Bacillati > Actinomycetota > Actinomycetes > Kitasatosporales > Streptomycetaceae > Kitasatospora > Kitasatospora sp. NPDC057595. Next base: position 17,472 of record NZ_JBHVGL010000041.1, on the reverse strand, counting down.
GCCGCGCAGCTGCGGGCGCTGGGCGGGTGGGACCTGCGGCTGCCGGACGAGTCGGAGGCCTGACCGGGGACCGGGCCCGGAGTCCGGGCTCGGGACTCGGATGCTGCCGGCGGCGCTCGCGCGTGCCGCCGGCCGTGGCCGGGTTCGACCTGGTCGGGCTCCGCCGGGCGCCTGTTCGGGCGACCGGGTGCGGCTGCCGTCAGCCCCGCGTCGGGCTGCGGAAGGTGAGGGCGGCCGTGGTGCCGTCGGGGATCAGGGTGTGGGTGGCCGGGGCGGTGAGGAGGGCAGCGTCGTAGCGGGCGAGGGCGGCGCCGTCGAGGGTCGCGGTGCCGGAGAGGCAGACCAGCAGCACGGTGGCGTCCGCCGGGACGACGATCGGGCCGGGCCGCTCGGTGAGGACGAGGGCGGCGGTGGCGTGGCCGCGACGGGTCATCACGTTGAAGTCGACGAGCGGGCCGCCGAGCAGCCGGCAGTCGGTGGCCGCGTCGCCGGAGAAGGCGAACGGGCGGAACGGCGCGTCGACGAGGTGCTCGACGCCGTCGACGGTCAGCGCCATGCCCGGGCCCTCGACCACGGTGATCACCCGGTCGACGCCGGGGAACGCGGAGAACGGCCCGGCGGTGGCGACGTCGGCGAGGCTGACCCGCCACCGGAAGTCGTCCGGCCCGCCGGCCGCGGGCTCCCCGGCGACCACCCTGGTCACCCCGCCCCCGTTGCGCCACGCCGTGGCCGGCCGCTCGGCCGCACGCAGGAACCGGACCGGAGCCGTGGTGTTCGTCATGGCGTGATCCTCGCACGACGGCCGGTGGGGGCGGGGTGACGGTTCAGTGGGGGCGGCGGCGGGCGGTCAGGGGCAGGACGGCGGCGACGGTCGCGGTGGCGGCGACGGTGGTCAGGGCGAGCGGCAGGCTGGTCGCGTCGGCGAGGAAGCCGATCACCGGTGGGCCGATCAGCATGCCGGCGTAGCCGAGCGTCGAGGCGAGGGCGACGGCCTGCGGACCGCCGGCGGCACCGGCCTGGGCGATGGCGAGCGGGAAGATGTTGGCCAGGCCGAGCCCGACCAGGACGAACCCGGCCACGGCCAGCGGCACCAAGGGTGCGAGCGCCGCCAGCAGCATCCCGGCCGCCGCGGTGAGGCCCCCGAGGACCATCACCCGGTGCTGGCCCAGGCGCAGCGAGAGCCAGGTGCCGCCGACCCGCCCGGTGGTCATGGCGAGCGCGTAGGCCGCGTAGCCGGCGGCGGCCACCCGGGCGCCGGCGTGGACGTCGTCGGTGAGGTGCAGGGTGGTCCAGTCGGCGACGGCGCCCTCGCCGTACGCGGTGCACAGGGCGGTGAGGCCGAGCAGCAGGACCAGCATCCGGCCGGCGGCGGGCGCGGCGGGCGTGGCGGGTGAAGGGGAGGACGGGGGTGTCGGGGTGGTGGCGAGCGGTCGCGGCGCAGGGCTGCGCAGCAGCGCGACGCCCGCGGCCACGGTGACCAGGAGTCCGGCGAGTCCGGCCAGCGCGAGCCACTGCGCGGCCGAGAGCGGGCCGGCGAGCAGGCCGCCGACGCCCGCCCCGAGCAGGCCGCCGAGGCTGTACCCGGCGTGGAAACTGGGCATGACCGGGCGGCCGAGTTCGCCGACGATCTCGACGGCGGCGCTGTTCATGGCCACGTTGGCCCCGCCGTAGCCGGCGCCGAAGAGCAGCAGGACGCCGCCGAGCGCGGCCACCGAGTGGGTGTGCGCGGGCAGCGGGACGGAGAGCGCGAGCAGGGCGAGCGAGGCGACGGTGACCGGCCGGGAGCCGTGGCGCAGGCAGAGCCGGCCGACGACCGGCATGGTGGCGACGGCGCCCGCCGAGACGCAGAGCAGGGCCAGTCCGAGGGCGCTGTGCGAGGCGCTGACCTGGCTGCGGACGTCCGGGATGCGCACCACCCAGGCGGCGAAGAGCAGGCCGTCGACGGCGAAGAAGGCGGTGAGGGCGAGCCGGGCGGTGCCCCAGGAGGCAAGGGAGTGCGCGGACGGGCTGGGGGATTTCGCCGCGATGCTGCGAGACTGGGAGGATGCTCGGCCGGTGGGGCCGGCGGGACGGATTTTGTTTCGGAGCGGCACAAAGTAACAATAGGTCCGTGCAGCTCTCACCTTCAAGCCCGAAGCCCGGGACCGGGGCCGACCACGACGCGCAGCGCGACGCCCACCGCCGCTCGGCGCCCGACCGGGGGCGGACGCTGCTCGGCCCCGCGCTGCAGCTGATCCACACCGGCCAGACCCCGACCCGCTCGGCGCTCACCCGCGCGCTCGACGTCACCCGGGCCACCGCCGGCGCCGTCACCGCCGAACTGGAGGCGCTCGGCCTGATCACGGTCGACTCCCGCCCGGCCGGCGGCGGCCGCGGGCGCCCCTCGCACCGGCTCGCCATCGACCCCGCCGGTCCGGTGGTGGTCGCCGGGCAGATCCACGCCGACGGCCTGAGTGTCACCCTGGCCGGTCTCGGCGGCCTGCTCGACCCGCCGGTCCACCTGCCGCTGCCCGCCGCCACCGACCCGGTGCGGATGCTGCGCGCCGTCGCCCAGGCGGGCGCCGAACTCGCCCGCGGCACCGAGCGGCGCTGCCTCGGCGCGGCGCTCGCGCTGCCCAACCCGGTCACCGAGCCGGACGGCACCGCGCTGGCCGCGCTGCACTTCGCCTGGCCCAGCGGCACGCCCGTCGCCGACCTCTACGACGTGGAGGTGGGCCGCGCCGACCACGGGCCGCACGCGCTCGACCCGCTGCCCACCGCGATCGCCAACGACGCCAACCTGGCCGCGCTCGCCGAGTACCGGCACGGCGCCGGCCGCGGCGCGCGGCACCTGCTGCTGGTCACCTCCGGCCACCGCGGCGTCGGCGGGGCGCTGGTGATCGACGGGCGGCTGCACACCGGCAGCGCCGGACTCGCCCTGGAGGTCGGCCACCTGACGGTCGACCCGCAGGGCCGACCCTGCGGCTGCGGCAACCGCGGCTGCCTCAACTCGGAGACCGATCCGGACGCGCTGTTCGCCGCCGCCGGACTGACCCCGGCCCCGGACCGGCCGCTGCTCGACCAGGCCGGCGAGCTCTGCCGGGCCGCCGCCACCGACGAGCGGGCCCGGGCGGCCGTCGAGCACGTCATCGACCGGCTCGGCCTCGGCCTGGCCGGGGTCGCCAACATCCTCAACCCGGACCGGGTGGTGCTCAGCGGGCTGCACCTGGACCTGCTGGAGGCCGCGCCGGACCGGCTGCGCGCGGTCGTCGCCGAGCGCAGCCTGTGGGGGCGCAGCGGGCGGGTTCCGATCGTCGGCGCGGAGCTGGAGCACAGCGCGCTCGCCGGGGCGGCCGAGCTGGGCTGGCTGCCGTACCTGGCCGACCCGCAGTCGGTGGCCGCGGGGTGGGCGGGGCGGTAGCGGGGCAGTAGCGGAGGTGCAGTGGGTGCGCAGCGGGGCGATAAGCGGAGCCTAGAGCTTCAGATAATGTTACTTATCGTGACACCCGTACACTCGTAGTGAGCATTGGAGGGGGGCTTCCAGGGGGACTCGCACGAGGAGAGTGGCATGGGGACCGAACCGACCGTGGGACAGAGCGTGGAGCCGGGCATGGAACCGACCGTCGACGCGGACCGCTCCGACCCGGAGTACCGGCGCTGGCTCAAGGACGCGGTCCGCAAGGTCCAGGCCGACGCCAACCGCTCGGCCGACACCCACCTGCTGCGCTTCCCGCTCCCGGCGGAGTGGGGCATCGACCTCTACCTCAAGGACGAGTCCACCCACCCCACCGGCTCGCTCAAGCACCGGCTGGCCCGCTCGCTGTTCCTCTACGGGCTCTGCAACGGCTGGATCCGCCCCGGCAAACCGGTCATCGAGGCGTCCAGCGGCTCCACGGCCGTCTCCGAGGCCTACTTCGCCCAGCTGATCGGGGTGCCGTTCATCGCCGTGATGGCCAAGTCCACCAGCCAGGCCAAGATCGACCTGATCGAGTTCCACGGCGGCGAGTGCCACCTGGTGGACCGGCCGGACGAGGTGTACGAGGCCTCGGCCCGGCTCGCCGAGGAGACCGGCGGCCACTACATGGACCAGTTCACCTACGCCGAGCGGGCCACCGACTGGCGGGGCAACAACAACATCGCCGAGTCGGTCTTCGCCCAGCTGCGCCTCGAACCGCACCCCGAGCCGGCCTGGATCGTGGCCACCGCCGGGACCGGCGGCACCTCGGCGACCATCGCCCGGTACGTCCACTACATGCAGTACGACACCCGGATCTGCGTCGCCGACCCGGAGAACTCCTGTTTCTTCGACGGCTGGGTGCACGACGACCCGGACGCGGTGTGCGACCGCGGTTCGCGGATCGAGGGGATCGGCCGTCCCCGGATGGAGCCGAGCTTCGTGCCCGGGGCGATCGACCGGATGATGAAGGTCCCGGACGCCGCCTCGGTCGCCGCCGTGCGGGTGCTGGACCGGGTGCTCGGCCGGAAGGCGGGCGCGTCCACCGGGACCGGGCTGTGGAGCGCGCTGCGGATCGTCGCGCAGATGCGGGCGGCGGGGGAGCGCGGCAGCGTGGTCACCCTGATCTGCGACCCGGGTGACCGCTACCTCGACAAGTACTACTCGGACGAGTGGCTGGCGGGCGAGCGGATCGACATCGCGCCTTACCTGGCCGGCCTGGAGTCCTTCCTGGCCGGCGGTGCCTGGACGGGCTGACGAGTCGGCGGGCCGGCGGGCCGTCCGGTTCCGGGGTCAGGAGGAGGCGGTCCGGTGCTCGGTGAGGAACAGGGCGCCGGTCGCCGCGACCGCCACCGCCGTGGCGCCGTGGATGCCGAGCGCGAGCAGCACGGCGCGGACGGTGGCGACGCGCTCGCGGACGGTGCCGGCGGCGGCTGTGGCGGTGTTCGGGGCGGCGGTGACGGTGCCGGTGCCGGACATGATGATTCCCCCTCAATTCCATATTGGTCGCTAGAAGTTCTAGTGGCACTAGAAGGCTGATGGAACATCAGTGCGAGCGTCGCTCGAATATCTAGCACTGCTAGGGTATTTGGCGTGACAGTCCACGCCCGCCGCGAGCGCGAACGCGCCGAACGGCATCAACTGATCATCAGGACCGCCCGCGACCTCGCCGAGGACGAAGGCTGGGAGGCGGTGACGGTCCGCCGGCTCGCCGCGCTGATCGAGTACAGCCAGCCCGTCCTCTACAGCCACTTCGCCAACCGGGACGCCATCGTCGCGGCCGTCGCCGTGGAGGGCTTCGAGGAACTCGCCGGGGAACTGCGGGAGGCGCCCCGCAACGCCGAAGGACCGGTCGAGGCGTTCACCGCCGTCGTCGGCGCCTACGCGAGGTTCGCGGCGACCTACCCCGCCCTCTACGACGCCATGTTCACCCTCGCCACCGGCCTCCCCTTCGGCCGGCCCGAGGCCCCCGCCCCGCTCAAGGAGGCCTTCGCCGCCCTGGCCGCCCCGGTCGCCGAGGTGTCCGGCCCCCACGACCCGGACACCTTCACCGAGGTGGTCTGGACCGCCCTGCACGGCCTGGTCACCCTCACCCGCAGCGGCCGCCTGCGCCCCGAACTCGCCGAGGACCGCCTGGACCTCCTGATCTCCCTGATGCTCGCCGGCGAACACGTCTGACCGGCCCCGCCGCCACGCCCGGCGCCGCTGCCGGGCCCGGCCCACCGCCACGCTCGGCACCCCCGCTACGACGGGCGGGCGCCGGACCGGATCACCACCCGGCCACCCGCCGGGTCGATCCCGGTCCGGCGCGGCGCCCCGTCGTGCTCGTCGTCGCGGAGCACCAGCTCGACCCGCCGCTGCTCCAGCTGTGCCCGCTTGCCCGGATAGAGCAGCGCGTGCAGTTCCTCGGTGGCTGCCGCGCCCACGCCGCGCCCACCGTCCGCGGGTCCGCGCTCGCCCCTTCGGGTGAACAGCAACCGCCCGGCCGCGCCGAGGAAGAAGAGCGCGACGAGGAGGGCCGGGAGGAGCAGGCCACCGGCCGCGCCGGTGAGGAGGGTGCTCATGGCGGGTCCAACGGTCCTTCGGCGCCCGGAAGTTCCCGGGCCGCGGCGGGCGGGCCTACGGCAGGCGGGGGGCCGGGAGGTCGGCGGGGACAAGGAGCTGGAGGTCCTCGGTGGACGCGTCGGGGAGCTGGGCGATCCGCATGGCGTGCCGCTCGACCATGGTCTCGAAGACCTGCCGGGCGGTGCGGCCGTTGCCGAAGTTGGGGCCGCGCTCGATGCCGGCGAAGTGGTCGAGCAGGGCGTGCTCGGTGGCGTCGGCGAGCGCGTACTCGTGCTCGGCGCACTGGGCGCGGGCGATCTCCAGCAACTCCTCGGCCGAGTAGTCGGGGAAGGTGATGGTGCGCGAGAACCGTGAGGAGACACCGGGGTTGGCGGAGAGGAAGCGTTCCATCTCGGCGGTGTAGCCGGCCACGATGACCACCACCTCGTCCCGGTGGTCCTCCATCAGCTTCACCAGCGTGTCGATCGCCTCCCGCCCGAAGTCGCGGGCGCCGTCCTCCGGCGCCAGCGTGTACGCCTCGTCGATGAACAGGACGCCGCCGCGAGCCCGGTCGAAGGCGGCGGCGGTGCGGATCGCGGTGGAGCCGATGTGCTCGCCGACCAGGTCCACCCGGGCCACCTCGACCAGGTGGCCGCGCTGCAGCACCCCGAGCGAGGCCAGGATCTCGCCGTACAGCCGCGCCACGGTGGTCTTGCCGGTGCCGGGGGCGCCGGTGAAGACCAGGTGGCGGCGGAGCGAGGGCGCCTTGAGCCCGGCCTGCCGACGCCGACGCCCGACCGAGATGAGGTCGATCAGCGTCCGCACCTCCTGCTTGACGGTGGCCAGGCCCACCAGCCCGTCGAGTTCGGCCAGTGCCTCGTCGGCGGGCCGGCAGTCCGGGATCGGCCCGATCGCCGAAGCGGCGGGCGGGGCGGGCGCGGCGGCCGCCAGGGGTGCGGGGGCGGCGGTGAGCTGGGTGCGCGGGGTGGGGATCTCGGCGGCCGCGGCCGACGCCGCCGGCACGTCGTCCGAGGTGCACCCCTCGACCACCGGTCCGGGCTCGGAGAACTCGAAGCCGGCCCGCTCGTTCTGCTCGGCCCGGCACCGGGTGAGCACCGTGCGGCAGCCGTCGATGATGTGGAAGCCGAAGCCCTTGCCGTGCGAGACCCGGCAGTCCTCGAAGGTGCCGCGCCCCTGGGCCGAGACGTAGACGCCGGCGTCCGAACCGGCCCGGACGGTGCAGTCCCGCAGCACCGGGTCGGCGCCCTTGGTGACGATCACGCCGGTCGCCACGTCGGAGATCTCGCAGCCGGTGAGCACACCGCCGCTGCCGTGGTCGCGGAACCACAGCCCGGTGCCCGCCTCCTGGACCCGGCAGCCGGTGAGCGTCACCGTCGCACCGCCGCTGACCGACACCGCCGAGCTGCGGATCCGGCTGAACGAGCAGCCCTCGGCGACGGCCGCCGAGTCGCGGTCCAGGACGAACAGCGCGTCCGGCAGGTCGTGCAGCGCGCAGTCGGTGAGCGTGAGCCGGGCGCCGTCGCTGACCCACAGCGCCGGGTACTCGCCGTTCGAGCCGTGGATCTGGCAGGACTCGGCGCTCGCCTCGGTGCCCTGGTCCCAGACCGAGAGGGCCCCGCGCCCGAAGTCCCGCACGGTGGAGTGGGCGAGGCTGAGCCGGGAGCGGCCGCGCAGGTCGGCGGCGTTCTCCGGTACGTCGTGCACCCGGCAGCCGGTGAGCACGAGCTCGGCCTCGCCGTCCAGGGTGAGCCCGTTGCCGGTGACCCGGTGGATGTCGCAGTCGACCAGCCGCCCGCCCGCCTGGGCCTCGGCCTGCACCCCGCTGCCGCGGATCTCGTAGATCTCGCAGCCGGTCAGTTCGGCCGCGCTGCCGGGGTCGGAGAGCAGCACGCCCGCGCCGGCGGCGTGGTGGACCCGGCAGCGCTCCAGCGCGGCGGCCGCACCGCCGAGCACCGCCAGTCCGGCCTGGCCGGCGGCGGCGACCTCGCAGTCCTCGAAGGCGGCGGCGGTGCCCGCGCCGCGCAGCCGCAGGCCGAGGCCGTCCGGGTTGGACACCACGCAGCTCTTGAAGGTCGGCCGGGCGCGGTCGGTCACCTCGATCCCGGCGGCCGAGTGGGTCTCCACCCGGCAGCCGGTGAACGCGGGGGTCGCCTCCTCGCCGGTGACCAGGACGGCCGGCGCGGACCGGTCGGTGCCCTCGATCACCAGGTCGCGCACGGTCGCCGCGGCGGTGACGGTGAGCGGCACTCCGCCCGGCGGGTCGATCCGGACACTGCCGGGGCCCTGGGCGGCGACGACCGTCACCGCCTTGTCGACGACCACGTTCTCCCGGAAGGTGCCCGGTCGAACGGTCACCGTGTCGCCGGGTTCCGCGGCCGCCAGGGCCTCCGCGAGCGTGTCGTACTCGCCGGCGCGGCGCCGCCAGCGGGATGCGCTGTCCTGGGTGACCCGGACCCTGTGCTCAGCCATGACGGTCTGTCGTCCCCACCTTCATCGAGCCGGCGATCTGCGGACCGGACGCACGCGGACGCTGCGGCGCGCCCGGACGCGGCGCACCGGGGTGCGCGGGTCGTCCGCCCACCGTAGCGCGCCCGCGCGGGTGCTCCGGCCGCGCGGGCCGGGCGGGTCGGGCGGCCGGGGCCGCCGTCGGCCGACCGCGCTCGTCGGCACCGGCTTCAACGAGCCCGCACACGTCCGGTTCCGGGACGCGGGTGCGGACGCGGGTGCCGACGCCGGCGCGGAAGCGGGCGGAACCGGGTGCGGACGCGGCCGCGCGAGGGCGGGCGCCCGCCGTCAGACCAGGCCGTCGGCCGGCCAGTGCGCGCCGCCCTCCAGCACCTCGACCGGGTCGCCCAGCCGCAGCGTGCCGAGCACGTCGCCCTCGACGCCGGCCGGGCGCTCGGGGATCAGGTTCTGTCCGAACGCCGCCTTCTTCAGCAGCCGGTGGTGCCGGGCCAGGGCGCGCAGCGGCTCGGGGCCGCGCCGCTCGCCGCTCTCCTGGTCGGTGGTGGTGACCACGCAGCGCCCGCACGGCTTGACCACGCGGAAGGTCAGCTCGCCGATCCGGATCCGCCGCCAGCCGTCCTCCGCCCAGGGCTCGCCGCCGGAGACGACGACGTTGGGGCGGAACCGCTCCATCGGCAGTTCCTCGTGGCCGTCCGGGTGCTCGGCGGAGATCAGCGCGTTGAGCTCGGCGAGCGAGGCGGTGGTGGTGAGCAGCAGCGGGAAGCCGTCGGCCATCGAGACGGTGTCGCCGGGGGAGGAGAACTTCGGGTCGACCGGCCGGGCGTGCGGGTCGTCCAGGTGCACCAGCCGGTAGTCGCCGATGTGGTCGGCGATCCAGGACTGGGCCTCCTTGCCGGCCTCGGCGGCGCGGAAGCGGGTGCCCCAGACCTCGACGTCGGCGAGCGGGTCGCCGACCGCGGCGGCGGGGGCGGGGATCTCGGCCCGCGAGCCGTCGGCGGCGGTGAGCACGAGCGCTCCGGTGGGGGCGAGCTCGGCGCGGACCTGGCCGAGGGCGGCGTTCTCGCGCTGGCTGACGAACCGGCCGGTGGCGTCGGCGAGCATCCAGCGCCGGTCGCCGGCCAGGCCCCAGGGTTCGACGCGGGCGCTCTCGGGGCTCAGGCGGTACATGGACTTGACGGGGTAGACGTGGAGTCCGGTGAGCTGCATTCCCCCATCCTGCCAGTCGCCGCCAGGCCGTCGGCGGGCGCGGTCGGTGTCCGGAACCGCGGGTTCCGGCGGGACGTGGTCTCGGCTGCGCGGAGGTGCCGGGAGCTGCCCGGACGGGCGCCCGTCTGCCCGGACGGCCGTCCGGAAGGCGCGCGGATGCGCGCGGATGCGCACGGACCGCCCGGAACGCCGAGTGGGGTGGCGTTCCGGGCGGTCCGTGGATGACCCGTTTCTCCGTACGCCCGGCGGATGTGGGTGCGCCGGGTGGGACTAGGTGGTGCGGGTCCGGGCCGGGTGGGGCCGGCCCGGAGGAGGCGGTGGCCTCAGTAGTTCTGGGCCTGCGGCTGGTAGCCCCCCTGCTGGAACTGGCCGGGCTCGCCGTACGGGCCGGGCCGCTGCGGCTGCATCGGGCGGACCGGGGCGACCGGGGTGACCGCCGGGCGCAGCTGGGCGCCGCCGAAGGACTGCTCGCCGGAGCCGCCGAAGCCGCCGGGCTGGGCGCCCTGTCCGCCGAAGCCCGGCTGGCCGCCGAAGGACTGCGGGCCCTGGGGCTGGCCGGCCATCGCCTGCGGACCGGAGGGGCCGCCGACCGGCTGGGCGCCGAAGGTCTGCGGGCCGCCGTGGCCGCCGACGAAGGTGTTCTGGCCGCCGAAGCTCTGGCCGCCGGACGGCTGGTACCCGCCGGTGGCCGCCTGGGTGAAGCCGGGGGCCGGGGTCTGCGGGCGCTGGCCGGGCAGGTACGGCTGCGGGCCGCCGTAGCCGGGGACCGGCGGCTGCGGCGCGGCGGCGTAGGCGGGCGCGGGCTGCGCCGGGATGTACGCGGTGGCCGGGCCGGAGGACGGCGCGCTGCTCGGGCCGGGGCCCAGGGCGAGGCGGGCGGGCGGCAGGGCGGGGAGGTTGCTGCCGGGGCTGTTGTAACCGGTGCCGTACCGGTTGTTCTCGTAGGACGGGCCGGACAGGCCGGATCCGTACCCGGTCGACAGGGCCGGCGGCAGGGCGGCCGGCACGTTGATGGGCGCGATCTGCGGGACACCGCGTTCTGCGACGAGGCTGTCGTAGATGGGCGTGCCGGAGGAGAAGGACGGAGAGGGGTAGCCGACTCCGTCGTAGGAGCGGGGCGAGGTCATGGGGCATACGGTAAGCCCACAACGCGCCTACTGAGGAGACTGGGAGGCGGAGCAGTTCGAGTGTTTACACAAGCTTCGCCCGAACAAAGGTTTCGAAAGTAGGAAGAACGGACATTTTGGCGGCGAGTTCCGGCCACCGTTCGGCGGGCCCGAGGGTTCGAACGGAGTCCGGACGGGGGCGCCGAAGGGCCGTGTGGTGACAGGCCGGTGGACGGTTCGGGGACCGTCGAAGAAACTTCTGCGGGCGGGGCGCACACCGGCGCATTCGAGCCCCCGCCGGGGGCGCGGCGAGGGCTCGTGAATGTTTCGGGAATAAAGTCCCCGTCAGGGCCGATATGGGCCCCGCGCAGACCGGCCGAGGCTCGTTCGAGGTCTGCCGAGGCGGGCCGAGGTGCCGGACGGGACCGATGGGTGAGATCCGCTCAGCGCGCCGGGGCCGGCTGCTCGGTGGTCTGCTCGGCGGACTGCTCGTCAGGCTGGACGGCGACCGGCTCGGCGGACTGGGCGACCGGCTGCTCGGCACGCTGCTCGGCGCGCTCCTCGGCGGGCTGGTCGACCGGCCCGCGCTGGGCCGGGAAGCCCGGGCGGCCGGCCACCTCGGAGGTGCAGAACGAGCAGCGCACCGCCGCGGCCGGGATCTTGCTCAGGCACTCCGGGCACTCCGTCGTGGCGGCCGGCGCAGGCTTGCCGCCCTCCAGCTTCGCCTGGAGCTTGCCGACCGGCAGCACCACGACGAAGTAGATCACCGCGGCGACCAGCACGAAACCGATCAGCGCGTTGACGAAGACCCCGTACGGGAACCGGGTGCCGGCCACCGCGAAGGTCTTCTCGGTGAAGTCGCCGACCGCGCCGGTCGCCACCCCGACCAGCGGGGTGAGGAACGCCGTGACGAACCCGGTGACCACGGCCGTGAAGGCCGCGCCGATCACGATGCCGACCGCCAGGTCGACCACGTTTCCACGCAGCAGGAAGCTGCGGAATCCCTTGAGCACAGGGAACTCCAAATCCGTACGGGGGAGGGTGGGTCGGGACCACGGGCCCCGGCCGGACATCCTGCCGACCGAACGGGCCCGCGGTCCAACCGCGTTCACCCGAACCGCGTAACGGACCGCGGACCGGTGAGGCCCTGTCAGCTGCTGCGCAGGCGCTCCGCGTACGGCTGGATCCGGGTCACCGCCCCGGCGATCCGGCGCACGGTGGCCGCGTCCATCTGCGACCACAGCGGCACGGTGAGCACCGAGTCGGCGAGCCGGTCGGTGAGCGGCAGCGACTCCGCCTGGCCCAGGTGGGCGTAGGCGCGCTGGCGCTGCACCGGCGGGTGGAAGTAGCGGCGCGAGTCGATGCCCTCCGCCCTCAGCGCGTCGGCGAGTTGGCGGGCGCCGAGGCCGAAGACGGCGGCGTCCAGGATGAGCGTGAGGTCCTTGAAGGTGGAGATGTCGCCCTCCTCCGGCAGGGCCAGGCGCAGTCCGGGCAGCCCGGCCGTGACGGCGGCGAACTCGGCCACCAGCGCGCCGCGGTGGGCCACCCGCTCGGGCAGGCCGGCCATCCAGTTGAGGCCGACGGCGGCGTGCAGTTCGCTCATCCGCGCGTTCAGGCCGGGGAACAGGGTGTCGTAGTCGCCGGGGTTGCCGTAGTCGCGGGCGGTGCGCAGCCGGCGGGCGAGGTCGGCGTCGCGGGTGGCGACCAGACCGCCCTCGCCGGCCACCGCGACCTTGGTCGGGCTCATCGAGAACACCTCGGCGTAGCCGAAGTTGCCGATCGGCACGCCCCTGCGGCGGCTGCCGAAGCCGTGCGCGGAGTCGTAGACCAGCGGTACCCCGGCGGCGTCGGCGATCTCCTGGAGGCGTTCGACCTGGCAGGGCGTGCCGTAGACGTGGGTGGCCATCAGCGCGGCCGGGCGGTCGGCGGAGGCCAGCTTGGCGGCGGCGTCCTCGGGGTCGAGGGTGATGTCCCGCTCGCGGGCCTCGGCGAACAGCGGGGTGCCGCCGGCCCAGTGGGCGGCGTGCGCGGTGGCGGAGAAGGTGAACCCGGGCATGACGACCGGGCGGGAGCCGTCGACGCCCGCGGCCTGGAGGACCAGCATCAGTCCGGTGGTGCAGTTGGAGACCGCCACCACGTGCGGCACCTCCAGGAACGCGGCGGCCGACTCCTCCAGTTCGGCGACGGTGCGGCCGTTGGTGAGCTGTCCGCTGTCGAGTACGGTGCCGATCCGCTCCAGCAGCGTGGCGCGGTCGGGCACCTGGACCCGGGTGAGCGGCAGCCCGTCGGGGAAGGCGGGCGTGCCGCCGAGAGCGGCGGGCAGGGCAAGGGTGTCGGTGGTCATGGCGCGGTCGATCCCCCCTGGGACGGTGACGGTGACGGTGACATGGTTGACGACGATGGCGCGACGGACGGCATGGATGTGGACGGGGTGGACGGCGTGGACGGGGTGGACGGCATGGACGTGGACGGCGTGGACGGCGGTGACGTGGGCCGTGGTGTCGGCAGCGGCCGGCGCCCCGGCGGCTCGGCCCGCCGCCGGGCCCCCCACTGGCCGGGCGCGACCCGCCACACCGGTGGCGGCCGACGGCCGGCGGCGGCACCGCGGCTCGCGGCGGCGGCCGGGACGACCAGCAGCACCAGGGCGAGCGGCAGCACCTGGACCCGTTCGCGGGACAGGATGCCCATGTTGTTGATGGTCGAGAAGGCCCAGCAGAACAGCAGCGTGTAGACGGCGGCGAAGGCCACGTAGGAGCGCTGCACGAACAGCCGGGGCAGCCGGCTCAGCCGCGGCCAGGCCCGGATGAACATCACCAGCAGCGCGAAGCACTCCACCGACTGGATGAGGTTCTGGATGTTGGACGCCTCGAACGGGAACGGGCGGAACAGCACGCTGATCACCGCCACCGGCAGCCCCGCCGGATTGAGGCTGAACTTCGGCGCGGCGTCCTCCGGCGCGGTCGCGTTGATCATCGAGTTGCCCTGGCTGGTGCGTCTGGAGGTCTCCGAGAGCACCTGGTTGACGGCGTCCCCGCCGGTCCCGTCGGTGCCGAAGAAGGTGGAGACCTGCTGGAGCATCAGCACCGCCATCGCGCCCAGCACCACCGCGGTCAGGATGGTGCGCAGCGGCCCCAGCGCGCTGACCTGCTGCGGACGGCGGCGCAGGACGTAGGCGACCATCAGCCCGGCCCCGGCCAGCGCGGTGACGTGCGGGCGGACCATCGCGGTGCCCAGCGAGCCGAGCGCGATGCAGGCGAAGGCGCCGAACCGGCGGTCCAGCAGGCGCGCCGTGCCGTAGGTGGTCAGGCCCAGGCAGAACATCATCCAGGCGTCCTTGCCGATGCTGGACGGCCAGAACAGCAGCGAGGGCAGGAAGAAGACCAGCTTGGCGTACTTGCGGGTGTCGGCCTCGGGGAAGGCGATCTGCAGGGCCCGCCAGAACAGCAGCAGGCCCCAGAAGCCGAGCCAGGAGAAGACCAGGAAGCCACCGATCAGCGAGGGGCCGGTGATCGCGTAGACCACGCCGGTGACGATGATGACGAAGCCGGTGCCGGCCACCTTCATGCCCAGGTCGTAGTGGACGCCGCCGAGCAGGTCGGCCTGGCCGAGGTAGGCGGCGAGGTCGCTGCCCTTCTGGTGGTACATCTTGGCGTCGGCCGCGCCGCCGTACAGCACGAAGGCCATCAGGTAGCGCGGGAAGGCGCAGAGCAGTTTGGCGGTCATCGCCAGCAGCAGCAGCCGGAAGACGTCCCGTTCGGGGTTGGCGGCGGCGATCCGGGCCAGGATCGGGGTGCCGATCGCCATCAGGGCCGGGAGGATCAGCAGCGCGCCCCAGGTGTCGTACGAGGTGTGCACGGAGGCGAGCACGAAGAGCGTGACGTAGCCGGTGACCAGGGTGGCGGCGACGGCGGACGGCCAGGGGACGCGGCCGAGGAAGGCCGTCGCCACCCCGGGATTCCCCGCCACCCCCGGCGTCCCGGGCTCCCCGGGCGCCCCCGGCATCAGAAGACCTCCAGGTCGCCGAGGCTGAACCGCCAGTCGGCGATGCCGAGCGGGGTGGGCCCGGTGGGGGTGCGGGCGGTGAGGGTCATCCCGGTGCGCGGGGCGCGCAGGTAGCCGGTGCGCAGCGCGGCGTCGGCGGCCTCGGTGCCGGGGGAGAGGTGGGTGGCGACGTGGTCGCAGCCGCTCTCCTGGGCGGCGGCGCGCAGCAGCCGGGCGGCGCTGTCCCGGTCGCCGGGGCGGACGACGACGTCGGCGAGGGTGAACTCGGCCAGCGGGCCTCGCCGTCGGGGCCGGCCGACGGCGAGGCCGGTCAGCTCGTCGCCGCGGTGGACGGTGAGCACCCGGTAGTCCAGGCCGGGGGCCTCGCCGTAGCGCCAGCGCAGGTACTCGGGGGTGCGGTGAACGGCGAGGCGGTGGTCGACGGCGTCGGCGGCGGCGCGTTCGCGGAGCAGCTCGGCCAGCGGGCCGTGCCGTCCGGCGCCGGCGTGGGCGTCCAGCCAGGCGGCGGCGGTGGGCAGCCGGCAGTCGTCGCCGACGGGGCGCGCGGCCCCGGCCGGGCGCCGGGCGAGGGCGGCGCGCACGCCCCGGGCGAAGGCGGCCGGTCGTACGGCGCGCACCGCGATCGGCACCCGGCCCAGCTCCTGCCAGCCCATCTTCCGGTAGGCGGGCAGGCTGTTGCCGTTGGGGGTGTTGAACACCAGCGCGGCCTCGTCGGTGACCTGGTCGAGCAGGTCCGAGGTGAGCCGGCGGAAGACGCCGCGGCCCTGGAAGTCGGGGTGGGTGGCGGTGTCGACGGGGCGGACGGCGGCCACCGGGGTGCCGTCCCCGCGCTGCCACTGCCAGCGCAGGAACAGCCGGACGCCGGCCAGCCGTCCGTCCGGGGTCTCGGCGACCATGCCGGGGCTGGCGCCGAAGGGGTTGCGGCGGTGCTTCCAGGTGAAGAACCCGGCGGTGCGGGTGCCGGTGGGGCCGCCCGCCAGGGTGACGGTCAGCAGGTCGAGCACGGCGGGCAGATCGGGCTCGGCGAGCGGGCGGTAGGTCAGCTCGGCGGGGGCGGGCAGGGCGCTCACGTCCGGACTCGCTCTCCCATCGGTGGTCGGGGGCCAATACGGGGGCCAACACGGGGGACTCACGGGGAAACATCGGTGCGTCGGTGGGCCCGGGCCGGCGGCGGGCGGGCGGTCCGCCGCCGACGCCGGTCGGTGCCGGTCAGTGCCGCAGGACTCGCGCGTACACCGCCTCGACGGCGCGTTGGGCGCCGGCCACGTCGAAGCGTTCGGCACGTTCCCGGGCGGCGGCGGCCAGCCGGGTGCGCAGGCCGGGTTCGCGGGCCAGCCGCTCGAACGCCTCGGCCAGCGCGGCCGGGTCGCCGGGCGGGACGAGGAAGCCCTGCTCGCCGTCGTCCAGCACCTCGGGCATGCCGCCGACCCGGGTGACCACGGCGGGCAGCCCGGCGGTCATCGCCTCCATCAGCGCGACCGGCAGGCCCTCCTGGCGCGAGCTCAGCGTGAACACGTCCAGGGCGGGAAGCAGTTCGGGCACATCGGCGCGAGAGCCGGTGAACACGACGGCGTCGGCGACGCCCAGCTCGGCGGCCCGGGCCCGCAGCTGCGCGTCCAGCGGTCCCGCGCCGACCAGCACCAGCCGGGCGTCGGGGCGGCGGCGCAGCAGCGCGGCGTGCGCGGCGAGCAGGGTCGCCTGGTCCTTCTTGGGGGTGAGGTTGCCGACCGTGCCGACCACGAACGCCTCGGCCGGCAGGCCGAGTTCGGCGCGGGCGGCGGCCCGGGCGGCCGGTCCTCCGGGGGCGCCGGCCAGGTCCGGGCCGTGGTGCACCACGGTCACCCAGTCGCCGGGGCGGCGGCGGCCGGGCGGGATGCTGCGGGCGACGGCGTGCGAGACGGCGATCACCGCGTCGTTGCGCCGGTAGGTCAGCGCGTTGGCCCAGCGGGTGGCCGCGCGGTAGCGCTCCCAGACGTTGTGCTCGGTGTGCACCAGCCGCGGCGCGGTGCCCGCCAGGGTGGGGGCGAGCATCCGGGCGGCGGCGGCCGGGACGGGCATGTGGGTGTGCACCAGGCCGTACCGGCGCGCGGCGAGCAGCGCGCGCAGCCGCAGCGGCCAGCGCGGGTCGGCCCGGCCCGGGGTGCCGGGGGCGCCGCCCAGGCAGTGCACGGTGACCCCGGCCTCGGCCAGCGCGGGGGCGAGCGCGTCCTTCCACGGCAGCACGTAGGCGACCTCGACGTGGTAGCGCGAACGGTCGGCGTGGCGGGCGCAGTTGAGGAGCAGCTGTTCGGCGCCGCCGCGGCCGAGGCCCTTGGCGAGCCAGAGCACCCGGGTGGGGGTGCCGGCCGGGCCGGGCGCCGTGCTCCGGGGCCCGCTCACCGCTCCTCCGCCTCGCGCAGCAGGGCCGGCTCGCCCTGGTCGCCGCCGGCCGGGCCGTACGGCCGGCGGGCAGTGCCGTGCTCGCCGCCGTGGCCGCCGCCCTGGCCGGTGCCGTGCTCGCCTCCCTGGCCGCCGCCCACCTCGCCGCCGTGCTCGTGGCCGCTGCGGGCCCCCTGGCCGTCCTCCTCGGGCGCGCGCCGGGCCCAGCTGGGTGTGGTCCGTCCGCCGCCGAGCTCGCCCGGCCGTTCGGCGCCGTGCTCCACCGCCGGCCCGGCCGGCCGGTGCGGCGCCGCGGCCGCAGCCGCGCCCCGGCCG
>NZ_JBHVGL010000040.1:24244-34902 GCF_042800875.1 Kitasatospora sp. NPDC057595 | reverse complement strand
CCGCGGTGGCGGCGGCCCTGGCCGTCCGGGCCGCGCGGGCCCGGCGGCGGCACCGGGCCGCGCTCGACCTGGTGGCCGCCCGGGACCCGCGGCGCCGGCTGCTGGTGCTGGACGACCCGCGGCCCGCCGTCTACTGCCTGCCCGGCCGCCGGTCCCGGGTGGTGGTCACCCGCGGCGCCGTGGAACTGCTGGACGAGCGGCGGCTCGCCGCGGCCGTCGCCCACGAGCACGGCCACCTGCGGGGGCGTCACCACCTGGTGCTGCTCGCGGCGGACACCTTCGCGCTGCTGCTCGGCCGCCGGCTGCCGCTGGCCGGCCTCGGGCGGACGGAGGTGGCGCTGCTGCTGGAGATGGCGGCCGACGACGCCGCGCTCGCCCGGGTGACCCGCACCGACCTGGCCGGCGCCCTGTACGCGCTGGCCACCGCCGCCCCGGCCGCCCCCGCCGCCGGGCCGGGCACCCTCGCCGCCGCGTCCACCGGCGTGCTCGCCCGCGTCCAGCGCCTCGCCCACACCCCCGCGCCCCCGGCGCGCGCCTACCGCCTGGCCGCCCTCGCCGCTCCGCTGCTCCCCTACCTCCTGGCCTGCGCCCCGCACCCCTAGAAGAAGAGGCGCCCCGGCGTTTCGACGGCCCCGTGCCGCCGCGCCCGGGGAGGATCGGACCCACCGTCCGCCCACCCCGACGGAGTCCCGGATGCGCCTGCTGATCACCTCGGACACCCATGTCCCGTCGCGCGCCCGGCAGTTGCCCGCGCCACTGCTGACCGCCGCGGACGAGGCCGATGTGGTGTTCCACGCCGGCGACTGGGTCGACACCGCCACCCTCGACCTGTTCCTGGCGCGGTCCGCGCGGCTGGTCGCCGTGCACGGCAACAACGACGGGCCCGGGTTGCGGGAGCGCCTCCCCGAGATCGCGCGGGCGGAACTCCAGGGGCTGCGCTTCGCCGTGGTGCACGAGACCGGCCCGGCCCGGGGCCGGGAGCAGCGGTGCGAGGCGCGCTTCCCCGACACCGACGTCCTGGTCTTCGGCCACAGCCACATCCCCTGGGACAGCACCGCCCCCGGGGGCCTGCGGCTGCTCAACCCGGGGTCGCCCACCGACCGCCGCCGCCAGGCGTTCGCCACCTACCTGACCGCCCGGGTCGACGACGGCCGCCTGGCCGACGTCCGGCTCCACCGGCTGCCGCCCCGGTCCTGACCGGTCCCGCCACCCTGCCGGCTTGCCCGGCCGCCGCGCCGTGTGATCGGATCGCGGGGCATCGCGTGCCGGTGGCGGACCGCGCCAGGCATGGAGGTGCGGAACCCGAAAGGGCGGCCGCCTTGGCTTCCCCCACCAGCGACCGCACGGTCGCGCTCAGTCTCCAGCTCTCCCGTGCCCACCGGGACCTGCTCCGCCGGATCGACGACCTCAGGTCCGATCCGGGCTCCCGCAGGCCGGACGACGATCCGCTCACCGCCCACTGCCTGGCCTTCTGCGAGGCCCTGACCGCCCACCACGAGGGCGAGGACGAAGGCCTGTTCGCCCAGCTGCTGCGCGAGCGCCCCGACCTCGCCCCGACGATCGCCAAACTCGTCGAGGACCACGGACTGATCTCCGGGATCCTGGCCCGGGTGCGCGAACTCGCCCTGCGGGCCGCAGGATCCGCCGGATCCGGACGCGAAGCGGTCGGGCGTGAGCTCGACGGCCTCGCGGCGATCATGGAGTCCCACTTCCGCTACGAGGAACGCACCATCAGCGCGGCCCTCGACGCCACGACACCGCTCGGCGACTGGCCCGACCCGGTCTTCCGCCCCGGCCCGGCCGCCGCCCGCCACGACCACCCGCGGCAGCACACGGCTCAGGGGCGGACTGCGCCGACGTAGGGCATCGCGTCGATCGGGAGGACCTCGACGTTCTTGCCAGTGCGGGGGGCGTGGATCATCTTGCCCCCGCCGATGTAGATGCCGACGTGGTGGATGTCGCCGTAGAAGAACACCAGGTCCCCGGGCTGGAGGTCGCCGCGGGCGATCCGGGCGCCGGCCTTCCACTGGTCCTGGGAGACACGCGGGAGCTTGACGCCCGCCGCGCGGTAGGCGGCACCGGTCAGGCCGGAGCAGTCGAAGCCGGAGGGGCCGGTGGCGCCCCAGACGTACGGCTTGCCCAGCTGCGCGTAGGCGAACTGGAGGATGGCGGCCGCCCGCCCGGTGGCCGGTGCGGCGTCGGCCGGGCGCTCGGCGGCGGCGGAGCGGGAGGCGCGGGTGGCGGCGGCCTCCTGGGCGTTGACCTTGGCCCGGTCGGCGGCGCTCAGCTTGTTGAGCATCGCCTGCGCCTTGGCCAGCTTGTCCTGGACCGCCTTCTTCTCCGCGGCCAGGGACGTACCGGCCTCGTCGAGCTGGGCGAGGGTGGCGGTGGCCTCGGCGCGGTCCTGGTCGAGCCGGCGCTGCTCGTCGAGGGCCCGGCGCAGCAGCGCCGCCTGGGAGTCGACGACCTGGTTCTGCGCGGCGGCCCGGGCCAGGTAGCCACCGGGGTCGGAGTCGAGCATCAGCTGGACGGACGGGTCGATGCCGCCGTTGCGGTACTGCTCGGCCGCGATGCCTCCGAGCTGGGTGCGCAGCTCGTTCATCGCCTCCTGGCCGCGCGCCACCTTCTCCTGGATCCGGTTGGCGTCGCCCTGGAGGGTCTGCTGCTTCTCCTGGAAGCCGTTGTAGCGCTCGATCGACTGCTCGGCCTCCTCGTTGAGCTGGTCGACCTGCTCCTTGACCGAGGCGAGGCTGGGCGCGGGCTCGGCCTGGGCGGGGCCCGCGGTGAGGACGACGCCGCCGGCCATCGCGGTGGTGACGACCGCCAGGCGGGCCCGGCTGGGCGGGCTGGGCTTGCGGCGCTTTCCCATGACGGCTGACTCCTCGGGGCGGGGAAGACGGTGTGGAGGGAACACGGGCAGGGGGTGTCCGGGGAGAGCCGCCCCGACCCGTGTTCTACTAAGCAAGTTAATAGATGACGGCCACTGTTCCGCAAGCCGCCCGCCCGCGGGCCACCGCGCGCCCCTCACCGCACACCCGCCACCGGGGCCCCGCCGGTGCGCCCGGAGGCCGTCCTCCGCGCGGGTAGTGCAACAGAGTGCAGAGCGAGGGCAAGGTCACACCCTTCGCCTCTCCTGCGCCCCCGCGAACGAGCGCTAACCTGCCGGACATGACGGTCCCGCCCGAAGGGCTTCCCCTGGCCGCCGAGTTCCCGGCCGCCCACCACGAGCAGTGGCAGACCCTCGTCGAGGGTGTGCTGCGCAAGTCGGGGGCGCAGCCCGAGGACGGCGCAGCCGCCGAGCGCGCGCTCAGCACCGCGCTCCAGGACGGGCTGCGTGCCCGCCCGCTGTACACCGCCGAGGACGCCCCGGCCGACCCGGGCTTCCCCGGGTTCCCGCCGTTCGTCCGCGGTGCCCGTCCGCAGGGCGCCTCGGTCGCCGGCTGGGACGTCCGCCAGCGGCACGGCGACCCCGATCCGCGCCGCACCAACGAGGCGGTGCTGGCCGATCTGGAGCACGGCGGCGGCTCGCTCTGGCTGGAGCTGGGCGGCGACGGCCTGCCGGTCACCGCGCTGGGCGAGGCGCTCACCGGCGTCTACCTGGACCTGGCCGGGGTGGTGCTCGACGCGGGCGCCGAATTCCCGGAGGCCGCCGAGCAGTTGTTCAAGCTGTACCGGGAGCGCGAGGTCTCCCCCGGCGCCGCCGTCGCCACCCTGGGCGCCGACCCGCTGGGTCTGCAGGCCCGCACCGGCGACGCCGCGCGCACCGAGGCGCTGCTCGCCGAGGCCGCCGCGCTCGCCACCCGCTGCGCCGAGGGCTTCCCCGGTCTGCGGGCGCTGGCCGTCGACGCGCTGCCGTACCACGAGGCCGGCGCCTCGCCCGCGCAGGAGCTGGGCGCCTCGCTGGCCACCGGCGTCGCCTACCTGCGCGCGCTGACCGGGGCCGGGCTGCCCGTGGACGCCGCGCTCGGCCAGCTGGAGTTCCGCTACGCCGCGGACGCCGACCAGTTCCTGACGATCGCCAAGTTCCGTGCCGCGCGCCGCCTCTGGGCCCGGGTGGCCGAGGCCTGCGGCGCCTCCCCGGCCGCCTCGGCGCAGCGCCAGCACGCCGTCACCTCCGCGGTGATGATGACCGCCCGCGACCCGTGGGTGAACATGCTCCGCACCACGATCGCCTGCCTGGCCGCCGGTGTCGGCGGGGCGGACGCGGTCACCGTGCTGCCGTTCGACGCCGCGCTCGGCCTGCCGGACGCCTTCGCCCGCCGGATCGCCCGCAACACCCAGGCGATCCTGCTGGAGGAGTCGCACCTGGCCCGCGTCGTCGACCCGGCCGGCGGCTCCTGGTACGTGGAGCGGCTGACCGACGAGCTGGCGCACGCCGCCTGGGCGTGGTTCCAGGAGATCGAGCGGGCCGGCGGCCAGCGCGCCGCGCTGGAGTCGGGCCTGGTCGGCGAGCGGATCGGGGCCACCTGGGCGGAGCGCTCGGTGCGGCTCGCCGAGCGGCGCGAACCCGTCACCGGCGTCAGCGAGTTCCCCAACCTCGGCGAGCAGGCGCCGGTGCGCGAGCCGGCCCCGGCCGGCCCGTCCGGCGGGCTGCCTCGAGTGCGTCGCGCCGAGGCCTTCGAGGCGCTGCGCGACCGCTCGGACGCCCGGCTCGCGGCCACCGGAGCCCGGCCGACGCTGTTCCTGGCGTCGATCGGCACCGCCGCCGCGCACACCGCGCGCACCACCTTCGCCGCCAACCTGTTCCAGGCCGGCGGGATCGCCACCACCGCGCACGAGGGCACCGAACCCGCCGCGTTCGCCGAGGCGTTCGCCGCGAGCGGCGCCACCGTGGCCTGCCTCTGCTCCAGCGACGCCCTGTACGCCGAGCACGCCGAGGCGGTCGCCGCCGCGCTCAGGGTGGCCGGCGCGCGGCGGGTGCTGCTGGCCGGCCGGCCGGGCGAGACGCCGCCCGGCGGCGTGGACGGGTTCGTCTTCGCCGGCGGCGACGCGGTCGCCGTCCTGACCTCCCTGCTCGACCAGATCGGAGCGGCCCGATGATCCCCGACTTCACCTCGATCGGGCTGGACGCCGACGGCACCGACGCCCCGGCGGCCGCCCCCGGTGCCGCCGTCACCGACGGCCAGTGGCGCGCCGCCTGGCGCCAGGCCACCGGCAAGGACGTCGACGAGCAGCTCTGGGAAACCCCCGAGGGCATCGGCGTCAAGCCGCTCTACACCGCCGAGGACCTCGCGGGCCTGGACTTCCTGGGCACCTACCCGGGCATCGCCCCCTACCTGCGCGGCCCGTACCCGACGATGTACGTCAACCAGCCGTGGACGGTGCGCCAGTACGCGGGCTTCTCCACCGCCGAGGAGTCCAACGCCTTCTACCGCCGCAACCTGGCGGCCGGCCAGAAGGGCCTGTCGGTCGCCTTCGACCTGCCGACCCACCGCGGCTACGACAGCGACCACCCCCGGGTGACCGGCGACGTCGGCATGGCGGGCGTGGCGATCGACTCGATCTACGACATGCGCCAGCTGTTCGACGGCATCCCGCTCGACCGGATGTCGGTGTCGATGACGATGAACGGCGCGGTGCTGCCCGTCCTCGCGCTGTACATCGTGGCGGCCGAGGAGCAGGGCGTACCGCCGGAGAAGCTGGCCGGGACCATCCAGAACGACATCCTCAAGGAGTTCATGGTCCGCAACACGTACATCTACCCGCCGCAGCCGTCGATGCGGATCATCTCGGACATCTTCGCCTACACCTCGCAGAAGATGCCCCGGTACAACTCGATCTCCATCTCCGGCTACCACATCCAGGAGGCCGGGGCCACCGCCGACCTGGAACTGGCCTACACCCTGGCCGACGGTGTGGAGTACCTGCGGGCCGGGCTGGACGTCGGTCTCGACGTGGACGCCTTCGCGCCGCGCCTGTCGTTCTTCTGGGCGATCGGCATGAACTTCTTCATGGAGGTCGCCAAGCTGCGCGCGGCCCGGCTGCTCTGGGCGAAGCTGGTCAAGCAGTTCGACCCGAGGAACGCCAAGTCGCTGTCGCTGCGCACCCATTCGCAGACCTCCGGCTGGTCGCTCACGGCGCAGGACGTCTTCAACAACGTCACCCGCACCTGCGTGGAGGCGATGGCCGCCACCCAGGGCCACACCCAGTCGCTGCACACCAATGCGCTGGACGAGGCGCTGGCGCTGCCGACCGACTTCTCCGCCCGGATCGCCCGCAACACCCAGCTGCTGCTCCAGCAGGAGTCCGGCACCTGCCGGGTCATCGACCCGTGGGGCGGCTCGGCGTACGTCGAGAAGCTGACCAACGACCTGGCGAACCGCGCCTGGCAGCACATCCAGGAGGTCGAGGCGGCCGGCGGCATGGCCAAGGCCATCGACGCGGGCATCCCCAAGCTGCGCGTCGAGGAGGCCGCCGCCCGCACCCAGGCCCGGATCGACTCCGGCCGCCAGCCGGTGATCGGCGTCAACAAGTACCGGGTGGAGAGCGACGAGCAGATCGAGGTGCTCAAGGTCGACAACTCCGCGGTCCGCGCCCGGCAGGTCGAGAAGCTGCGCCGGCTGCGCGAGGAGCGCGACGAGGCCGCCACCCGCGCCGCGCTGGACGCGCTGACCCGGGCCGCCGAGGCCGGTCCGCGGCGCGGCGGTTCGCTGGACGGCAACCTGCTGCACCTGGCGGTGAACGCGGCCCGTGCCAAGGCCACCGTCGGCGAGATCTCGGACGCCCTGGAGAAGGTGTACGGCCGCCACTCCGGGCAGATCCGTACCATCTCGGGTGTGTACCGAGACGAAGCGGGCCCGTCGGCCCCCCTGCAGCGCACCCGCGAGCTGGTCGAGCGGTTCGAGGAGGCCGAGGGCCGCCGCCCGCGCATCCTGGTCGCCAAGATGGGCCAGGACGGCCACGACCGCGGCCAGAAGGTGATCGCCACCGCCTTCGCCGACCTCGGCTTCACGGTGGACGTCGGCCCGCTGTTCCAGACCCCGGCCGAGGTCGCCCGGCAGGCCGTCGAGGCGGACGTGCACATCGTCGGCGTCTCCTCGCTGGCCGCCGGCCACCTCACCCTGGTGCCCGCGCTGCGCGCCGAACTGGCCGCGGCGGGCCGGGAGGACATCACCATCGTGGTCGGCGGGGTGATCCCCCCGCAGGACTTCGACGCGCTGTACGAGGCGGGCGCCGCAGCGGTCTTCCCGCCCGGCACGGTGATCCCGGAGGCGGCCTACGACCTGCTGAAGTCGCTCGCCGCCGATCTCGGCCACGAGCTCTGAGGCGCTGATCCGATGGCGCCCCGGACGATCGACCTGGACAGCTACGCGACGGGCGTGCGGGAGGGCTCGCGCGCGTACATCGCGCGGGCCATCACCCTCGTCGAGTCCACCCGGCCGGACCACCGCGTGCTGGCGCAGCAGCTGCTGACGAGGCTGCTGCCGCACGCGGGCGGGGCCGTGCGGGTGGGCATCACGGGGGTGCCCGGAGTCGGCAAGTCGACTTTCATCGACGCCTTCGGCACCATGCTCACCGGGCTCGGGCACCGGGTCGCGGTGCTGGCCGTCGACCCGACGTCCAGCCGCACCGGCGGCTCGATCCTGGGCGACAAGACCCGGATGGAGCGCCTCGCGGTCGACCCGCAGGCCTTCGTCCGGCCGTCGCCGACCTCCGGCACGCTCGGCGGGGTGGCCAAGGCCACCCGGGAGTCGATGCTGGTGATGGAGGCGGCCGGCTACGACGTGGTGCTGGTGGAGACGGTCGGCGTCGGTCAGTCGGAGACCACGGTGGCCGGCATGGTGGACTCCTTCCTGCTGCTGTCGCTGGCCCGCACCGGCGACCAGTTGCAGGGCATCAAGAAGGGCGTGCTGGAGCTCGCCGACGTCATCGCGGTCAACAAGGCGGACGGCCCGCACGAGCTGGACGCCAAGGCCGCCGCCCGGGAGCTCGCGGGCGCGCTGCGACTGCTCCAGGCCCCGGACGCGCCGTGGACGCCGCCGGTGCTGACCTGCTCGGGCCGCGACGGCAGCGGACTCGACGTGCTCTGGGAGCGGCTCCAGCAGCACCGCAAGGTGCTGGACGCGACCGGCGCGCTGGCCGCCAAGCGGCGCGACCAGCAGGTGGAGTGGACCTGGGCGATGGTGCACGACCAGCTCCTCGCCCGTCTCCACGCCCACCCGGACGTCACCCGCCTGCTCCCGGACCTGGAACGCCGCGTCCGCGACGGCGAACTGACCGCCACCCTAGCGGCGGACAGCATTCTGGACGCCTTCGGCCTGCACTGAGCCACTACGCCACCGCGAGCCCCAGCGCCGTGCCCCACCCGTACGTCGGGCACGGCGCTTCGCGCTCCTCCGGGAACTCGAACCACACCACCTTGCCCGCGCCCGCCGGGTACCAGCCCCACGCCCCGGCGAGCGCCCCCACCAGCAACAGCCCGCGCCCGCCGGTCGCTTCGGCCCCGCGCTCCCGCCGCGGGAGCGCGGGGCACCGGTCGGCCACCTCGACCCGCAGCCGCCCCGCGCGCCGAAGGACGGTCACGACACAGCGCTCCCCGGTGTGCAGCAGCGCATTGGCGATCACCTCGCCGGCACACAACTCCAGGTCCTGGAACGCATCGTCCGCGAGCGGCACACCCCACTCCCGCACGATCGCCGTCACCAGCCACCGCGCCGCCGGCACCGCGTCCGCGGCCGGCGGCGCCCCCCATTTCAGCGGAACCGGGAACCGGGCATTGCTGAGCGGGCTGACCATCACGTTCCACCCCATCGATCCTCCACCACCACAGATGGACAGCACTGCCGGTCAAAGGCAGCACAAGGGAGCCATTCGTGGCGCTCGGCCACGGTAGCGACACTGAACGTAGTCGCAGAAAAACTGCGAGTCAAGAATTCCTACTACTCGCAGTTCTTCACCGAGTCGTGCAAGACTCGACCAGTCCAGGAAGGGGAGAACATGGGATTCGGCCTTGTTGTACGCTTCGTCGCCCGTGATGTGACGGCCGCTCACGCCTTCGACGAACTGGCCCGGGGAGCACTCGAAGGGATCCGCGCCAGCGAGCCCGGCACTCTCGTCTACGTCAATCACGCCGTACCGGACCAGCCGCACGTCCGGGTCTTCTACGAGCTCTACGCGGACCGCGAGGCGTTCGAGGAGCACGAACGGCAGCCTCACGTGCGCCGGTTCCTGGCCGAGCGCGGCCAGTACCTCGAATCATTCGAGGTCACGTTTCTGGACGAGATCGACGGCAAGGTGTCGTCCACCCGCGGGGGCGGCCGGTGAGCCCCGAGGAACGACGGGCGTTCGGTGCCCGGGTGGCCCAGCTCCGCAAGGCGCGTGGCATGCGGCAGGATCAGCTCGCCACGGCCGTCAACCGGACATCCAGCTGGGTGTCGCAGGTCGAACGCGGCATCCAACCGGTTGTGCGTCTCGACGTGCTCCAGCTGCTCGCGGACGGCCTCGGAGTCTCCGTTCAGACCTTGAGGCCGGACGCCCCGTCGCCGTCCCGATCCGCGTCGGTGACTTCAAGCCAGGCCAACGACCTCGACCTGGTCCGGCTCACATTGTCCGGGCATCCCGCCCTCGACGCCGTACTCGGCGAGCACCCCGCCACACCCGAACCCGATGTGACCGAGCTGGCCGCCGCCGTGGCGGAACTCTGGCGCCTGACACACGACGCCCGGTTCGCGGAGCTCAGCTCAGCCGTCGCCGACGTCCTGCCACGACTCGAAAGCGCCACGCGGACCGCCACCCCCGAGAAGCAGCCGGAGATCCAGCTCCTCCTCAGCCAGGCGTATCAGGCGGTGGCGGCGGCATTCGTCCGCCAGGACGAGGCCGATGCGGCCTGGGTGGCCGCCGATCGAGCGATCCGGGCCGCCGAGCATTCCGGCGAGCCTCTGCAAGTCTTCGCGGGCATCTACCGCTTGGCCCACGCATTCGTCCGGCTCCGGCGGTTGGACCAGGCGGAGCACGCGGCCGGGAAGGGCGTGACGGTCCTTCGGAGCTACATCTCGGCGGCCGCACCACCCGCACCGGAGGCCCTCTCCGTGCTCGGCTCGCTCCACCTTGTCCTCGCGTTGGCCGCCGCTCGCGCCGGCCAACGCGAGCAGGCCCGCAAGGAACTCGCCGACGCCCGAGAGGTCGCGGCGCTGCTCGGCGAGGATCGCAATGACTTCAACCTGGAGTTCGGCCCCACGAACGTCGAAATCCAGGCAGTATCGGCGGCGATCGATCTCGGAGACGCGGGCGAGGCGCTGGACCTGGGGCAGCGGATCGATACGGGTCGACTCTCACCCGAGCGGAGGTCACGGCTGCTGGTCGACCTCGGAAGGGCCCACGCGCAGCGGCGGCACCTCGGCGAGGCCGTCGATTGCCTCCTCCGGGCCGAAGAACTGGCACCGGAGAGCGTCCGAAGCCACCTGGCGGCCCGGTCCGCCATCCGTGAGCTCGTGCTCCTCGCGGGCCGGAGCGCTCCGCCGGAACTGGTGAAGCTCGCCAAGCGCGCCAACGCCACCGGGTGACGGAAACCCCGGAGCCGAGGCCGTTCGCGTAAACCGCGCCTTCCGACCGTAGCGGAGGGGCCCCCCGCCCGGGGGCCCCCGCCCCGGGGCCCCACCCCCCCAACCCACCCCCGGGGGGGGGCGCGGTGGGGTCCCCCCACCGGGCCGCGCCCGACC
>NZ_JBHVGL010000040.1:0-24234 GCF_042800875.1 Kitasatospora sp. NPDC057595 | reverse complement strand
TAACCACCCAACGCGCGCCACCGCCACCGGGTGACGCAACCCCCGCTGCCGCGGCGGTACGCGAAAACCGCCCCTCCCTACCGTAGCGGAGGGGCCCCCGGCCGGTGCGCACCGGCCGGGGGCCCCTCCGTCACCTGCCCTGCCCTGGGTCAGGCGCTCTTGGCGTCCGCGAAGCGGGCCGAGACGTCCTGCCAGTTGACGACGTCCCACAGGCGGGTGACGTAGTCCGGGCGGACGTTCTTGTACTGCAGGTAGTACGCGTGCTCCCAGGCGTCGAAGGCGAGCAGCGGGGTGGTGCCCTGGCCGACGTTGCCGTGGTGGTCGTAGACCTGCTCGACGATCAGGCGGCCGCCCAGCGGCTCCCAGGAGAGGATGCCCCAGCCCGAGCCCTGCACGCCGGTGGTGGCGTTGGTCAGCTGCTTCTTGAAGGCCTCGAAGCTGCCGAAGTGCTCGGTGATGGCGTCGGCCAGCTCGCCCTCGGGGCGGTCGCCGCCCTCCGGGGAGAGGTTCTGCCAGAACAGCGAGTGCAGCACGTGGCCGGAGAGGTGGAAGGCGAAGGTCTTCTGCAGGCCGACCAGACCGCCGAACTGCTCCTTGTCACGCGCCTCGGCCAGCTGCTCCAGGGTGTCGTTGGCGCCCTTGACGTACGCGGCGTGGTGCTTGGAGTGGTGCAGCTCCAGGATTTCCGCGGACATCGCGCGCTCCAGCGCGGAGTAGTCGTACGGCAGGTCGGGAAGCGAGTAGGTGCCCATCAGGACACGGCCCCTTTCGGCGAGTTCAACGATGACGATCGTGCCGGGTCAACACTATTGCGTATCAGTTGCAAGAACGAACAAGGGGCTCCTGCATATTCCTCACGCCGTGTCGGGCACAATGGGAGCAGCGGTATGTAATGAGCGGCGAGGGTGAGTGACCATGACAGGCGCGCCAGTGGTGCTGGGCATCGAGTCGTCCTGCGACGAGACCGGCGCCGGGCTGGTGCGCGAGGGCGTGCTGCTCGGACAGGCGGTGGCCTCCTCGATGGACGAGCACGCCCGCTACGGCGGCGTGGTCCCCGAGATCGCCGCCCGGGCGCACCTGCACGCGATGGCCCCGGTGGTCGACGAGGCGCTGCGCCGGGCCGGGTTGACCCTCGCCGACGTCGGCGCCGTCGCGGTGACGGCCGGTCCGGGCCTGGCCGGGGCCCTGCAGATCGGGGTGGCGGCGGCCAAGGCGTACGCCTTCTCGCTGGGCGTCCCGCTGTACGGGGTGCACCACCTGGCCGGACACGTGGCCGCCGCGACGCTCGACGGCGGACCGCTGCCCGACCCTTGCGTGGTGCTCATCGTCTCCGGCGGGCACACCTCGCTGCTGCTGGTCCGCGACCTGGCCCGCGATCCGATCGTGCACCTGGGCGACACCCTGGACGACGCGGCCGGCGAGTGCTTCGACAAGGTGGCCCGCATCCTGCGGCTGCCCTACCCCGGCGGACCCGCGATCGACCGGGCCGCACGCGAGGGCGACCGGCGCGCGGTGCGCTTCCCGCGCCCCCTGAGCGGCCCGGCCGACCCGCCCTACGCCTTCTCCTTCTCCGGCCTCAAGACCGCCGCCGCCCGCTGGGTCGAGGCGCAGCGGGCCGCCGGCGCCGAACCGCACGTCCCGGATGCCGCCGCCGCGCTCCAGGAGGCGATCGCCGACGTGCTGACCCGCAAGGCCGTCAGGGCCTGCCTGGACCACGGGATCGGAACCCTGGTGGTGGTCGGCGGGGTGGCCGCCAACTCACGGGTGCGGGAACTCGCCGAGCGGCGCTGCGCCTCGGCCGGGATCGTGCTGCGGGTGCCGCCGCTCGGGCTGTGCACGGACAACGGGGCGATGGTCGCGGCCGTCGGCGACCTGCTGGTGCGCGCGGGCGCCGCTCCGGCCCCGGCGGACCTGTCAGTCGACCCGTCGGCGCCGCTGGAGTTCGCGGCACTCACCCCGCGGGCGGCGGCGCGGGCGGCCTGAGGCGCGGTCCGAGGCGCGGCGGCCGCCGGACGATCCGGGACAAAAGGCCCATCCGACTGTCCTCTGACAACGTTTCGGTTGCGACGAACAATTCTTCGATCATTCATCTTCCCAGCGCACTGTGACCTGTGCCATTTTACATGTCACACATCGAGAGGCCGTGGTCCCCCAAACCGCAGCCCGAACGGCCCCGGAGGCCCCCACAGATGCGTCCCTTCCGGATTTCCAAGGCCAACGCGCGCAGGCTGCCTGCGCTCGGTGCCGCCTTCTTCATCGCACTCGGCCTGTTCGCCCCGCAGGCCCAGGCCACCCCCGCCGGCACCACCGCCCCGGCCGGCGGCAGCGCCGCCTCGTCGACGCCGCGGTCGATCCCGGTGCCCAAGTCGCCCGACGCCAAGAGCACCAGCCCCTTCAAGCTCTCCGCCCAGGACAGCGCCGAGGCGAACACCCCGCCGGCCGCCCCGGCCACCCAGCCGGCCAAGGCCGCCAAGGGCTTCTCGGCCGCCGCGGCCGACCCCTGTCCCGACCTCTCCGGAGTCCTCAACGCCACGGGCAGCGCGCTGGTCCAGCAGCTCAAGGCCCTGCCGCGGGTCGACTGCACCTACCCCCTGTTCAACATCACCGGGGACAGCGTGAAGGCCTTCCGCGAGGCCAACATGGTGACCGTCGCCAACGCGCTGCGCGACGCCTCCCCCGCCTACCCGGGCGACAACAGCACCAACATCGGGCAGCTGGTCCTGTTCCTGCGCGCCGGCTACTACGTGCAGTGGAAGTTCCCGGACACCGTCGGCGCCTACGGCCCGACCCTGTCCGCCGCGACCGGCGGCGCGCTGGACGCCTTCTTCGCCTCCGCGCACGGCAAGGACGTCAGCGACGCCAACGGCGCCCTCCTCGTCGAGGTCGTCAAGGTGATCGGCCAGAGCGACACCCTCGGCCGCGAGGCCGGCGTGTTCAAGTGGCTGCTCGGCAACTACAACGGCGCCACCTGGCCCACCCAGATGACCAACACCGTGGCGGAGTTCGACTGGGTCCTCAAGGACGCCTTCGAGTCCAAGACCGACGCCACCGGCTGGAAGGCCGCCCTCAAGGCCGACCCGAGCATCCTCAACACCTGGTCCGGCTTCGTCACCCGCAACGGCTCGCAGCTGAACCGCTGGGACGTCGTCAGCAACATCGGCCGCTACCTCGGCTACGCCCTGCAGGTCGACGAGCTCAAGGGCCAGCTCCGGCCGGTCCTGAAGGACCTGATCAACCGCTACCCGAACGTCGGCCCGACCGCCCCGATCACCATGAACCTGGGCTGGGCCACCCGCCAGTTCGACAAGGGCCACTGCGCCGACTACGGCATCTGCGACCTGAGCACCCGCCTCATGCCGGTGATCCTGCCGATCCAGCGCGTCTGCAACGACGGCCTGAAGATCAAGGCCCAGGACATGTCCCCCGGTCAGCTGGACGACACCTGCACCAGCCTGATCAACCAGGACGCCTACTTCCACAAGATCATCGGTGACAAGGGCGCCATCCCCGGCGACGTGAACACCAACCTGGAGGTCGTCGCCTTCGACGACTACGACCAGTACTCACTGTACGCCTGGGCCTTCTACGACATCGACGTCGACAACGGTGGCATGTACGAGGAGGGCGACCCGTCCAAGCCGGGCAACCAGGCCCGCTTCATCGCCCACGAGGCCTCCTGGCTGCGGCCGAAGTTCGAGATCTGGAACCTCAACCACGAGTACACCCACTACCTCGACGGCCGCTACAACATGTACGGCGACTTCGAGGCCAGCCAGACCACCCCGACCATCTGGTGGGTCGAGGGCATCGCCGAGAACATCTCCTACGGCTACCGCAACGAGCGCAACGCCGACGCGATCACCGAGGCCGGCAAGAAGACCTACAAGCTGAGCGAGCTCTTCGACACCGTCTACGGCCAGACCGCCGACCCCGACGAGAACTCCAACCGCGTCTACCGCTGGGGCTGGCTGGCCGTTCGCTACATGCTCCAGGAGCACCGCTCCGACATGGACGCCATCCTCACCAAGTACCGCACCGGTGACTGGAACGGCGCCCGCGCCATCCTGAAGCAGACCATCGGCACCAGCTACGACGCCGGCTTCGACGCCTGGCTGACCAAGTGCGCCACCAACGACTGCGGCCCGCTGCCGGAGGCCCCGACCGGCCCGGTCACCCCGAGCACCCCGCTCTGCACCATCCCGGACACCCGCCAGTTCGACAACAACTGCCGTCGGGACAACCTGACCGCCACCACCGGCAACTACAGCTACCACTTCATCAACCTGCCGGCCGGCGTCAAGACGCTGACCATCACCAGCAGCGGCGGCACCGGCAACGCCGACCTCTACTACGGCGGCAACAACTGGGCCACCACCAGCAACGCGCTGGCCAAGTCCACCAACGCCGGCAACAACGAGACCCTGACCATCACCAACCCGCCGTCCGGCTGGGTCTACTTCAGCCTCGCCGCCCAGCAGACCTTCAGCGGCACCACGCTCTCCGTGTCGTACCAGTAACAGGATCCGCATACGAAGGGCCCCGCCGGTTCGCCCGGCGGGGCCTTTTCCATGCCCGCGCACACCCTCTCGAAGCCCCCCCGGGAAGCGAACTGACAACGTTTCGGTTGCGGCGAACAATTCCTTGGTTCGCAACCTTCCCAGTGCACTGTGATGTGTGCCATTTTACATGTCACACACCGAGAGCCGCGTGCCCCACATGCGGCCCAACAGGCCCGGAGGCCCCCACAGATGCGCTCCTTCCGCATGTCCAAGGCCAACGCGCGCAGAGTCCCTGCGCTCGGCACCGCCTTATTCCTCGCGATCGGCCTCTTCGCTCCGCAGAGCCAGGCCGCGCCGGCCCCCGCGGGCACCCCGGCCGCCGCCGGCGCCGCCTCTGCTTCGGCGCCCCGGTCGATCCCGTTCCCCGAGCCCGATGTCCAGCGGACGCACCCCTTCAAGCTCTCCGCCGATGACAACGACCGGGCCCAGCGCTCGCTCGGCGCCCCGACCGACGCGCCCTCCCCGGCCGCCAAGGGCTTCTCGGCCCCCGCCGCCGAGGACAGCTGTCCCACCGACCTCTCCGAGCTGATCAGCGCCACGGGCAGCGCGCTGGTCCAGAAGCTCAAGGCCCTGCCGAAGGTCGAGTGCACCTACCCGCTGTTCGACCTCACCGGGGACAACGCGGCGACCGCCTTCCGCGAGTCCAACCTGGTGACCGTCGCCAACGCGCTGCGCGACGACTCCCCCGCCTACCCGGGCGACAACAGCACCGACATCGGGCAGCTCGTGCTGTTCCTGCGCGCCGCCTACTGGGTGCAGTCGAACTACCCGGCCGTGGTCGGCGCCTACGGCTCGACGCTGACCGCCGCGACCAAGGGCGCGCTGGACGCGTTCTTCGCCTCCCCGCACAGCAAGGACGTCACCGAAGCCAACGCCGCGCTCCTCGTCGAGACCACCAAGGTCATCGACCAGACCTCGACGCTCGGCCGGTACGCCGGTGTCTACAAGTGGCTGCTCTCCACCTTCGACGGCGTCACCGCGCCCGCGAGCCTCAAGGCCACCGTCGTGCGGTTCGACCCGATGATCGAGGACGGCTTCGAGGACAAGAAGGACAGCACGGGCTGGAAGGCCGCGCTCCGGGCCGACCCCACCATTCTCGACGCCTGGGCCGGCTTCATCACCCGCAACGAGCCGCTGCTGAACCACGACAACCTGATCAGCAACACCGGCCGCTACCTCGGCTACGCCCTGAAGGTCGACGAGCTCAAGCCCCGGCTCCGGCCGATCCTGAAGGACCTGATCAACCGCTGGCCGAACACCGGCCCGACGGCCCCGATCACCATGAACCTGGGCTGGGCCACGCGCCAGTTCGACAAGGGCCACTGCGCCGACTACGGCATCTGCGACCTGGGCGCCCGCCTCATCCCGGTGATCCTCCCGACGACGTACACCTGCAACCCGGACCTGAAGATCCGGGCCCAGGACATGTCCCCCTGGCAGCTGCGCTCCACCTGCACCAACCTGACGGACCAGAACCCGTACTTCCACAAGATCATCGGCGACCCGGGCGTCATCCCCGGGGACGTGAACACCAACCTCGAGGTCGTCGTCTTCAACGACGAGTACCACTACAAGCTGTACGCCTGGGCCTTCTACGACATCGACGTCGACAACGGCGGCATGTACGAGGAGGGCGACCCGTCCAAGCCGGGCAACCAGGCCCGCTTCATCGCCCACGAGGTGTGGTGGGACATCTCGACGTTCGCGATCTGGAACCTCAACCACGAGTACACCCACTACCTCGACGGCCGCTACAACATGGGCGGCGACTACGCGGCCAGCGAGCTGACCCCGACCACCTGGTGGGTCGAGGGCATCGCCGAGAACATCTCCTTCGGCTACCGCAATGAGCGCAACGACAAGGCGATCGCCCTGGCGACCAGCAAGACGTACAAGCTCAGCGAGCTGTTCGACACCACGTACGACCCGGAGGCCGGCGCCGACGTCAACACCAACCGCGTCTACCGCTGGGGCTGGCTGGCCGTCCGCTACATGCTGCAGAACCACCGCGCGGACGTCGACACCGTGCTCACCATGTACCGCGCCGCCGACTGGAACGGTGCCCGCGCCTTCCTGAAGCAGACCATCGGCACCCGCTACGACGCCGACTTCAACACCTGGCTGGACGCCTGCGCCAAGAACGACTGCGGCCCGCTTCCGGAGGCCCCGACCGGCCCGGTCACCCCGAGCACCCCGCTCTGCACCATCCCGGACACCCGCCAGTTCGACAACAACTGCCGCCGGGACAACCTCACCGCCACCACCGGCAACTACAGCTACCACTTCATCAACCTGCCGGCCGGCGTCAAGACGCTGACCATCACCAGCAGCGGCGGCACCGGCAACGCCGACCTCTACTACGGCGGCTCCAACTGGGCCACCACCGGCAACGCGCTGGCCAAGTCCACCAACGCCGGCAACAACGAGACGCTGACCATCACCAACCCGCCCGCCGGGTGGGCCTTCTTCAGCCTCGCCGCCCAGCAGACCTTCAGCGGCGTCACCCTCTCCGTGCAGTACCAGTAGGCAGCATTCAGGACCAGGGGCCCCGCCGGTGTGCGAACGGCGGGGCCCCGCCTTCGTCCCTACAGCTCCGCCTCCGGGGGGAGGCGGTGGACGCCGGGGAGGTGGGTGTCGAGTTCGCCGGGTTCGAAGCGGCACATGCCGACGGCGTGCCAGAACTCACCGGCCACGTCGCCCTCGCACTTGTAGGCGCCGGAGGGCAGCAGGGCGGCCCAGCCGTCGGGGGCGCCGAGCAGGGTGGCCAGGGCGGTCGGGCGGCCGTCGGCCGGGACGCGCCAGAGGCGGACGGTGCCGTCCTCGCCGCCGCTGGCCAGCAGCGAGCCGTCCGGGCTGAAGGTGACGGCGAGGATCCGCCCGGTGTGGCCGCGCAGGCCGGCCAGTTCGGTGCCGCTCAGCGGGTCCCAGACCCGGACCACCCGGTCGTCGCCGGCGGTGGCGAGCAGCGGGCGGTGCGGGTGGGCGGCGGCGGTCCACAGCCGGCCGACGTGGCCGGTGAGGCGGTGGCGGACGGTCCGGTCGACCCAGATCAGCGCGGTGCCGTCCCAGGAGGCGCTGGCCAGCCAGGCGCTGTCGACGGCCGGGGCGACGGCGTACACCCGGTCGGTGTGGCCGTCGAGTTCGGCCTCCACCCGCCCGGTCGCGATGTCGGAGATCCGCACCGTGGTGTCGTCGCAGCCGGTGAGCAGCTGCCGGCCGTCCGGGCTGAACGCGATCGAGCGGACCCGGCCGCGGTGCTCGCGCAGCGTGGTGAGGTGGGCGCCGGTGCGGCGGTACCAGATGCGGACGGTGTCGTCGTCGTTGGCGGTGGCGACCAGGGCGCCGTCGGCGCTGAACGCCTCCGCCCAGACGTGCTCGGTCTCGACGTCCATCTCGCGCAGGTACTCGCCGGTGCGGGCGTTCCACAGGCACAGGTCGCCGTCGTTGGTGGCGGTGGCCAGCACGGCCTCCTCCGGGCTGAACACCGCGGAGACCAATCGGCTGCTGCGGCCGGAGAGTTCGCGCAGCCGGCGACCGGTGGACGGTTCCCAGATCCGGACCGCGCCGTCGTTGCCGCCGGCGGCCAGCAGGGCGCCGTCGCCGCTGAAGGTGAGCGAGCCGATCCGCCGTCCGTGGCCGCGCAGCAGCTGTCGGCTGCGGCCGCTGGACGGGTCCCAGAGCCGGACCCGGCCGTCGTTGCCGCCGGTGACCAGCAGCGGGTCGCTCTCCGCGCCGCCGCGGCCCGAGCCGGGGCGGAACCGGCAGGCCCAGACCGAGCCGCGGTGCTCGGGCGGCTGCCGGCGCAGCGGCACCACCTCGCGGGCGCCCGCGGCTCCCACCGTGCCCGCGCCCTCCCCGGCGCCGACCCGCCAGACCCGGACCCCGCCGTCGCTGTCGCTGGCCGCGAAGCGGGTGCCGGCCTCGTCGAAGGTGACCTGGTAGATCTTGCCGGTGGAGTCCTCGGGCCGGCCGGCGGAGGTGCCGTCGAGCGGGTTCCAGAACCGGATCTGGCCCTCGGTGTCACCGCTGGCGAGCAGGTCGCCGTCGGGGTGGAAGGCCAGCGTGTAGATCCGGCCGGCGTGGCCGGGCAGGCTGTGGCGCAGTCGGCGGCCGGCCACCTCCCAGATCCGCACGGTGCCGCCGGTGCCGTCGTCCGGCCCGCCGTCGGCGGTGGCCACCAGGGTGCCGTCCGGGCTGAACGCGGAGCGGTAGACGGTGCCGCGGTGGCCGGGCAGGACGGCGAGCCGGCGGCCGGTCACGGTGGACCAGAGCCGGGCGCCGCCGCCCTGGTCACCGGTGACCAGCACGGTGCCGTCGGGGTTGAACACCGAGGTGTAGACGGGCGCGGCGTGGCCGGGCAGCCGGTGCAGCGGCTGGCCGGTGGCGGTGTCCCAGAGGGTGACGACGCCGTTGAGGTCGCCGGTGGCGACCATCCGGCCGTCGGGGGCGAGCGAGACCGGCCAGACGCCGCCGGGGTGCACGTCGAGGCGGTGGCGGCACTCGCCGGAGACCGGGTCCCAGAGCCGGACGGTGCCGTCGGCGCTGCCGGTGGCGAGCACGTTGCCGGCGAACTTGACGGTGTAGACGCGGCCGATGTGGTCCTTGAGGGTGCGCAGGGCGATGCCGGTGACGGCGTCGCAGACCAGCACGCTGCCGTCCTCGGAGCCGACCGCCAGCAGGTGGCCGTCCCGGCTGAAGGCGACGGGCTCGGGCAGCCGGGTGGAGCGCACGTCGAATCCGTAGGGGACGCCGACCTCGGAGGGGCTGAAGCCGGCCTCGACGGGCAGTCCGGGGGCGATGGCGGCGGCCTGCAGCTCGGGGGCGGCGAGCACCTCCTCGTCGGTGACGGCGGAGATCAGCGCGGCGCGCTGCCAGCGGCTGCCGCGCAACCGGGCGCCGCGCAGGTCGGTGCGGATCAGCCGGGCGCCGTGCAGGTCGGCGAAGCGCAGGTCGGCGCCGCTGAGGTCGGCGGAGTCGAGCCGGGCGCCGGCCAGGCGGGCGCCGCGCAGGTCGGCGCCGGCGAGGTTGGCGCCGAGCAGCCGGGCCCCGCGCAGGTCGGCGCCGAACAGGTCGACGCCGGACAGGTCGCGGTGCGAGAGGTCCTCGCCGGCCAGGGTGGCGCCGCGCAGGTCGGTGTGGGCGGGCACGCGCAGCCGGTCGAGGACCTTGACGGCGTTGAGCCGGGCCGCCTCGGAGGCGGACTCGGGGGTGTCCAGGACGGAGCGGGCCCAGCGCTGGCAGACCTGGTGGTCGGTGAGGTCGCAGAGGAACTCGACGGCCAGCCGGCTGAGCGGGCCGCGGCCGAGCAGGGTGGCGTCGCCGCGCCGCAGCGCCTCGGCGGCGGCCCGGGCGACCAGCCACTCCACCACCGAGCCGTGGATGAAGTGGAACATGCCCTCGTCGGAACGGACCAGCAGGCTGCCGGAGCCGACCGCGTGGGCGACCTGCGGGGTGGGCATCCGGTTCTCGGCGAGGCCGTTGAGCACGCCGGCGATGTCGACGATCTCGTCCAGCGGGATGGCGCTGCGCCCGCTCTCCCACAGCCGCAGCGCGAGCAGGGTGACGGCCTGCCAGAGCTGGTCGAGGTGCAGGCCGGGCGCGGCGCCGGGGCCGCCGTGGCCGCGCTGCTCCTCGAAGCGCAGCCAGGCGGTGAAGACCTCCTGGTAGAGGCCGGCGGCGCTGAGGGCCCGGCCGGCGCCGGCGACGGCGCGCAGCCGGTCGTGGTCGAGGTCGGCGACGAAGCTGAGCAGCCGGGGGTTGCGGCACAGCGCGAGCAGGTCGGGGATGGCCTCCAGCAGCCGCATCCGGCGGTCGGCGGCCTCCCGGTCGCCGTAGCGGTTGCCGAGGTAGCCGCGGATCTGGTGCGGGGTGAAGTCCTGGACGGCGATGAGCCGGCGCTGCGGGAGCAGGCCGACGCGCTCGCCGAGCGCGGTCAGCACCTGCTCGTGGGAGCTGAAGTGCTGGGTGCGGCTGGTGACCACGATCTTGGCGCTGTCGACGGCGGCGTCCAGCAGCACCTGGAGGTGGTCGGCGGCGCGTTCGTAGCTGACCCGGTTGACGAGTTCGTCGAAGCCGTCGAAGAGCAGCACCACCCGGCCCTGGCGGAGCATGTAGCGGAAGGCCCGCAGGTCGAGGGTGTCGATGCCGTGCTCGGTGAGGTGGGCGGCGACCAGGCCGTCCAGCGAGTGCGCCTTGTCGAGGGCGCTGAGTTCGATGAACAGCGGCGACAGGTGCGGGAGTTCGGCGGGAAGCCGGCGGGCCAGCTCGCGCAGCGCGAAGGTCTTGCCGCGGCCGAAGTCGCCGAGCAGCAGGACGAAGCGGCCGTGGTCGGAGTCGAGCAGCCGCAGCATCTCCTCGACCAGGCCGTCGCGTTCCTCGGCGCCGGGGCGTTCGGCGTCGCGGTAGCGCTGGGGCAGGTAGAGGCCGGGGTGGTACTGGCTGTCGGTGGCGAGCCGCTCGGTCTGCGCCGCGACGTGGCCGCGCAGGTCGAGCAGGCCCTGGAACTCCAGGAAGCTGCGCAGCCGCACGCCCCGGCGGCGGGCCCGGTCGCGCAGTTCGCGCGACGGCGGCGGGCCGTCGTGGACGAGTTCGGCGTCGAGGGCGGCGCCGTCGGCGTGCACCGCGTCGGCGAAGCGCTCGACCTCCTCCTCGGTGGGGGTGCCGACGCAGGCGGCGACCCGCTGCTGGCGGACCAGCCCGGATTCGGCCCAGGTGACGAACAGCTGGGTGGCGGTGCCGGCGACGGGGCGGATCTGGGCGCCCGGGTGGCGGGTGCGGCAGACCTCGGCGACCCGGTCCAGCAGGGCCTGCTCCGGGGTGGCGAGCGCGCGGGCCTCGTGGTCGGTGTCGGCCGGTTCGCGGACCTCCTCCAGCTGCGGCGGGCCGGCCTGCGGGGCCGGTTCGGGGGCCGGGAAGGCGCGTTCGGCCCGGCGCCAGGTCACCGTGAGCCGCTGGTTCTCGCCGGCGGGGGCGGGCCAGCGGGTGAGGCCCTCGCGGGTGAGCCGGAGCAGCTGGTGGGCGCCGGGGGCGGCGGCGGCGAGCACCGGCAGCTCGCCGGCGGAGGTGGCAAGGGTGCGCGGGGCGGTGCGGCCGTCGCCCGGGCCGTGCAGCAGCAGGTGGAGGCGGGGCGCGGTGAGCCGGGTGAACCGGTCGGCGTCGCGCAGCGGTTCGGTGCCCTGACCGTGGGAGGCGCGGGCGGGGGCGATGTTGGCGGAGCGCGCGCCGGAGCCCGGGGCGACCGGGTGGCGCACGGCGCCGATCCGCAGCCAGCCGTCGTTGGCGTACGGGCGCAGTGCCTGGGCGAACCAGGCGGCCTGCTCGGGGCCGAGCCAGCCGTACTGGTCCTCGGGCCGGTGGGTCCAGGCCATCGAGGAGTTGAGCCCGGCGACGACGGTGCCGAGTTCGGGCACCGGGAAGAGCGTCCACGGCTGGGCGCTGTCGAAGACCACGTCCAGGCCCTGGTAGAACTCCTGGAACAGCCGGGCGTAGTGCCGCCACTTGGGCCAGTACGGTGCGGCGGGCCGCAGTTCGTCGGCCTCGCAGGTGGCGAAGTAGGCCCGGGAGGCGGCCTGGCTGACGTCCTGGCCGCCGGGCAGCACGGCCACCCGGTGCGGTTCCAGGCCGAGCAGGGCGCGGATGCCGGTGAGGAAGGTGAGCGCCTGCTCGCACTCGCGGGGGCTGCCGGAGGCGGTGAGGTCGCCGGTGACGACGACGAGTTCGGGCGCGGGGGCGCCGGCGTCGGTGAGTTCGACCAGGTCGCCCCAGATGGCGGCCTGCAGGTCGACCGGGTCGTGGCCGCTGCCGAAGGCGGGCCCGGCCAGGTGCAGGACGGTGATCTCCTCGCGGCCCGCGGGGCGGGCGGCGGCCTGCGGGTACTCGGGCTGGACGGAGGGGCGACGGCGTCCGGCCCAGCCGGTGCCGCCGACCTGGCGCGGGGCGGGGACGGCTGCGGAGTTCTGCGCCTGGACGGGGCCGCCGTTGTCGGCGCCGGTCCCGTTGCCCTTGTTGCTGCTGTTGCCGCCGTTGCCCGGGTAGCCGGGGACCAGGTCGGGGCGGGCCCGGCCGTCCACCGCCTGGCCGACCCGGGTGAGCAGCAGTTCGCGGGCCCGGGCGGGCTCGGTGACGCCGACGAGGTCGATGTAGGTGAGCGTGGCGAGCAGCCCGTCCACCGGGATGTCCTCGATCCGGACGGTCAGCAGCCGCCGCTCCGGCGCGTCCGGATCGGCCCGCAGCGCGGCCTGCCACTCCATCCGGCCGTACCGCGAGCGCTCGTAGTTGCGCGAGAGCAGTGCGATGACGGCCGCGGACTCGGTCACCCCGCGGTCCATGAAGTCGACGAAGTTGGTGCCCGGCACGAAGTCCCAGGCCTGGAGCAGGGCCCGGTAGCCGGCCTCCTCCAGCGTCCAGGCGATCCAGGACGCCCACCGTTCGTCGGCCGGCGAGTAACTGATGAAGAAGTCGATCGGCCCGGGGCCACCCGGGGTCGCGTCAAGAGCCCCCATGGAAGCAGCTTATGACCGATCCGGAGAGGCTCAACCCTGTTTCACCGCAACGAGTCCGGGTGGTTTTCGGCCGTCGCCATTCCCACACGTTTCCGTTACTCGTCCGCCCGTACGAGCGGCGGCCCCGGCCGGCGGCCTCGACCGGCAACGTCTCGTGTGCGACCCTGACGACCGTGTTCGCGTACTGGCCCGCCGTCAAGCGGCTGCACCCCCTGGACCTGCTGGCCGCGGGGCTGCTCGCCTGCGGCCTGCTCCTCCTCGCCACCGGCCTGCTGCCGATGGACTCCGCCGGGGCGGCCGTGCAACGGATCGCCCCGCTGCTGGCCTTCCTCGGCTCGGTCATCGTGCTCGCCGAACTGACCAGTGCCGCAGGAGTGTTCGACGTGGTGGCGGCCTGGGTGGCACGGGCCGGACGGGGCAGCTACCCGGCGCTGTTCCTGCTCTGCGTCGGCTTCGCGTCGCTCACCACCGCGGTGCTCAACCTGGACACCACCGCCGTGCTGCTCACCCCCGTCATGCTGGCGCTGGCCACCCGGGTGGGCATCGCCCCGCTGCCGCTGGCGATGACCACGGTCTGGCTGGCCAACACCGCGAGCCTGCTGCTGCCGGTCTCCAACCTCACCAACCTGCTGGCCGCCGACCGGGTCGCGCTCTCCCCCGCCGGCCTGGCCCGGGTCATGTGGGCGCCGCAACTCGCCGCGCTGCTGGTCACCATGGTCTGCCTGTGGGGCTTCTACTGGCGGCGCGGCCGGCGCGGCGCGGCCACCTACCACCCGCCCGCGGCGCACCGGCCCGGGGACCGGACGCTGTTCCGGATCTGCGCGCTGGCCTGCACCGGCTTCCTGGCGGCCAGCCTGGCGGCGGTCGTCCCGCTCTGGGCGGCCTCGGGCGCGGCGGCGGCCGTCGTGGTGGCGGCGTTCGCGGTGCGCCGGCCGGAGGCATTGCGCGCCTCGCTGGTGCCCTGGCGGCTGCTGGTGATGGTGCCCGGCATGTTCCTGGTGGTGCAGACGGTGGATGCGCACGGTCTGCACCGGCTGCTGGCCGACGCGATCGGCGCGGACGGCGGCACGCTCGGCCTCTTCCGCGCCTCGGCGGTCGGCGCGGGCCTGTCCAACCTGTTGAACAACCTGCCGGTCTACCTGGCCGGCGAGGCCGCCGTCCCCGAGGGCAATCACACCCAACTGCTCGCCCTGCTGATCGGCACCAACATCGGCCCGCTGGTGACCCCCTGGGCCTCGCTGGCCACCCTGCTCTGGTACGAGCGCTGCCGCTCGGCCGGTCTGCGGGTGCCGCTGCGCGGCGTCGCCGCGACCAGCGCGGTCCTGGCGCTCGGCGGCGTCGGCCTGGCGACGGCGGCGCTGGCGCTCACCGGGTGACTACCCGGCTGCGGGCCCGGTCCCGGCCTCGGCGATCAGGTCGAGCAGGTACGGCAGGACCTCGGGGCGGGCCGCGACATAGCTGCGGGCGGTGTCCGGGCGGCCGATCCGGGGGCTGAAGGGGCCGCCGTCCAGTGCGCGGATCTCCAGCCCGGCCTCGGTGGCGAGCAGGCTGCCGGCGGGCAGGTCGATCTCCTCGGCCCGGTAGCCGACGAAGCCGTCGATCAGCCCGCTGGCCAGCAGCGACCAGGTGAGCAGCGGCGCCCACAGCTGGAGCACCCGGCGCGCGCCGCCCTCCAGGCCGTCCTTCAGGGCCCGCGCCACCGGGTCGCCGGCCGGCACGCCGTGGCCCTGGGTCCAGCCGAGCACCGGTCGGGCGGCGCCGAGCGGTCGCCCCGGCGCCGCCAGCCGTCCGTCCGGGCCGTGGGCGCCCGAGCCGCGCACCGCCCGCCAGGTGCGGCCGGCCACCGGGTCGTGCACCACGCCGAGCACCGGCTCGTCGTCCACGCACAGCGCGATGCCGACCACGTAGGCGGGCAGGCCGATCACGACGTTGTTGCTGCCGTCCAGCGGGTCGACCAGCCAGGTGCGGCGGGCGGCGGGCCCGCCGGCCAGGTCGCCGCCCTCCTCTGCGCGGATCCGGTCGGCGGGGAAGCGCTCGGCCAGCCGCCGGGTCACCAGCTGCTCGGCGAGCAGGTCGAGTTCGGTGACGACGTCGCCGTCGGCGCCCTTGGTGTCCACCCGGAAGGCGCTGAGGAAGCGCGAGCGCAGCAGCGCGCCCGCGTCCTCGGCGGCGCGCACCGCGACCCGGCACTCCTCTTCGAACGCCCCGGTGCCGTCACCCTGGTCCGTCGTCGTAACTTCCACTGATCCTCCTGGCTGCCTCTTCGGCGATCCGGGCCGTGCGTTCCGCGTCGCAGAGCCGGCGCACCACCCGGCGGGGGCCGCCGTCCACCGGCCCCAGCACCACGTCCACCGGCCCCGGCACCGTGCGGCCGAGCACGACGGTGGCGGTGGGCGTGCCGTCCGGCAGCACGGTGGCGTGGAACTCCCCGGCCCGCAGGGTGTACGTCTCGCCGCGCCCGCTGGTCTGCTCGGCCAGCGGCTGCCAGCGCACCAGCCGAGCGGTGGGCCGCACCTCGTCCACCCCGGCGGCGGCGTCGCTGTGCACCGCGTAGGCCCGGTGGCTCGGCCGGGCGGGCTCGTCGTACACGCCGATCCGCAGGTTGCCGATCCGGCCGTAGAGCACGCTGCTCTTCAACTCCCAGCTGTGGCAGTGGATCTCGCGCTGCCCGACGGCGGTCGCCGGGTCGAAGACGTGCACGCAGACGCCGAGTGCCCCGTCGCGCACCACCGGCAGGCAGTAGAACCCGAGCGGGTGCGCCACCGCCCGCAGCACCCGGGCCCCGCTCACCACCTGGGCCAGCAGCTCGCCCACCAGCAGGTCCAGCCCGGGCTCGGCAACGGTGCGGCCGGCGGCCCGGTCGAGCGTCGTGAACAGGTCGTTGCTCATCGCTCCCCCTTGTCCCCCGCCCAATATGCTAGGACCGCCGAGAAGTTGACGGCCAGCGAGTTGACGCCCCGACCCGCGGTTTCCCGTTGCCGAAAAGCCGCGGGCCCGCGACGGGTGGTGCGTCGCG
This sequence comes from Kitasatospora sp. NPDC057595, assembly GCF_042800875.1. Classification (NCBI taxonomy): domain Bacteria; kingdom Bacillati; phylum Actinomycetota; class Actinomycetes; order Kitasatosporales; family Streptomycetaceae; genus Kitasatospora; species Kitasatospora sp. NPDC057595. Next base: position 8,158 of record NZ_JBHVGL010000040.1, on the reverse strand, counting down.
GGCCCGCGGGTCCGTCTGTGCCGGGGAAGGCGGTCAGGCGGCGGTGGGCTGGAGGGTCCAGCGCTGGTTGGCGTTGCCGTTGCAGCCCCAGATGCCCAGGGTGGTGCCGTTGGCGTCGTTCCAGCCGGGCAGTTCCAGGCAGGCGTTGGCGGCGGGGTTGTAGAGGGTGCCGTCGGCGCGGTACGTCCAGATCTGACCGGTGGTGGCCTGGCAGTCGGTGAGGACCGTCGGCGTGCCCCAGTAGGTCACGTTGTCCCGGACGGTCACGCAGCGGCCGCCGGAACGCAGGGTGCCGTCGGAGCCGAACGCGAACTTCTGGTTCGCGCCGTTCCAGCAGTCGTAGAAGCGCAGGCCGCCGCCGTTGGGCGCGCCGTAGGTGTCGAGGCAGCGGCCCGGGTTGTAGGCGGAACGGACGCCGAAGTCGGCGGAGCGGTCCCGCGGGATCTCCTGGGGCGCGGCGAAGCCCGGCCGGCCGGCCACCGGGGCGGTGCCCGCGAAGCGCACCAGCCGGCCGTCGTAGACGGTGGCGACCAGGTCGGGGTAGCCGTCGGCGGTCATGTCACCGGGCGAGTCGACGATCGGGAAGACGTTCGCGGCGAGCCCGATCGGGAGCACGGCGTGGGCGGCGGGCACCGTCCACTGCTCGGTCGCGGTCGTGCCGCAGTCCGCGATCACCAGGCGGCTGCCCAGGCGGGTGACCGGGTCGGCCGCGTCGAGGCACTTGCCCGCGTTCGGGTTCATCAGCGTGCGCGGGTGGGGGCCCGCGACCCACTGCTGGGCCGGGCTGCCGTTGCAGTCCCACAGGTTGACCGGCGAGCCGTTGGCGGTGTTGCCGCCGGTGACGTCGAGGCACTTGCCGAGGACGTGCAGCGAGCCGTCGGTGCCGAGGGTGAACTGCTGGTTGGGGCTGTCGCCCTGCTCGGAGCAGGTCCACAGCAGGGCGGCGGTGCCGTTGCCCGTCCAGCCGTGGTCGATGTCGGCGCAGAGGTCCTTGCCGTCGGTGGCCTTGAGGCCCCAGCCCAGCGGCTTGTGGGCGGGCATCGTCAGCGGGGCGGAGCCGTTGACCGGCCGGCCCGCGGCGTCCAGCGGCAGCGGCAGGCCGGTGACGGCCCCGGTCACGGTGTCCCGCACCCAGAGCGTCGGCGCGCCGTTGACCTCGCCGGGGTGCAGCAGGGTGAAGCCGCTCCAGTCGTCCCCGGCGGCGCCGAGCTCGACACCGGTGCCGACCTGGCACAGGTTGTCGGAGGGGTAGTAGCGCAGGTGGCCCTTCTCGACGGTGACGAGGCCGGTCCCACTGCCCCGTCGGACGGCCGTCAGCTGGGCGATGTTGTCCCAGGTCCCGTCGACACCCCGGGCGCACATGCTGCTGGCGCCCAGCTGGGTGGCGGTGCGGGTGAAGTGGCCGGCCGTGCCGTCCGGGAATGCGGCGTTCACGTCGTTGCTGTAGAGGAAGAGCTGCTTGGTGGCCTTGTTGTACGCGAACAGCGAGTCGCCGCTGGCCATCACGGCGCCGCGGTGGGCCACCAGGTAGTTGTTCCAGTCGTCCTTGCGCGGGCTGCGGTCCGCCGTGGACGCCGTCTCGGGCGTCAGCGGCTTGCTGCCGTCGCCGCCCCGGTACAGGGTCAGCGAGCCGTCCGCGGCCGGGAGCAGGAAGTCCGCGACGCCGTCAAGGTCGACATCGCCCGGCACGACCGGGGCGGCCGGCTTGGCGGGAACGTAGTACGAGTAGGTGGACGCCTGCGGCGCGGAGTTGCCGGCCCCGTCGACGGCGCGCACGAACAGTATGTGGCTCCCCCAGCCGCCGACTCCGACGCTGATCGGGACGTCGGCGTACGCGGTGCCGTCGGCCGTGAAGGAGGCCGGGACGCTGCCGGTGCCGGTGGGCGAGCTGTTGTCGTCGAGCGCGTACTGGAACGCGCGGACGCCACTGGCCAGGCAGCTGCCGCTGACGCAGCCGGCCGGGACCGGGTCCTTGCTGCTGACCCGCACGGTGACGCCGGTGTCACCGGCGCGGCCGGTGGGCGTGGCGCCGCTGCCGAGCGGCGGGAACACCGAGGAGGGCGCGATGGACGCCTGGGTCGGCGCGGTGAGGTCGACGTCGAAGGCGCAGTCCGCCGACGCGGGGCTGTTCACGCCCCCGGCGGTGGACCAGGCGTTCCAGCCGTACCGGTGACCGTCCGCCAGCGCGCGGCCGACGTAGGCGTCGCCCCAGCCGCCGGTGCCGGCGATCGGCGCACTGGTCCGCGAGGTCGCGCCGGACTCGGCGCTCTCGCCCGCCGAGGCGTCCCACACGTGGAACCCGACGGTGATGTTGTTGCCGGGGGCCCCGCCCGCCCAGGCGAACAGGCGGACGTTGGACGAACCGTCCGACAACGCCGTCGTCCGGCCGATCCACCCGGGCGTGCCGCCGCCGCAGGCACTGTCCGCGGGGTTCTCCGACTGGGGGCTGGTGTACATGCCGGTGGGGGTGCTCGGTCCGGAGCCGTCCGCGAACGCGGCTCCGGGAGCGGCCAGCACCAGGGCGGCCGCGGACAGGGGGACCAGGCGTCTCGCCAGCGGGCCCCGCAGCCTTCCGGGGGGACGGGATTCTCGCATGATGTGTTCGTTCGCCTTCGCAGCAGTACCCCTCGGCCCGGGGCCGACCGCCGGTCGCCTCGCCGACGGCACCGCACGGGCGGCGTCTCGCCGAAGACCGGTGAATGAAGGGGTTTTTGTCCGATTGGTGCGCATTCCGACCACTCGTCAGGTGACAAGCCCTCACCTCGACGGTCGGTGCGCGGTCGAACGCTAGTGTGTGCGAACGCGGGCTGGCAATCCGGTTTCCACGATCTTCGCGCCCGCCCCGCCGGGGCGAACGGCGCAGGTCACCGGCGCGCCCGGCAACAGATGCGCCGGGCGACAACGGCGCTCGGCCCCGGCCGGAGGGTTCCGGTCGGGGCCGAGCGCCACCGTGGCGGGACGGGCGGAGGTCAGCGCAGGTCGAAGACCAGCCGGGCGGAGACCTTGCCGTTCAGGACCTCGTCGAAGCAGGTGTTGACGTCCTCCAGCCGGCGGGTCTCGCGGATGACCCGGGTGCGGCCCAGGGCGTGCAGCCGGAAGACCTCGGCGAGGTCCTCCCGGGTGCCGACGATCGAGCCGATCACCTTGGTGCCGTTGAGCACCGTGTCGAAGACCGGCAGTTCGAGCTTGCCCTCGGCGGGAAGGGCCACCAGGACCAGGGCGCCACCGCGGCGCAGCGAGCCGTAGGCGGCCTGGAAGGAGGCGTTGCTGACGGCCAGCGCGATGGCGGCGTGGGCCCCGCCGAGCTTCTGCACCTCGGCGGCGACGTCCTGGACCCGGGCGTCCAGCACGTGGTCGGCGCCGAGTTCGCGGGCCAGCGCGAGCTTGTCGTCGGTGACGTCGACCGCGATGGTCTCGGCGCCGGCGATCCGGGCGTACTGGAGGGCGAGGTGGCCGAGACCGCCGATGCCGGAGATCAGGACGCGGGTGCCGGGCCCGGCACCGGAGACCTTGAGGGCCTTGTAGGTGGTGACGCCGGCGCAGGAGAGCGGGGCGGCGTCCAGCGGGTCGATGCCGTCGGGCACCGGGACGACGTAGTCGCCGTGGGCGAGGGCGTGCTCGGCGTAGGCGCCGTCGACGGAGTAGCCGCTGTTGTGCTGCCGGGTGCAGAGGGTCTCCCAGCCGGAGACGCAGTGGTCGCAGCGCCCGCAGGCGTCGGCCAGCCACGGGATGGCCACCCGCTCGCCGACCCGGACGTGCCGGACCTCGGAGCCGGCCGCCTCGACGATGCCGACGCCCTCGTGGCCGGGTACGAACGGCGGGTTCGGCTTCACCGGCCAGTCGCCGCGGGCGGCGTGGATGTCGGTGTGGCAGAGTCCGGAGGCCTCGATCCGCACCCGCACCTGGTGCGGACCGGGGTCGGGCAGCGGGCGCTCCTCGATCGCGAGCGGCTGGGTGAAGTCGTGGACGACGGCGGCCTTCATGGTTCTGCTCCTGCCCTTCGTACCGGGGGGACCGTTCCCGGCCCCCGGAACCCCGTTCGGTTCACCTCCATCCCACGCCACGGCCGGGCGGGCCGCCAGGGCCGGACGGGTGAACCCGGAGGGACCATGGTCCCTCCGGGACGGCGGTCAGGACTCCCGGTGCACGATGCGGCGGACCAGCTCCGGGACCCATTCGACGTACTCGACCTCCGCGCCGTCCGCGTGCCGGGCGTAGAGGAACCGCCCGGTCGCGGAGGCGGTCTCGGGCGTGGTGACGACGGCGCCCGCGGCCTCCAGGACCTCGCTCAGCTCGTCGAGGTCGGAGACCACGACGGTCGCCGAGGCGTGCGCGTACTTGGCGCGCTCGGAGGGCGGGCCGGCGATCACCAGGAAGTCGCCGATGGCGGCGAGTTCGATCTCGTGGAAGCGGAACAGCAGGTCCGGCTCGGCCCCGGTGAGGGTGCGCAGCAGCGGGAGCGAGTGGTCCAGGCCGTCGGCCCAGAGCCGGGCATAGGTCTTGAGGATGGGCATGGGTGCTCCGAGTCGTCCGACGCCGTCCGGCGTCGACCGGCGCCACGGGTGGCCACCGTGTCAATCCGCCGGACGCCGGGTCTCCGACAGGTACCGGATCACCGTAAGCGGGCGGGCTCCCGCACAGAAGACCGTACTTTGCGGTGCGTCAGTGCCCGACGGTAACCGACCCGCCACCTGCGGTGGAGCCGGCCGGGCCGATCCGGGCGCCGTCCCAGGCGATCAGCATCCGCAGGGCGTCCTCGGACGGGCTGCCGGGGTCGGGGGTGTATGTGATCAGCGCCTGGTCGGGGTCGTCGGCCGGGCGGAGCGTCTCGTAGAGCAGTTCCATCCGGCCGACCAGCGGGTGGCGGAACACCTTGCGGCCGGAGGTCTTGTCGCGCACCGGGTGCTCCGCCCACCACTGGCGGAACTCCGGGCTGCGCACCGACAGTTCGCCGATCAGCTCGGCGAGCCGGGGGTCGTCGGGGCGGCGTCCGGCCTCCAGCCGGAGGAAGGCGGCGTTCTCCCGCGCGCAGCCGACCCAGTCGTCGTAGAGGGTGCGCGAGGCCGGGTCGAGGTAGGTGATCCGGGCGATGTTGCGCTCGGCGGGGGCGAGCGCGCCGTAGTCGCCGAGCAGGGAGACGGCGGCGCGGTTCCAGTCGAGGACGTCCATCCGCCGGCCCATCACCACGGCGGGCACCTCGGGCATCGCCCCGAGCAGCCGGGCCAGGGCCGGGCGGACCTTCTGCGGGCCGGAGCCCCGGCCACCGGCGCCGCGGGCGGGTCGGCCGCGGGCGGCCCGGGTACGGGCGAGGCGGTGCAGGTGGCCGCCTTCCTCGGGGTCGAGGCGCAGCGCGCGGGCGACCGCGTCGAGCACGGAGTCCGAGGGGTTGCCGACCCGGCCCTGTTCGAGCCGGGTGTAGTAGTCGACGCTGACGCCGGCGAGCTGGGCGAGCTCCTCGCGGCGCAGGCCGGCCACCCGGCGCCGGCCGCCGAGGTCCGGCAGGCCGACGTCCTCGGGGCGGAGCCGGGAGCGGCGGGTCCGGAGGAACTCGGCGAGGCCGGCGCCGGTGGCGGCGAGGTGGGCGGGGCTCGTGCTCATGCGGTCATTCTTGCCGGTCGGCGCTCCCGCAGCCTGGCCCTGGCAGGACCAGGCTGCGGGAGCGGAGGCGACCGGGGCGGAGGTCACCAGCCGTTGGCGACCGCCACCACGCCGCCGTCCACCACGAGGTCCTGGCCGGTGACGTAGGAGGCGCGGGGCGAGAGCAGGAAGGCCACCGCCTCGGCGACCTCCGCCGCCTCGCCCAGCCGGCCGAGCGGCACCAGGGAGCGTACGGCGTCCTGCTGAGCCGGTTCGGTGATCACCTCGTGGAACATCCCGGTGACGATGTAGCCGGGACTGACGGAGTTGATCCGGATGCCACGCCCAGCGAACTCGCCGCCGAGGGTGCGGGTGAGGTTGTGCACGGCTGCCTTGGTCGCCGCGTACACCGGGGCGTTGGGCAGGCCGCGGTGCAGCGTCCAGGAGGCGTTGAGGACGATCGAGGCGCCGCCGGCGGACCGCTCCAGCAGCGGCAGGGCGTGCAGGACGGTGAACAGGACGCCCTTGAAGTTGACGTCCACGGTGCGGTCGAAGCTCTCCTCGGTCACCTCGGCCGAGGTCTCGAAGACGCCGACCCCGGCGTTGGCGAACACGCCGTCGAGGCGGCCGTAGCGCTCCGCCACCCGGTCGGCCAGCCGGGCCAGCTCGGCGGGCCGGGAGGAGTCGGCGCGGACGGTGAACAGCCTTTCCCCACCGCCGAGTTCGACCTCGGCCCGGCTCAGTCGGGCGTCGTCGCGGCCGGTGATCACGACGCTCGCCCCGCGGTCCAGCAGCAGCCGTGCGGTGGCGAGGCCCATGCCGCTCGTCCCGCCGGTGATCAGCACCGTCCGGCCGTCGAAGTCGCGGGCGGCGTCCGGGGTGTTCTCGTTCAGGTTGGTCATGCCCCCACCCTCGGGGCCGCGGGCGGACCGGACCAGGCCCGCCCGGACCGGGGGTCCACCGGGACCACCCTGGCGCCGGAACGCTTGCGCCCTATACCCCCTGGGGGTATGTTTCCCTTCGCCCCTCGGAGACATACCCCCACCCGGTATAGGAGAACGTGGTCATGTCCGACCTCACCGCCGCGGCCCCGGCCGCGCCGCCCGCGGCAGCCTCGCCCCGCCGCTGGACGGCCCTCGGGCTCATCGCCCTCGCCCAGTTCATGGTGATCATGGACACCTCGATCATCGGCGTCGCCCTGCCCGAGATGCGCTCCGCGCTCGGCTTCACCCAGGAGGGCCTGTCCTGGGTCTTCAACGCCTACGTCGTCGCCTTCGGCGGACTACTGCTGCTCGGCGGCCGACTCTCCGACCTGTTCGGCGCCAAGCGGCTGTTCGCCACCGGCTGGGCCGTCCTCGCCGCCGGCTCGCTGCTCGCCGGCCTCGCCGCGAACCCCGGACTCGAACTCGCCGGACGCGCCGTCCAGGGCGCCGGCTCCGCGCTGATCGCCCCGGCCGCGCTCACCCTGCTGATCAGCCTGTTCGGCGCCCGCCCGCAGGAGCTCGGCAAGGCACTCGCCCTGTACGGCGCGGCGGCCCCGGCCGGCGGCACCGCGGGCGTCTTCCTCGGCGGCGTGATCACCCAGTACCTCAGCTGGGAGTGGGTCTTCTACGTCAACATCCCGGTCGCCCTCGGCGTCCTGCTCGCCACCCCCGGCGTGATGCCCGCCGCCCCCGCCCGCCGCGGCTCGGTGGACTGGCTCGGCGCGCTCACCGTCACCGCCGGCCTCGCCGTCTCCGTCTACGCCATCGTCCGTGCCCCGGAGACCGGTTGGGGCTCCGCGCGCACCTGGCTGGTGCTCACCGGGGGCGTGCTGCTGATCCTCGCCTTCGTCGCGCTCCAGGCCAAGCGGCGCGAACCGCTGATGCGGCTCGGCATCTGGCGCAGCCCCAACCTGGCCGGCGCCAACCTCGCCCAGCTGCTGATGGCCGCCGCCTGGATCCCGATGTGGTTCTTCCTGAACCTCTACCTCCAGCAGGTGCTCGGTCTGCAGGCCTTCGCCTCCGGCGCCGCGCTGCTGCCGATGACCGCCGCCACCATGCTGATGATGATCGTGCTGGCGCCCCGGCTGATCGCCCGCTTCGGCCCCGAGCCGCTCATCGTCACCGGCCTGCTCGCCCTCGCCGGCGGCATGCTCTGGCTCTCCTTTGCCCGGCCCGACGGCAGCTTCGCCGTCGACGTGCTGCCCGCCTCGCTGCTCGCCGCCGTCGGCATGTCGCTCGCCTTCATCCCCTCGCTCGGCACCGCGCTCGCCGTGCCGAACCCGGCCGAGGGCGGTCTGGCCTCCGGCATCGTCAATACCAGCTACCAGATCGGCTCCGCGCTCGGCCTCGCCGCGATGACCGCGCTGGCCGCCGCCAACGGCGCGCGTGAACTCGGCGACCCGGTCGCGCTGACCGACGGCTTCTCCGCCGCGTTCCTGGGCGCCGCCGCCCTCGCCCTGCTCGGCGCGCTCGCCTCGGCGCTCACCATCCGTACCGCCAAGAGCAGTTGAGGCCACCCGCCGATGCCCGCCCCGCGCCTGCGCCCCCGCCCGGTTCGGCGGGGGCGCGGGCGCGGGGGGGGGCCGGGGCCCTCCGGG